>JBGCEN010000368.1:0-41724 GCA_045106435.1 Rhodothermales bacterium
AAAAAGAACGAAAAAGGCCGCCCATCAAATAAAATGCACGCTTTTATCCCCAATCGCGCATTCCATACCCAGGGCCTGTTTGTGTCACGTCATCTTTTTGTCTTACTGCCCCAAGACCCTGGCTAAACGCTTCGATAAAAGGCCAGCTCACAACGCCACGCATTTGATGAGATATCCCCGCGCACTTCTTTGCTGATTTGTCTAGGTCTAAGGCGAGACCTGTTAATTGTTTATAATCAGCACTATTTAAATGCAATTGCCCTGTACCCAGGCCCCATTTCAGCGGCATTAAAAGAGGCGACAGCGAAAGATCGGCTGTATCCTCGCTGTAAAGAAACACCATACACCCCTTGCCTGTAGGAAAGAGCTTAAAAATGAAAAGTATGGGACACTTTTCTACTCGCTTGAACAATCACGATACAAGTCATCAGAGTGTATGGAGTTTGTCGCGCTGGGGGATACAGACGAAATAGGCGCCAGTTGTCTTTTCTTAAAGATTAACGAAACCGGCATTATACTGGATGCCGGCGCCGATCCTGAAGAGGAAGGCGAAGCCAGCCTCCCAAAGTTTGGACTACTGAAAAATGGTCGCGGGTGGTATGTAGATCATGCTGTGATTACTCACGCTCATCACGACCATATGGGATCGCTCCCCATACTCATTCGTGAGTTTCCACACGTCGTGGTGCACATGACGCCCGTTACGCGGCAGTTTGTAGAATTCCTCCTCCCTGCCTCTGCGCGCCTCCAACGGAGGAAACTGAAAGAAGGGTCTAGTTTTTCTGAACCGCTTTTCAATGAGGAAGAGCTTGAGATGCAAAGCCATTTGTATCTGACGCATGACCTGGAAGATGATTTCCCTATCGCCGGCATGCGTGATCCCTCAAACATTCGCGGCAAACTATACAACGCAGGCCATGTGTTGGGCGCTGTAGGTATTGAGATAGAATTTGAAGAAGATGGCGAATCGCGCCGGTTGTTTTACACCAGCGATACCAGCCTGCGTCCACAGCATATTATTCCAGGCGGAGAATACCCGGAAGGTCCTGTGGACATTTTACTCCTCGAATCTACCCTGGGCGCTGACCCGGATGCAGAATTAACAACGCGCAAACTCGAGGAAGAGCGACTCTTAAAGAGTTTTCAACGCGTACTGAACAGAGGAGGCACAATACTGATTCCCGTGTTTGCGCTAGGACGCGCACAGGAAATCCTCGCAGTAATTGATAAGTTCAAATCCAAAGGCCAAATAGACTCGGACATTCCAGTATATACAGCCGGCGGTATGCGGGCCGTAGCAGATTTATACGACAAATCACGTCTTACAACCCCGCGCAACGACCCAGAATTCCAGGTATTTGGCGTACCACAAAAGAGACTCCCCCGAAGCAGCAAAGCCACCAAAGAAGCACTAAGCCGGCCAAGCATTCACGTTGTAAGTAGCGGGATGATGTTTGAGCGCACAATTTCAAACCGTTTGGCGCAGGAGTTGGTCGAAGACGAAAAGAATGGTGTTTTCCTGGTTGGCTACGCAAAAGAAGGTTCGCCGGCACAATTGATACTTGAAGCAGCCAAACAAGGCAAGGGAAATGAAGTTGTACTAGATCGTCTTATTGGACCACAAACTATCAATTGTGACGTCGAGCGGTTTAGATTTAGCGGACACAGCCACCGTAGAGAATTGCTTCAGATTGTTGAAAAACTTAAGCCCAAAAAGATAGTGCTCGTGCATGGCGAAACAGAAGCACGTCAATGGATGGCTGATAACATCAAGTATTTTTATCCGGAGGCTGAAATTATCATGCCTGAGCACGGAGAAGTTATTTCTTTGTAAGACCGGGATATAATTTACGACTGCCTGCTCAAACCCATCAGGATTTCTAAATAGGCCGGCGCATCCATCAACTGCGGGTTTGAACTGTTTGAATTATTCTCAACAGCTCCCGCAGCAATTCGGTGATACTCCTCCTCATTAATCCCTAATGATGAAAAAGCAGGGATATCCAGCTCATTTACAAGCTCCTGTATGCGATTGATCATCGCATCACTTAGCACGCCTACTGCTGCATCTTCAGCCTCAACTAAGTCCAGACACCTTGCAAGGGCAGCCAATCGTTTTTGAATAACAGGCTGATGATAGCGCATTACCGGCACGAGCAATATTGCATTCGCCAACCCATGTGGCACATCCCAAATCCCTCCAATGGTCTCTGAAAGACAGTGGACACCGCCGACATCGGCATTGCCAAACGCCATACCTGCGAGCGTAGATGCCCTCATCACTTCAAACCGTGCTTCTTCATCTTCACGATCTATCACAACCCGAGGCAAATACTGAAACAAGAGCGCAATTGCTTTCTCCGCCAATGCATCTGACACGGGGTTATGACACACCACTGTGTACGCCTCCAGCGCGTGCGTGAGCGCATCCATGCCCGTGTATGCGATAAGTCTATCCGGCAGCGTCGTAAGGACATCAGGATCAACCAGCGCCACATCTGGAAACATAGCGTCTCCCTTGACACTGAGCTTCCGTAATTCAGCAGGATGAGAAATCACGGATACCCAGGTTACCTCCGATCCGGTACCACAAGTTGTGGGTACTGCAATAAAAGGCACGGATCCATTCTCAAACAGATTCTTCCCCTCGTATTGAACACACGACCCCGGATTCCGAAGCAGCATCGCCACAGCCTTGGCTGCATCAAGCACACTGCCTCCTCCCAGCCCGATAACAAGCTCTATTTCCAACCCTCTCGCCTTGCCCGCAATTTCGTCTATTGTTGAATGGCGGGGGTTTTGTTCAATCTGATCCTCAACGTGTACTTCCAGTCCTGTGTCTTCCAAAGCACCAAGTATCACATCGGGCCATGCAGTAATACGCAAGCCTTCATCAATTACAAGGAGAATGCGCCGGCAAGAAAAGGTCGCGACAACTTCAGCTATACGCCGAATGCAACCGGAAGCAATTGTAACCTGAGTGGGTAAGCGAAATGACAAAACGAACCGTCCGAAATTCTAGGGTAGGAAGGAAAGAATCGGACAGGAATGTAGCTAGTTATGATGCCCTGGCGTCTAGCACGTGATACAGGGACTACTTTTAGAACTTAAACCCAATATCCATACTGAAGTCGAGCACGTTCAATGAACCATAATTATAACCGTATTTATGGTTCGAACAAGAAACGTATCTGTACCTGCCCTGACTCATTATAAAGATATTTTTACTAACGTCCATAATGAGGCCAAGGGAAAGTTCTGCGCCAAAATTCAAGCCTCGCTTTTCTGCAAACAAAGGCAGTGCGGGATCGGCAGAATTATTTACAGCATACTTAAAAGGCAAGCCCGTTAAGGGATCGAGTTTTTCTGTCTGCCGATAAAGATGTGCAGACAAACCGGCGCCGGCGACAGGATAAATCCATGATGCAGGACTTGGCAGTGCATACGTATAACTCGCGGTAAGCGGCAATGACCTGAATTTCCAATCGGCTTTCACTTGATGTATACGCTCAAGTGTTTTGGGCATGGATGCAGAACGAAAAGATTCAGCTCTCAAGTTAAGGGCGTGAGGTCCACGAAGAGGAAAACTTACTGTGATTGCTCTTGAAGAAGTGCTAAAACTAATACGATAAGGTTCAGTTAATTCAGGTGCCGGTGCCGTATCAAGAATGTACGCAGCCCGCTTCTGTGCGCATATTTCTTTTGCACACAGAAAGCACATGGCTAACATAAGACAACAACAAATCCGACGTGTCGAGAGTGGCGACATACGGCTTCCCGGAATAAAAGCGAATAAAAAAGGTACGAGCAGGGGGTGTATCCGACGATGTGGGAGGGACAAACCAGGCATAGTAGTCAAACGTAGTATCGGTTCTTACTATGGGCGCCTTAAGTCGAATACAATAATAATGCAGTCCCTAATACAAATTGCGGGCCTTCCAGGGCCACAACTTCAGAAATCTGCATTTAGAAAATGCCAGACTGAAATGCACAGACCGCGAAACGGGAGCTCTATTGAGGATATTTAACTATCTCCAAAGAAGCAAGTACTCAATTATGACATTACTGTCACATTTTCAGCTAAATGATATCTTCTCATCAAACAACGGATGAGAAGATGCAATCGTTACAAGGCACGCAAAACTCGTTCCTTGTAACGATTGTAATCTCAATTAACAGCTATCTCAAACAACAGCTATCTCAAACAACAATCTTAATTAACGATGCAGAACGGCTAGCTCATCAACCAGATTCCAAAGCTCAAGCGCTTTATTGATCTCAGGATCAATGGAATTAACGATTGGATGCCAAACGCCTCTACCGTACAACTGTCGTGCAAGGAGTGCCTTGAGCCGTGTCTCAAAAGTCTTACGCTGAGACTCAACATCAGCCATAGTGAAGACATCAGCTTCGCTATCAGCCACCGAGGCATCAGCAGTTATTTTGATGCCCTGCTCTTCAGCATACTTCCAAAAACCATCCCAAATTTCTGCATCAACCTGGAAATTATCAATAAAGTCGTCTTTTCGATCGCCCCAGGCATCTCTGTACTTTTGCTCATGCTCTTCAAACCATTTCCGGGCAAACAACTGATCCATCTGACCGCCAATGACCGCACTTGCAATCTTCGAGGTCATGGTATCAAGCGGAACGACGTAATCTGGAAGAATGCCGCCGCCGCCAAATACGAGGCGATTTTTTGAGGTATAGAATTTTAAAGAATCGGGTACAGTATCCGCGTAATCGCTGGTATTCACATCATGCGCCAGCGATTTGTGCGAGTAGTAATCTTCGATGTCGCCATCATTATAAGGCGTTTGGATAAGCCGGCCCGACGGGGTGTAATAGCGCGAAATTGTCATCTGCAATACGCTCCGATCTGGCAATTGGAATTGCGACTGAACCAATCCTTTACCAAATGTACGGCGTCCAACAATGAGTGCCCGGTCATGATCTTGCAGCGCGCCGGCGACAATCTCGCTAGCTGATGCAGAGTACTCATTAACCAATACGATAACCGGCTTGTCTTCAAGGCTGCCACCGTTGGTTGAGCGCACTACTTTATCATATTGCGCGTTCCGGCCTTTGGTATATACAAGTGTTTTATTTCCAGGAATGAGTTCATCAGCGATTTTCTCGGCTGACTCCATGATTCCACCACCATTGTAGCGCAAGTCGATGATCAGGCGTTCCATGCCTTTTGCTTTCAGCTCATCTGTGTGCTCTTTGAATTCCTGGTAGGTGGTCATCGCAAAACGATCGATGCGCACATATCCAGTTTCATCATCCAGCATGTAAGAAGCATCAATGGTATAGAGCGGAATACGACCTCTTGTAATCGTAAAATCGATCGGTGCGGCCGTGCGCTTACGGTGGATTTTCACATCTACCTTGGTACCAATTTTACCTTTCAGATACTTCATCACATCTCTTGATGTGAATCCGACTGCACTTGTGTCATCAATGGCAATAATACGATCGCCGGCGACCAGTCCAACTTTATCACTTGGTCCGTCCGTGATGGTTGAAACCACACGAATGGTATCGTTGATCACTTCAAACAACACCCCTATACCGCCAAACGAGCCCTTATAGGATTCCTGAAGCTCATCTATTTCTTCTGAGCTGATATAGATAGAATGCGGATCCAACTCCTCGAGCATTCCCAACACAGCGCTTTCCACGAGTTCTTTCGGATCAGCTTCATCAACGTATTGTCGTTGAATAATGATAAACGCGTTTTCGAGCTTTTGTAACTGCTCATAGGTATCGTTATCAGGGGAAAGGGCAGCTTCTAAATTAAAGCCCAATACCAAGCCAATGGCCAGGATGAACAATCCAGAAATCGTGTAGGATTTTTTGAAAAGCTTCATATATCTAAGATAAATCGATCCTTCCACAAGAAAGGATTAAATGGCTAATAAGCACATTATCTACAAAGCACAAGAATAAGGGCTTCAGCGAGCCGGCTCACTCCGTACCACTACATAACGTCAACTCAGAACAAGTGAAAATATTGGTAAACTCTATTAATTCGCCACGAAAGCGAATTTTGTTGCATGCACTGCTTTTAATGTCTCTCTTTTTCAACTCAAAATCTACTCCTTCTACCACTATAGGGTAATACAAAGAATATGGCAACAGGCATTCCTGACCAATACATCTTTCAGGTACACCATCTTTTGTAAACGGAATCCGGGTTTGTTACTCGATCTACTAAAAAAGAATCACCAACCATATCAACTAGCCGTTTCGGCATGCCAACCTTCCAGGCCACATATGCTGTGTGTTATATGCTGCATATTACATATAGTGTCTTACATAACGTACAAACGCATTTGCGGTGGGCTCGACAAACAGCGCATAACGTTAGTATCAGCCGCATGTGATAGATACTAAAGTCTATACCTAACATTCTACACAAAAAACAAGCCGAACGGGAAATTAGGTATAAAAGTCTGTGGGTCTGGGAGTCAGTAAGTCTATTAGTCAAAAAAAGACCCTATAGACTTACCGACTCCCAGACCCACAGACTTCCAGACTTTTCTGATTGCCTAAAAAATTAAAACCCTTCCCCCTGTAACCTTTTCCAAAACCGGCGCGTTTTGCATTACAGTAACTAAAATGAGACAAGAGATCCTATTGCGCGCGATTTGAGACCTTGGTTTGACCATAATTCAATTTGAACATCAAATGCAGCGGTACCAAAACCGGGTTTATGGATTTGCATTCCATTACCTGGGTAATCGTGAAGAAGCCGAAGACGTAACTCAAGAGGTTTTTATTCGATTATGGAAGCACCGCGAAAATATCGACGAAGAAAAACCGCTTGGTTGGCTTCTTCGCGTTACGCGTAACGCATCTGTGGATGCGATACGCCGGCGCAAGACTTATCAAAACTCGGTTTCTGTAAACACTGAACTACTCGAATTCGCACAAGGCAATCATCCACTCCCAGACTCAGACACAGAGGCTTCGGATTTTCGCCAACATTTATTGAAAGCTGTAGAAGCGCTCGCTGAACCTTATCGCAGCATTGTTATTCTGCGAGAGATCCAGGAGCTGAAGTACCAGGAAATATGTGATTCTCTGGACCTGCCGCTTTCAACCGTAAAAGTTTATTTGCACCGCGCTCGAAAGATGCTTCGGAATCAATTGCAGGAGGTATTGCAACGTGAAAACGAATGATTCGAACAACAATAAATGGCTAGACGACAGAACGGAGGCGTATCTGGATGGTGAATTATCCATCGAGGAGCACAATCAGTTCGAACGTCTGCTCCAGCAAGATAATGACTGGCAGCAAGAGGTGAGTTGGGCTGTGACCATACGCGATGAACTTCGCGCTGTACCTACCCCCGAGCCATCTCCCGATCTCCGGAAGGCGATTCTCAACGAAGTCCGAAAAGATGCCTGGTCAAACTTCAGGTCGCGTCTCTTTTCCGGATTTGGTGGCGAGTTTCTTCGTGACACCCTTTTCAGGGGAGCATTTCTACAATGGCGCCCTGTGCTGGCTACACTTACACTGCTTGTTGTAGCATCCACATTTGTATTCGTCATAAATCGCCCTGGCACGCCGACTCCCGATCCCGAGATGATCTCTCAGGCGGAAGTTGAGCAAGCGCTTGCAGAAGCAAAATGGGCACTTGGCTACGTAAGCAAAACAGGCCGTCTTACCGGAACCAGCATGCAAGATGCGCTGGGTCCTCTACTGAAAGAACAGACCAAAGAATAAGTAATGGCTCTGAAAAATAAATTATCGATGATTGTCCTGGTTCTGCTTTGCGCAGGCTGGGCCGGCGCGTGGCAGAACACGCTCTATGCCCAGGATGACATGACCAACGACCCGGGATATATCGACTTCACCGATATGGAAAGTCGGTTCGATGCAGAACCCAACTTCCAGGTGAATATCAAAGGACATCTACTAAAACTCGTAGCCGAAGCATCTCGCGAGGATGATCCTGAGTTTGCAGACCTGCTGCTCAGGCTTCGTGCCATTCAAGTTCGTAGCTTTCCCATGAGACGTGCTCAAATCCGTGCCATGGAATTACATTCAGAGTCTATCGGCGAAGAACTGGAATCAGGAGGATGGGATACTGTTGTCAGACTCCGGGACTACGGACAATACGTCGATGTCTACGCGATTGAAAATCCAGAGTATATCCTTGGCCTCATGATGATGGTTGTAGATGCTGAACAGAATGAAACCGTTCTGATCAACATCGTCGGCGACATTGCTGCGGATGAACTAGGGCGTATCGGAAGCAAGTTTGATATCGCTCCGCTCTCAAATTTAATGGAAGACAGGTAGAACCCGTGGTAAAAGCACATAAGCCAGCGCGTGCCTACTGGTTATCGCTATTAACTGTTAATGACAAACAGCATGCTTAATACAGCAAATAAGTTTTTACCATCCCTCCTGAGCAAATCAAGCATTATGAAGGTTTTGTCTGTCATAATATTTGGCTCAATGCTTACAGGCTGTGCATTTACAAACGAAATATCCCGGACCAAACAAGATATAGAGCACCATTCCGATGTAGATGCACAAACGGGTATTGTGTTTTCCATGGGGCCCGGCCTGTTCCACACAGCCGGCTTTATCGCCAAATTTGTAGACGATGAAGACGCACAAACAGCCAGCCGGCTTGCCTATGGCATCCGCAGAATTAAAGCTGGCGTGTATCCGCTTTCCTACGCATCAGACTTCACGGACCTTGATATTCCTGAACTAAAACGGTTCAAGAAAAAAGGCTGGAAAACGGCGCTCAAAGTGGAAGACATCGATGAGGTGGGCTGGGTTATGTATCGCGAAAGAAATCGACGTGTCCGCGATCTGTTTGTCGTTGTTCTTACCGAAAACGAGATGGTTCTTACCCGGATTCAGGGAAATCTAACAGAACTCCTCGAGATTGCACTTGATGAAATCGAAAACGACGGCGCTAACGAATTCTTTGACGACTGGACCGACTGGGACTACTAGGGAAAGTTAAAAGCTTAAACACTTACAATTTGGACTATTGCCAGACCCTGAACGATTGTATCGTTTAGGGTTTTCCTTTATACAGCGTGTTTGCCTGAATGACATTGCTGCGCTCCAGATTGATATTGCAAATGCTTAATTGCCGCTAGCGGCCGGCGTTGTTACGAAAAACAGGGTAGAAACTTGCTCTAAAATCACTGTTATCCCAAAACCCGCACATCAATGAAAGTTCTATACACCTGGGCATTCATGCTATGTATGCTTCCCCTCGCTAGCACTCAATCCAGCCAAGCCCAAACAAAACCAAGCGCAGAAACGGCAAAAAGCTTCCTTGACTTCTTTTACAAAGGACAGGGAAAGGGCGTAATCCTTGCAGACATGAAGGTCTGCCCCGATGTTGTTGAAGCTGAATGCACCGAAACACTCGACCCTTCATTGCTACTCGTTGGCATGAAGTACAAAATATGGATGGCCTTCGTCGTACCAAACGGAGACGAAGTCGACTCACTTTCGCTGCAATTCAGCAAAGACGGTGAATCAATATTCACCCGTGATATGTCCGTCAAAGGGTCAATAAGATATCGCACATGGCGCAGTTTTAACCCAAACACTCCCGGCATCTGGACCGTCAAAGCTCTTGACAACCGAGAAGTTGAACTGGAAGAACTGGGCAAACTATCGCTCGTCGTCAGCGAATAAGGGGTTGAAGTCAAAAGCTAAAAGTCAAAAGTAGGGTTATCCACTTTTGACTTTTAGCTTTTGACTTTTGACTTTAAAAGAACCCGAACAGCAATTCGTGGCGTAGGACCGTTAAACAAAAAGACCAGGTCCGCCATGCTGACTGTAAACCCCGCTCCGTCCACATCAGGATTCGCGCGTAGATTCAAATTATTGAGCGTCTACGGCACTGTAATGCGAATCCTGCTGAGTTATGGGATTTTAAAATTGGGGGGATTTATCAGGGGCCCTGAGTGGGTTGCTCAACGCAGGCCTGCCTTGCACAGAAAGAATGCACGGCGCGTTGAATTAATGATCCTCAAGTTGAAAGGGTTGTTTATAAAAGTCGGCCAGTTGATCAGCATTCTGACAAATTTTCTGCCGGAGGATTTCAGAATTGGCCTGGAAGGCCTTCAGGACAAGATTCCGGCACGCCCACTCAATGAAATTGAAGCCCGAATCCGGGCTGAACTAGGCAACTCGCCCGCAGCCTTATTTGCATCTTTTAATCCTGAAGCAATAGCCAGCGCATCTCTGGCGCAAGTCCATGAGGCCACCCTGAAAGATGGCCGGCGCGTCGCAGTAAAAGTTCAACACTTTGATATTGAAGAAACTGCCCGGATGGACTTAAAGACCATTCGCAACCTCTTCGCCCTCGTGGGCATGATATTACGCGTCAAGGGCCTGGGCACGCAATATCAACAGCTTTCCGATATGATTTTGGACGAGCTGGATTTCACTAAGGAAGCGCAGCATATCGAAAAAATAACGGAGAATATGGCCCACCATCCGGATGTCGCATTCCCCGTTGTAGTCAAAGAATTCTCAAGTCACCGTATTTTGACTACCGAGTTTATTGATGCCATCAAAATTACAGATAGAGATGGACTTCAGGCAAGCGGCATCAACCTGGATGCGTTGGCACAGCGTGTTGTTGAAGCGTATTGCCAAATGGTTTTTGATGATGGTTTTTACCACGCTGATCCACATCCCGGGAATATCTTTGTGCGCCCCGACGGCACAATCGTCTTTATTGATTTTGGCGCTGTAGCCACACTTTCGCCGGCCATGAAAGCCGGCATCCCCCAACTACTGCTCGGACTGATCCAGCAAAACCCGGAGCGAATCACCAAAGCTATAAATCAGATGGGATTTGTTGCTTACGACACCGACGGCGAAACGGTTGATCAATTTGTTCACACGCTCTACAGTCAATTTATAGAAAACATAAGTCTGGATTCGATACAGCTCGATGACATCAACGCAAAATCGACGTTTGACGCGAAGATGGATATGTTTTCGGACATGCGCCGGCTCAACATATCTATCCGCGACCTGATGGCTACTTTTCAAGTACCCAAAGACTGGATCTTACTAGATCGCACCATTTTATTGCTCCTGGGCCTGTGTACCTATTTGAATCCGCAAATGAATCCAATGCAAATCATTCAGCCATATCTTGAGAAAACGGTGCTGGGCCCTGATAAAGATTGGAAGTCGTTCCTCGGTGACGCAGTAAAAGATGTAGCAAAATCGGCCATCTCTATACCGAATGAAATGCAACGCCTGCTTTCAAGGGCAAACCGTGGTGAATTGGAGGTCAAGATTCAGGGGCTTCAAAAAAGCACCAATCTGTTGTACGCACTTGGGCATCAGTTTCTGTTCGGGTTGATGTCGCTCGGCTCAGGCGTCATTGCCTACATCGCCCGACTAAATGCCGATACAACGATAGCTTCTGCTGCTGGAATGACTGCCGGCCTTTTCTTGCTTTTAACATTGGGATCCATGCTGAAAGCCAGACGGTGGAGCAAGTCTTCACATCGGAAGTAATCCGGCTTTTTTAGACAATGCCTAATTTTTCCGACAGCTTTTAATAAAATTACGCCTGATTTTCCTGCCAGAATTTATCGTTTTGTAAAATCGATCTACATACTGACGCGTTGATCGCTTGTATTTCCGCCCCAGGGGTTCGAGTTCATCTATCAGCTTATTAATTGCCGGCTGTTCTTCTCTGAACAAATCAAAGTAAGGCTCCAGCTCCGCCTCCGTCCTGCAATAGCCCCTAAAAAGCCGATCCCGGATTGTGTTTATAGATAAATTCCCGGATGGCTTGGCATAAGGCGCATTCACCAAACCAGACCAGTCAAAATCATACGGCACAGGCATCAGCATTTCTTCAAGATCACTTCCTGTATCTGCTGCGCGGTGAACAAGTCGGATATTATGCAAGGCAGACACTGACCAATCAGTATTTCCCAAAAAATACTGAAAAACAGATAACAAGGTCATCTGATCGTAGTTCGTGCTATCCTGATGGGCGATAGTTTTTTTAATAATGTCACCGCCATTTCTCTTGGCCATTTGATCGTCATCCTCGATCAAGAAACCAAATTTAGTCATCTTCTTCCGATCATTGTTTTCATCTTTATAGGTCATCTTGACCAATCTGGCATTGAAACTCAATGGGGTAAGCTGGTTATAGAATTTGTATGCGAGGTATTCGAGCAATACCCGTTGATTGTAGGTTTTATCCAAATTCTGGCAATGCGTAACAAGCTTTACTTTATCGAGCCCTTCATAGATGGTGCCTTGAACGGCCTTTTTCTTGAAATTCAGACGTAAGGGTGGGAAATTGCAATTCGTTTTTTGCCGGCGAAAGTTACCTCTTACCTGAACCAGGATCTCCTGGACAGATGCATCTTGCTCAACCCCACGCTCAACCCCAGTGCGCTCAAGCGTCGCCGCATGCTCTCCAGGATGATCCCCGCTATCATTGATGAGCGTATTCAGATCTACGGTTAGCGTTAACTCAAGTATTTCGCTGGAAGCAAAAATAGCCGGCAGTCCAGCGGACGCGGACACATCTGTTTGCTGAGACGCATCTTTTTGCTGAACGGTAGTCTCCTGTGCAAAGGCTGAAACTGAGGCCGAAAAAACCAAACACAAACAAAATATACCCAAACGTGCCCGCCATCGAACACAGCATATGATAAAATCAGAATTGCTCATAGGAACGGGGGCAAATCAAAAAAACCTTGTCCAGTAATTAAGCATCTTTTAAACGTATAGCATTCACTTAAGAGATTCCTCATACATCTTAAAGACGCTATTCTAACACGATGTACCTAATTTTGCGTCAACATACCTTAATGACGGGGCTCTTATCCAGTCAAAATCACAGCATTTTCCCAAAAGAATGTATTGAATGATTACCAAAATCAATATACTACAACCGATACTCACTGCGAGTGCACTGCGATGAACCATCTAATATCTGTGCGCAACCCACCTCTGAGTAATTCGTAACCAACCTTGATTTTGATCACCAACCCATTGAGAACATGCGTAGCAAAGGTTCTATCGCCTTGCTGATTATTATTCTACTTATAGGATTCGCCGGCTGTGCAGGATGTAATACCTATAACGGACTTATAACACAGGATGAAAACGTCGAACGAGTATGGGGCGACGTACAAACTCAGTATCAGCGACGCGCTGACTTGATTCCCAATCTCGTAAGTACGGTTAAAGGAGCAGCTGAGTTCGAAAGAGAGACGCTTGAATCCGTTACCAATGCGAGAGCAAATGCCACTTCCATCAACCTGACAGCAGATGATCTAAGTGATCCTGCCAAAATGCAGGCCTTCCAGCAGGCACAGTCACAATTAACTGGAGCGCTCAGCCGCCTGTTGGCAGTATCAGAAAACTATCCTCAACTCCAGGCCACACAAGCATTTAGAGACTTACAGGTTCAGCTTGAAGGCACGGAAAACCGGATTACAGTAGCAAGGAGGGACTATAACGGTGCCGTACAGACGTACAACACCAATGTGCGCCGATTCCCGACCAGCATGATTGCCGGCGTTTTCGGTTTTGATCGCCGCACGCCGTTTGAAGCAGACGCGGGTTCTGATCAAGCACCTACTGTGGCATTTTAACCCGGCTTTTTTAGTAAAGTACAAACAGGTTTATTACTGGGTAAAGCATACCCATTTACCTGCAAGTTTCTTGATATAAAAGGCATACATCAAAGTGTAACCTGACTTTGGTGTATGCCTACACTTGTACGCTTACATAAAAACTTTGAAATATCTCCTGCTTAGCCTTTTTGTCTTTGGTTTGGTACTACTGTATCCATGCGAGTCTATGGCGCAAGGATTTACCGTACTGGAACCCACTGGCAAATGGGTTACTGATGCAGGAGATATGCTCAGCGACTCAGAAGAGCGGTGGCTAAGCCAGAAACTGGCTGCGTACGAGGACACCACATCTACACAAATTGTAATTGTTACCCTTCCAGATATGAATGGCGTGCCGGCTTCAGAGTATGCCATCGAATTGGGCCGGCAGTGGCGTGTAGGGCAGCAGGGGCAAGACAATGGGATTGTGATTCTTGCCTCCAGAAATGATCGCAAACTCTTTATTGCCACAGGTTATGGCCTCGAAGGCGCCATACCGGATGCAATAGCGAGCCGGATTATTCAGAACATTATTGTGCCCAATTTCCGCCAGGGAAATTTCTACAACGGTTTTTCCAGTGCTACAGATGCACTGATTAATGCCGCACGCGGAGAATACTCTGCTTCACCCCAAGACAGGGGGGTGCCCATTGATATCGATACGATTATCACCCTCATCTTCATTGCTGTCTTTTTATACTCAGTCATTTCCAGAGGTGGAGGAAGCAGTGGCGGTCGGCATCACAGGCGACGTGGAGACTTCCCGGTTATTTTATGGGGCCCAACTTTTGGTGGCGGCAGCGGCGGTGGCTTTGGGGGCGGAGGATTTGGTGGCGGCGGGTTTGGCGGCTTCGGAGGCGGCGGTGGAAGCTTTGGCGGCGGCGGTGCCGGCGGTGGGTGGTAGGCTATGCGCTTCAAGGTGGGTGTTGCTATAACATGGTCTTCTTTCGTACTATAGTGACTTAATTTGTTGATTTTTAAAAACTTACCCCTCTTTCTGTCGTTCATAACATGAATTCGACGGGTTTCCCCGATAAACCCGCCTATTGAACGCTGAACTCTTCAAGAAACTGTAATCTTTCCTTGTTATATTATGGATCGATTAAAAGCATTGCTATCCTTTTACAAAGAGGATTCAGATGATGCGTTTACACGATTTGCGATAGCTAGCGAATATCTCAAGAGAGGCAATAAAGCAGAAGCATTATCGTTTTTTGAACATCTGGTTCAAGATAATCCCTCCTATGTTGGCACCTATTACCATCTGGGAAAACTGTATGAGCTACTTGACCGAAAAGCAGAAGCAATTCGAACGTACGAGTCAGGCATCCGCATGGCAAATGAATTAAAAGACTTGCATGCGCGCGCTGAACTACAAGACGCTTTATTAGCCGCACAGGGTATTGGATTCGAAGACGAATAAAGATGCCCACTTTTCTCCCGACCAATCTCAAGCTTACTATGATTGTGCAACGCAGCCTTTTACTTATGGGCTTTCTCTTTTTTCTGGCTGTGAATATCAGCATGGCTCAGGATGCCCAGCGCTATACTGTCAAAAAAGGGGATACCCTTTACGGTATTGCGAGACAACATGGCATAACTGTCTCTGATCTCAAGAATCTCAACAGTTTATCGGCTAACACAATCTTCGCCGGCCAGGAATTGGTCGTAAGTACTGCAGGCGCAAAACCACAAAGTCCAATACCAATTCTTCCAGACCCTGTCTTCAAGCCGGCAAGTGATCCTGTTGTACCACGGGCAGTCAGAGAGGGAAATACAACAACGGGAAACGGCTCAGCTACAACGGAAAAGCCGGATCCATCAGCCGGCACATTCAAGCCTATTACGCGGGCTAAACGCAGCTATGTCGTCCAGCCCGGAGACACGTACTATAGCATCGCTGTTGAATACGGAATCCCAGCCTATGCTTTATTTGCTATTAACGGCGGTAATTCAGGTGTACTGGAGCCTTATGAAACCATCTGGATTCCAGATACAGATCCCATAACCTCGTTTAAAGACACAGATGACCCGTTAACGTATACCGTACGCAAAGGCGATACGCTGTATGGCATTGCGCGAAAGTCTGGAACGAGCGTCAGATCAATCACCGACAAAAACAATCTTACCTCCCCGAGCCTGCGCGTCGGTCAAGTTATAACGCTACCCGCCCCTGAGCCTGTAGCGAAGCCAAAAGAACAGAATATTCCGCCACTCTTTGAGGTAGGCCCTGTTGATATCTACCCAGACACCTTCGCCGGCCGGATTACCGCAAGCGGCGACCCTTACGATCCCGCACGATTCACTGTGAGTCACCCTGAATTGGCAATCGAAACCATTTTACTACTAACAAATCCAGCAACCGGCCGTAGTACTTTTGCAGAGGTAAACGACCGCGGTCCAATCGACACGCAGTACACCATGGATGTATCCGCGATTGTCGCCCGTGAACTGGGCCTGACGCTTGGCGAAGATCAAGAGATTCAGATTCGGGTCGTTGAATAAGTAGCGTTTGTCTATAAAGCCAGTCGGAGCCGCGTTCTGATCTTGATTAAAGATCTAGCACTGTTTTGCCCATGCGGTAGCAGTCTAAACAGAAGGGCTGTAAAGACGGAAGAACCAGTAGAATACACTGCTTCCGCTTCACCTTTCTACACATGCTAAAAACCAGACGCTCGCTACCCTGGGTTCTAGACATTAATTAACTTGACAATGCACTAGCTTCCAATGCAAGAAACCGTTGAAAGCCCTTCAGAAGCCGCCCCAACAGAAGCCATTGATCCGTCCTATTTACCCGTAACACGGACGGCAACTTATGGCTTTCTTTGCGCTATCCCGTTGATTTTGCTCTATGAGTTCCTAATCATTACGGCAAACGAAGGACGCATCGGACAAGTCAGGGTCAGTTCTGAATTATGGCTCAAGCAGTGGTTGCAATTCATTGACGGGCCGGCCTCGGTCATCATGGGCGGCGTACTCTTGATTATTGGCGTTGGCATTCTTCTCTATGAACGAAAAAAGCGTATTCCGATAAGGCCTACGTATTTTGTTGGAATTATTATAGAGAGTGCATTTTATGCGGTTATCGTAGCCTTACTTGTATCCCAACTGGTATGGTCTCTGGTTTCAGCTGTAGCGCCAGTAATAGCAAGTGCGGGGAATTTCCAACTAGAAAATGAAGACATCTGGATGCAGCTAGCGCTCTCCATTGGCGCCGGCATCTATGAAGAACTACTATTCCGTGTAATCCTCGTCGGGGGCTTGTACGCTCTGCTAAAAGCAATTCTGGGCTTCAGGACTGCGGCGTACATTTTGGCAGCGGTAGCCGGCGCGCTTCTTTTTAGTGCGATCCACTACATCGGTCCATTGGGCGATGACTTTACCGGTCAATCCTTTCTCTTTCGCTTTTTCTTCGGATTGGCCTTAAATGTGATTTACCTGGTTCGCGGGTTTGGTGTTGCTGCGTGGACACATGCACTCTATGACGTAATGATTGTCACCAAGATGCTGGGATAAGCGCTTAGGTTAGATTTGAAGCGCATAACAGTCAAAGCAGCGGCAAGCGCCGGCTCCATTAAGTAACCCACTGAAACCACTCGGCTGGCCTATCGTGTACTAATTGTGACCCATCACGCTACTATTACTCCAAACAACCATGTTAAATACATTTCGAACAGGCGCGCTCATGGCGTTCCTGATTGTACTTTTTGCGCTTCTTGGCAATGCGATTGGCGGCACATCGGGTATGATGATTGCGCTCGTAGTGGCACTTGCCATGAACTTTGGCAGCTATTGGTTTAGCGATAAGATTGTACTGAAAATGTACAAAGCCAAAGAAGTTGGCCCCGAAGAAGCTCCCGAGCTATACAACATGGTCGACAAACTGAGGCAACGGGCAGATTTACCAATGCCGGCGGTTTACGTGATTCCCAACGACCAACCCAATGCATTTGCCACAGGTCGTAATCCTGAACACTCCGCTGTTGCTGTTACCAATGGTATTGTAAGACTACTTAACACCGAAGAACTGGAAGGCGTCATTGGTCACGAGCTTGCGCACATCAAGAACAGAGATATCTTAACTTCTTCGATTGCAGCAACGATCGCGTCTGGCATTACGTTGCTTAGTCGATTTGCGATGTTTTTTGGTGGCAGAGACAGAAACAATGCATTGACAAGCTTGATGATGCTATTCCTTGCACCATTTGCGGCCTTCCTCATTCAAATGGCGATATCTCGATCCAGAGAGTACGTTGCTGACCGGGATGGCGCCGAGATCGCGCAAAACCCTCGCGCACTGGCCAATGCGCTGGCCCGCTTACATCAGGGCATTGAGCATAACCCTATGCCGGCCAATGAAGCCACCGCGCACATGTTTATCGTAAACCCGTTTTTCGGCAAAAAAGGTGGATTCAAAAGCCTCTTCACCACACACCCGCCAGCCGAGGAAAGAATTAAACGCTTACTGGCGATGGAGAGGGAGGGATGAGTTTCGAATGCCGAGTGGCGAATGCCGAGTGACGAGTTTATTTATGCATTGAACCTATAACCACTCGAAACTTGGCATTCGCAATTCGGCAAAAAAGGTGGATTCAAAAGCCTCTTCACCACACACCCGCCGGCCGAAGAAAGAATTAAGCGCTTACTAGCGATGAAAAGGGAGGGATGAGTTTCGAATGACGAGTGGCGAGTTTATTTATGCATTGAACTTATAACCACTCGAAACTTGGCACTCGCAATTCGCCACTCCTAATGATGTGTAAGGATTTGGCCGTCGGTCATTGGGAATTTCTCGTTGATGAGCATGAATGGCTTGCCACTGCAGATTACGCGATATGTACGGCTGTTAAAGCGTCCATCCGAACGACTTCGTACCGCATCTGGCAGCTCCTTCATTTCTTCCCGGCCGTACCACAACACTTCCCGGCGCGTTTCCAGCTTGTTTTTGATCAACACCCTGCCTATACCTTGCGGATGCACCTTCAGGTCTTCGCGCACGTTTTCTGGCAATTGATCGTGTACCAGTAAGGACACAGCGTAGGCAAAAAGTCGCTTACTGTATTTGCCCTCAAGTATAACCTGACGTGTAATCACCGGCGTGCCAGCGTCTACTTCAAGCCAGGGATGCCGGGCTTGAATCTCACGCATATCTTGCTCCAGCATACGCACCATGATGGGCTCCATCACATATGCCTCAATAAACTTTGTGACGGTTCCATCAATGGTTAGCAAAGCTCTTTGATACGGCGTCAAAGTGCGCAGGTTAATATCCTTTAGATGCGAAGGCTTTTCCACCTGAGCAACGAGTAAATCGCTCAATGGATCAAAACCAGGACCGTTAACTTCGGGGCTTATTGTAACACTGTCTGCATCAAGGTCTACCGAAGCACTATCGCCAAAGGATTCCTGGCTACTCATGCGTTTCCAGCAATTTTCTCCTGTACAACTTTGGCAATGTCAGCCAATGTATCGAAGTAATCTACACTCATCTCAAAGGTCTCAAACTTGATGTCGTAATGATCTTCAAGTGCTGCTGCCAATTCAACGATGGTAATGGAATCCAGGATACCACCTGTGATGAGTGCGGTTGAATCTTCCAACACTTCCATCTTTTTGGGAGGAATGAAGTCTCCGAGATATTTCTTGGCGACAACTTTGATTTCATCGAAACTCTGTGTTACTGCTTCGCTCATTGTATTATTCGATCTTAATTTCTATAAAAAATGCTGAATGCTTTTATTCAATATCATAAAGGCTTTATTTCTCCGACAGTCCCAGATTGAGCCTGCCATCTTCAGCCACAAGGGTACCATAAAGCGCTTCAGCCATTAGTTTATGCCCAAGCCCATTCAGGTGCGTATCCCAGGGAGCCAGGTAAACCGCCTCAGCCTTTACGCCCTGGTAGGCACCTTCAAGCGTAACAACATTAAAGCCAGATTCTTCAGCAAACTCTTTTAATACAGGATGCCATTCTGGATTGTAGCCGTCAACCTCTTCCGTGCTCGGCACAAACAATCCAATAATTGGAATCTGCTGCGCTTCACTGAACTGACCCATCTTTTCAAAGCTGGTCCGAATGATTTTCTTGCCAAACGGATCAAGCCGGCGCCTGGCCTCCTGATGTGTAATATCTTTCGTTACGCCCGCTTCCGTGAAAATATCAGCGAGGTATTCGTATGAGATATCACGCTTATCCTGCGCCAGTTTCTGCAACTGCATCAGCAGCCGGCGTTTTTCCGTAGAGTGAATCGCATAGATAAATACATCTGGGCTAAATTCCAGCGCGCGATTTTCCATGAGATAAAGCGTCTGCACAGGACTATATCCGCCCACGGCAAAACTTAAGACCTCATACTTATCGTAGGTCTTGCCTGCGTGGTTTTCATTTAAGTACTTCTCAAGCAATGTCGGGAAAATTTCTTCGTCGTCTACGCCGGCGCCCTGCTCAAAAGAAGCACCCATAAAAGCGATACGGAAGGTGCCCGGATCCTTTTCTTTCGCGTACTCCTTATCGCGCATGCCCCACTGGTTCACTTTGAACGATGCATCCTTGATGGTCCCTTCGTAAGATGGTATCAGCTGATAAACGAGCACATCTTCTCCCGGCTCGACCGCATCAGAATTCATCGTGGCCTTCCAATTGTCAGGCTTTTGAGAATTATCACTCCACCCAATCTGAGATGTATAGCTATTGCCATCAATCAGGCCTTCATAATACCCACGCTCTACAACACCCTGATCGCGGTCATTCAGCCGGCTCGATTGCAGGGAGGTAATAAACGAAGCCGATTGGACGCCAAAATTGTTATTCACCATTGGGGATCCTATCGCAACCAGTGCGAGCACAGCAATACTTGTGCGTATGGCTACATTGTAGAAAGGCAGCTCATTTTCATCCCACAAAATACTCCATCCTTTGTGATCCATGAACAGGTGCGTAACCAGTAAAAGAAATATACCCAGGATGCCTAATATCAACATCCCATATTCTACCATACTGGCTGAACCCCCAACGAGCATTACAGACCACCAGTCAGCAATCGAATGACTGCTCCAGAATGACCAGAGTACACTCATAAAGATGAACATCCCCAGAATGCGAAAAGATTGCTTACTGGCCGCAAACCACGACCATCCTGTTTCATCATCATCTTTAGGCGTCAGGTCCTTGGTAACGCGTACGGTATTGATCACCACAAACATACCCAGGATACCCCAGTAAAGCCCGTCGATAGCGTTAAGCGGGAAGGCCCCTCTTAGCCAGAACCACTGATATGAGTGTAAAAGCCATGTTGCAACAAACACCAGCATGGTACCCAAAACACGGGCACGCATCATGCCCCACTTACGGATTTTCATTACCAGAGGATAGTACAGCACCTTGGCCATAAAATCTTTCCAGTAGATGTTCAACTTCCGCCAGACTTCGTTAAACTCGCCGGCCAGAAAGTAGTGGTGATGTGTTTCGGGCAGGTTCATGCCGAAGAGGCAAAGAATCCCGATAATCACGTGGAACAGCCCAGAAACGCGGAGATAAATCAGGTAACTAGAGACGATAAACAGCACCACTTGCCCCAATCCCTGGATTTCTTCCGGTGTAGGCACCAGGTAATAGTACACAGCGCGATACAAAATCAGATGCGTGACGCCTCTAAAAATCCAGAGTACGCCTTTCTGATAGATTTTGTAATCATCGTCGTTGTAATAGCTTTTCCGGAATAGCTGATAATCAATAACCGGAAACAAGGGAAAAGCCACATTCGGTAACAAAAAGAAGTAAGCCAGCCGTTCCCAAATGGTCGCCGGCTTCCGCTCATGCCGCAAATCCCACATATATATGACAAGCCTGAACATAAACATGGCACCCAGAATCGGCAGCACCAGATCTGACCAACTCGTCCACGAAGCCGCATACCATCCACCACGTAAAACCACCAATCCGGCAACAGCTGTAAGCACAAGTCCTACACGGGCTCGAAACGGTATGGGCAAATGACAAAGTCCTATCAAACCCAGGCCAATCCCTATCAGCCATAACCCGTTCACCCAACTAAAAACAGCGATAATTGCGGCAAAAGACAAAAAGACAAACAATGGCATGCGCAAGGACGGCGCAATGATCGCATTGACAATAAAGCCGCCGAAGATAATCGGCAGAATGATATGCAGTGCGCTAGACTCTTCAACATTAAAGAGCCGGATAGAGAATATCACAACAGCCAGCTGAAAAATTAATGTCAGCAGCTTAAAGCCCTGTATATTACTTGCAAGAAAGGGAATGCCCGCGCCCGTGGTCATTCCTCCAGCGCTTCCATCGCCTAGCTGCTCTGAAACAACTTTGGTATACTTTAACATAGCGTAGTTATGTGGGACATGAAAAACGGAGCAGGCGCGTGGCCTGCTCCATTTAAAGTTTATTCTGCTATTCTAAATTATTCGAATTATTGGCCAGCAACGGCAAGGTCAAGATTTCTATGATCAGTAAAGCGCCGGGCTTTTAGATCGAAGCGAGGCAGTGTACCCTGCGGCACAACGCTCAGCTGAACCCGAAGGCCTAGCCCATTTCTAAGGACTTTGACTATTTCTTTCGCAGTATCTTCAGGTTGCTCACCGCTTATCTCAACACGGACCTCCATTTCATCAAGGTTCTTGTTTCGATATACATCAACCGCAAATTCGCCTACGTTGTCGAAGCGCCTGACAATATTCTCAATGGCACTTGGAAAGACGTTGATACCACGAACAATCAAGGCATCATCAATACGGCCGATCACACCGCCTTTAAGCCGGCGGAATGTGCGATCACTCTCTGTTTCTGCATGATTGATAGCCACGCGGTCACCGGTTCTATACCGAATAACTGGCATACCAAGCCGGCCCAGATTTGTGATAATCAGTTCACCTTCTTCGGCTGGATTGCCGTCTGCATCTACCACTTCGGCGATGAATTCAGCTTCGTTGACGAAAAAGTCGCCATGTCTGCCACTTTCAAAACCCCAGGCCCCTACTTCAGTGGCGCCGGCATGGTCACAGCATCTTGCGCCCCAAACACGTTCGATACGTTCTTTGGTAGCCGGTAAACTTGCACCAGGCTCTCCCGCATGAATCGTAATACGAATACTGGATTCTGCAAGGTTAATCCCTTCCTGCTCAGCCACTTCGGCCAAATGAAGCGCGTATGTTGGCGTACACACCAATACAGTCACTTCATTTTTGATCATGAATTTTATGCGCTGAAGCGAAGACATGCCGCCGCCAGGCAGTGCAAGCGCACCAATCCGCTGCGCTCCGGCATATGCACTCCAGAAACCGATAAACGGACCAAAAGAGAACGCAAAGAAAATGCGATCAGAAGGCGTGACGCCGGCTGCACGATATACTGCAGCCCAGCAACGTGCCCACCAATCCCAGCTTTCTTCCGTATCAAGGCAGCGCAAAGGCTCCCCTGTTGTACCGGAAGTCTGGTGAATCCGAGTATACAGTTCCAGTGGAAACGTCAGATTGGTCCCGTAAGGAGGATTATCCTGCTGGTCGTACACAAGCTCTTGCTTGGTAGTAAAGGGCAGTTTGCGAAAATCATCGAACGACTTGATATCGCTGGAAGATGTGATGCCTGCCGCATTCAATTTTTTCTGGTAGAACGAATTGTGCGTCAGGATTTTATCCAGCATGATCTGGAATTTCCTTAACTGGACTTCCTCGAGAGCATGCCGGCCCAGTTTCTCAATAAATGGATCTAAATTATTTATCATTACTATCTCACACTGCTATCAAAAATGCTTCTTTAAGAAGATTTCGACACAAAAGGCTTTGGTTTTGCCCTTGTTTTATCATGGGCATTATTCGGTCAGCTCTCGGGGATTAGCTTACATCAGCCTCGATCGAAGACTCGTCAACACGATATTGCTTGAGTTTGCCGTCTTTATACATCTGGCCAAAATGCCGATGCCGGCGCTTTCCACTGGATGTTTTGGCGAGGGTACCAGCTTTCACCAATTCGATATCCGAAACGGTAACCCCCAGACGTAGAAATACTTGTTTAGAAATGTCTGCAGAGATGTCTTCGAGACTTTTTTCGAGCGGCTCTCTTACTTCAGTGACAATAACAACGCGTTGTGTACCATGCGCGCCCTCATCCACACCAAAAACAACAAAGCTTCCTGTACGTAGCCCTTCGACGTCAAAAAGAATAGGTTCAAAATCACTTGGGTCGTATTTCTTGCCACGCAACACAATGCGCTCCTTCTCTCTTCCAACCCAATACAAATTATTATTTCGCTTATAACCGATATCACCCGTTAACAGCAGGTCTTCAAAATGCGCTGCATCGGTTGATTCTTGATCTTCTTTGAAGTAAAGAAGGCGGGATGGCGTACGTAAAGCGACTCTGCCCACATGCCCTTCAGGCAAGCGCTCATTGTCATCCGAAAGAATTTCAATACCCAATGTCGGGTGTGGCTGACCACAGCTTACAATCGTTACGGCACCTTCCTGTCCCTCGGGCACTTCGTCAGCAATCCAATCGCCATAGAGGCGGCTTGCATCGAGGTGCTCTTTCTGGTACGGCTCATCCATCGCTGTGAATGTTGCACCGCCCACATTTTCTGCGCAGCCAAAGTTCATTTTAAGCGCACTTTCCTGCAACCCGTAATCCTTGAAGCGCTCGTAGAAAGCAACCACTGTATCATAATGAATGCGTTCAGCCGCATTCCAAAAAGCTTTCACGTGGCTCAAGTCCAATCCTTCAATCTGACGGTCTCGCGTGCGCTGTGCAGTGATCGCGTAGCCAAAGTTTGGTGACCATGTGAAAGTAGAGCCCGTATCCTGCATGGCTTTAAGCCACAGGTAAGGACGCTTCACAAATTCGTGTGGACTAAAGAGAATCAGTGGGATGCCGGCGGTCATGCACAACATGAAGTTGTTGATGAGCCCCATGTCATGGTACAAAGGTGTCCAGTTAAAGCAGATATCCTCGGTTGTGATACCGCAAGCTGCCTCCATGCCATCAAGCGCAGCAAGAATGCCTTCCTGACTCCAAACACAAACACGTGGGAAACCTGTTGTACCAGAGGTAAGCTGCATTGCCCCAATGGCATCCGAACTTGGATAGAATCGTTCAATGTCTGCACCTTCACCAGGCAACACAATCTCGTCTTCACCAAATAGCAACTCCACACCTTCCAGATCCTGCGACAAGTCTTCCTGCAGGTCTTTCATCGTGTCAGCACACAAGACAATCTTAGCACCAGATTTGCGCACGGTGTGCTTGAGAATTTTTGGCAAGTCGAGCAAACTGCCCTGTACTGCCGGCGGCGCCACCAGTAATGGGTTGCCTCCCAACTGTAATACCGCCATAATAGATCTGGCAGCAAGGTGACCGCTAGGTAGCACAATGGCACAAACGTCACCTGGCTGAAGTCCTTTTTTTGAAAGCTGCGCAGCAATTTCGAGGGATTGGGTATAAAACTGCTCGTAGCTGATCCATGACAGGGTATCTTTAGGATCGTAGTAAGCAATCGCCTTGCTTTCAGGTGCCTCGTCTAGCCGGCGATATAGCCTCTCTTGAAGGGAAGCGTTCATCATATAATTAGAAGTGTGATCGTCAATAAGAAAAATCTATTTCTGAAGTTTTCTATGGTCGTAAGCAATAGCTTTATAGACATCCGTCATCACGCACTATGGTGGCAGCAAAAAACTGCCATTAAATTCATTACTTGTGCACGGCTAAAAACTGGCAGAATGGACCATTTGCGGGGTAGAATTAAATTGATCTATAAATTAATTCTACCCTTACGAGAATCATGCTCGACTATGGAGGAGAAATTATTCGATGTTAGGCGCACATGACTTCTACTTTTGGCTTACCAATCCATGCCACCAGGATTAGATGTTTCCTTGTTTATCGTCGACAGGCGCGTTGTTCTTAACTTCAGAAAAGCCAGGAATGGAGATGGGTTTGGGGAATTGAGGCTGGGGGTGTTCAGAAAAATCTACAGATCCCCCGAAAATTGCCAATAATAAATCGCCAATCGTTAATTCTGTGGTTTTTATAAGCGATTCGTGAGGTTTTGCTCGACTTATCCTCAATGCGTAGCCAGGTAATTCCCAGCACTAATCAGCTAATCCGTTTTCTGAACACTCCTTGAATTGAGAGGGGATAACAATCAGACTGAATCGATTTTGCCTGAATGATTGGCAGAAGGCATGGGGTACAATTCGGTTAGCTGAACCATCAAATCGGCCACTTGCCGTGGCCGGCGCAACTCGATCCATTGGATATGATCGTATTCGTTTTTCGCTCGAATATCTATATACCTGCGCCGGCGATAGTGAAAAGTCTTAATCACCCAAAGTAAAATCGAATCTTTGCTCAGAAAGGAACGGCGAACAGTTTCTACATTGCCAGCAAAAAGAAGCTCTTTTGTAGAGACACGACGAACGGTACGCGTTAAGGCACGCCACAAAACGAGCGGGTAAGAATAATTGAGCCACACAATCACATCAGCTTTTGCCCAGGTGATATGATGTGTTCGACTATAGTTGCCGTCAACGACCCAGTGTTCGTGTGTATTTGCTTCTTGTGCCAATAGCTCAAGGAAGGACGCATTATCGCGTTCTACCCAGTTAGGCAACCAGCTTAAAGCATCCAACTGGATATAATGAAGTCCAAACGCTGCGCTAAGTTTTTGAGCAAGGGTGCTTTTGCCGGCGCAACTGGAGCCAACTACAATGATTCGCGGCATGACCAACGATCAACCAGCTTTACGCAAACTAACCACCTCTACCTCAAAAATCATCACAGCATTAGGCGGAATGGCACCTTGACCTCTTGTGCCATATCCCAGCGAAGGTGGAATCACCAGTTGACGTTGCCCTCCTTCCTGCATGCCCTGCAATCCTTCAGTCCATCCTTCAATAAGCGGTGAGGTACCAATAATAACGGAAAAGGGCGGGCGCGGCAGGTAGACAGACGTATCGAATATAAAGCCGTTTTGTAACCAGCCTGTGTACTCTACGGACAATGTATCCCCAACCGTTGCAACATCACCTGTACCCGTAACAAGGTCAAAGTACTTCAGGCCGGTGGCTGTTTCTGTATAATCTGCATCGGCAACCACTTGAAACGGCGGATCATTAATTTCCGGGTCTTCATCATTGCTGTCACACGCAGAAAGAGTAATTAATCCAAAGACCAGGATCAACCCATTGATGATTTGTCGCTGTAGCATAGCTAACGTGATTTTGTGAACGAATGGAATGGCAGGAAACACTTTGTAGATCAGAAGCTGCCCGCGTTACAAGTGTGGATTACAAGCGTGGCGTATTTATGAAGCTTCTTTTTCGAACGAACGGAATACAACAAACCATACCTGTTGTTTCAAATCAAGCCCTGTACGCTTAGCGGCTAACCACTTTACTGCGTCCCTATGAGCACTACTTCAAACATAAGCGTAGAATTCGCGGGGATAATTCCTCTGGCTTCTTGTCCGTACCCTAATTCTGGCGGAATAACAATCTGACGCTCCCCGCCAAGATACATGCCATTGATGCCCTCATCCATTCCGGGTATCACATTGCCTACACCGAGCACAAACTCGAGGGGCGCTCCCTGTAAAAGGGAGCTATCAAAAAAGGTAACTCCATCCAGCCAGCCATGATAATTTAAACGTACAACGTCTCCAGAATCAGCTCTGACACGGGTTGTATCACCCACAATCAAGTCGTGATACATGAGTCCGGATTCAGTTACTATGTAAACCGAATCCGCAACAAAACTGGGTACAGGATCTTCCAGAACAATATCTTCTGGTTCAGATGTATCACATCCTGAAAAAATCAGCAGAAGGAAGGCTGCAAATAAATATGCAGGTTTCATAGTATCAAAATTGGATAAAAAGAGATGGGAAAACAAGGCTGCGCTTCTGGTATGATACACTTCCGCGCAACCTATTACCTATCTGGCAAAGATTATTCCCTACAACCCTGAAAACAAGTCCTGCTGGCCGGCACGGCGGAAATGTTCAAGTGACAGCATGGTCCTTTCTTTGTTGAGCCCCAGCTGCTTAACTGTATTACGATGTAGCTGACTAATGATTTCGGCCCACTTCCCTTTGCCCCGCATCCGCTGGCCAAACCGCTTGTCAGTAAGCTCATCGCCGCGAAGATCGCGAAGCCGGTTAATCACACGCTGCTTTCTATCGGGAAACTCATTGCCTAACCAATCAACAAACAGCTCCTTCACGGCCCCCGGTAATCGCAACATTACATAATGCGCCCACTTTGCGCCGCGTTCAGCAGCAGCTTTCACAATTTCAGGCAATTCTTCATCCGTCAAGCCCGGCACCACGGGAGCAACCATGACACCAACAGGAATACCACGCGCCGCGAGCTTTTCAATCGCTTCAAGCCGGCGCAGCGGATGCGAAGTACGAGGCTCCATCACCCGCGTAATTTCGGGCTTCAGACTGGTGATTGAAATCGAAACGCTGATCAGATTTCTTTCTGCAAGCTCTGCGAGAATATCAATATCTCTGGTGACCAGATAATTCTTCGTAATGATAGATACGGGATTTCTATACCACGCAAAAACCTCCAGACAGCCACGCGTGAGCTTGAGTTCTCGCTCAACGGGCTGGTAACAATCTGTATTGCCCGAAAGCATGATTGGTTTAGGTTGCCACGATTTTTTCTGGAAGGCCTGCGCGAGAAGGTTCGCGATATCGTGCTTGACAACAATTTTAGTCTCAAAATCGAGACCGGCGGAGTACCCCAGATATTCGTGTGAAGGACGGGCATAACAATAAATACATCCGTGCTCACATCCCCTGTATGGATTTAAGCCATAGTCAAAAGGCACATCCGGGCTATTGTTTTTTGACAGCGGAGACTTGGAGGTGTCAGCAAAAAACTCCGTTTTTACCTGGCGAAGATCTGCTTCATCGAGCGCAGCGGGGTCTTCGACATGATGATGTTTCAGAAATTGATTCGCCGGATTAGAAGCTGCGCCACGTCCGCGCCGGCGGGGGGTTGCTTGCCATTCCATATCATCGGGGTGCTCAAAGCCGTCTTGCATGTTACATACTATGCACATATCAACAAAACGATCCATCACTCCCTTCAATTCAGGGCACTGCAATCCTAATGGCAACGCACGGGAGATTCATGAATCTCCCCCAACGCAGGCCTTCAATCTAAAGTAAACTAAACTGAATCTTTCGACAGTCAACCCTCCGTACAGCCGGCCATTACAACGACTAATAACCATCCCCTACACTTACACCTGGCACCCCCCACTTCCTTTTTCTCTTATATCTTCAGATGCTTCCAATGAAACGCATTTCCATTGCCTTCTTTGCACTTCTTCTATGCGCCCCTTTGTTGGAGGCTTATGCACAGCCTTATTTTGACGAAGCTGTCCAATTTGAAGGCTTTCTGGCTAACCCCACCTTCGATGAAAATGGCAACATATTGAGCGCTGGAGCTATTGGCGGCATTGATGCTGACATACAAATTTCCAGCACGTCCCCTGACGGCACCCTGAACTGGATGAAATTCGCCGGGAGCACTACGCCATCTGCATCGGTCGTTCAAGCAGGCGGCGGTATTGTTGCTGTTGGTAGCAAAATCTATGTAGCCGGCACCTTTGATGGAGCTGCAGATTTCGACGAGGACGGCGTGGATGATATTACTTCGCCGGCGCCTGTTACCATTGCCCTTTTTATAGCAGAATATGAAAGTGATGGCACCTTTAACTGGGTTAAAAAAGTAGATAACCTGGGAGGAATTGTTCGGGGATTGACCTATGCAGCAGCAACCAACCACTTGTATGTGACAGGATTTGTGCTTGACGAGGAAGGCAACCAGAATGGTACAGGCCATATGTATGTTGCAGCGATCGAAACAGATGGCACAATGGCATGGACATCCAAAACGGCGCTTGACGGTGAACCCATAACGGGCAATGTAGAACCATACGATATCGATGTTGATGCCCAAGGCGTTACCTACGTTTCCGGCACGTTCAGGGGGGATGTAGATTTTGATGGAGCAGGTCCCTTGGCACCTGTATCAACAGCCATCTCTGCTTTCAGCACGCAAACGCGTGCATTTGTAGCGAAGTACGATACATCAGGAGAAATTCTCTGGATCAATTATGCTGGGGGCGATGCGTTTTCTTTCACCAGTGGCGTAGCGCTTGATCAGACAGGCAATGTCTATATTGTAGGCACCTACGGATTTGGCTCAGTGCTCTTCGAAAACGATACAGAAACCTTTGCAGGGCCAGAGCCGGCTGACAACATGTTCTTGTCAAAATACAATGCGGATGGCGAGCTACAATGGGCCGTGTTTCCCAATGCATTGATAGACTTCTTCATCGCCTCTGCGGTCTATGCCAATGATCTCGCTGTTGACCCGGATGGCACAGCCATTTACGTTGCAGGACAAACAACGGGCTCTATCGATTTTGATCTTGACGGGATTTATGACGTCAACACCTTTGGCTTCCCGGCCTTTACTGCTGCATACACAGAAGAAGGCGTGGGCGCATGGAACTGGGCGGTCGGCGCGGATGCTACCGTTCAAGACGTCATTTCCGACGACCCGGACACGTTTCGTTTATTCGGCAATTTTGTCGGCAGCATTGATTTCGATGGTGCAGGCGGCACACCACCCCTGAGCGCCAATGGCCTTGGCTACTTCCTGGCAGATTTCAACCTGACCGACGCAACGATCCCCGTCGAATTAACAACTTTCACCGCCACAGCCAACGGCAGCACCGCCCACCTTTCCTGGGCCACTGCTTCCGAACTGAATAATGCCGGCTTCGAGATAATTCAGCGCTCAGCCAATCCCAATAGCAACGTACGGGAGATTCACGAATCTCCCCAGCTCAGCCCATTCATCCCAGGCGCCGGCACCACGAATGAGCCCCAGCAGTACACCTACACCATCGAAAACCTGACCGCTGGCACGCACTACTTCCAACTCAAACAAATCGACTTCGACGGCACCTTCTCGATGAGCGAAGAAATCATACTAACCATTGATCTCAAAGAAGCTTATCAGCTAACCGATGCCTATCCCAACCCCTTCAACCCACAAGCAACATTCAGTCTGACCGTTGCACAGGACCAGGAAGTTGAGATTGCGCTGTACGACCTCCTCGGCCGGCAGGTCCAATCTATCTTCAGAGGATCACTAGCCGCCAATACCTCGCGGCAGTTTGTGATTGATGGCAGCCAGCTTTCAAGTGGGACGTATATCTATCGCGTTACAGGCCAAAACTTCTATAAATCAGGCCGCGTGATACTTGTCAAATAAGCGCATCTTTCGTGTTACTACAAGCAACAACATGGCTTGAGACAACCGTGAAAAGCAGATTCCATTCTACGGCAATCAAGATCCAATGAAGCTCGAACCAAAACGGGGAAATCTGGGTAATAGTAGCCTTCTTCGAAGCGAATCAACCACCATAACCAGCAGGGCATGGCTACTCCAGAAAAGCGAGACTACTTCGGCGCAAAATCTACATTCGACACAGGATCAGGAAGCGCCTACTATTACGATTTGAACCAACTGGTAAAGCAGGGCTTTTCAGGCATTGAAAAGTTGCCGTTTTCCATCAAAGTATTGCTAGAATCCGTTCTTCGTGAATGTGACGGATTTCTGGTAACAAAGGAAGACGTAGAGCGACTTGCAAACTACAATCCGAAAGCGCCGGCGAAGGAAGAAATCCCGTTTAAGCCCGCACGTGTATTGCTGCAGGATTTCACAGGCGTACCTGCTGTTGTTGACCTTGCAGCCATGCGTTCTGCGATGGCCCGTCTCGGTGGCGATCCAAATGAAATTAACCCCGGCGTCCCTGTTCACCTCATTATCGACCATTCGGTACAGGTAGACGCTTTTGGGATGCAAGATGCGCTTCGCATCAATGCCGAAAAAGAATTTACCAGAAATCACGAGCGGTATGAATTCTTGCGGTGGGGCCAGCAGGCATTTGACAACTTCTCGGTTGTCCCGCCGGCCAGCGGCATTTGCCACCAGGTAAACCTTGAGTATGTAGCCCGTGGCGTATGGACGAAGGAAGAGGAAGATGGCTTGATGGTTTCTTACCCGGATACACTCGTGGGTACGGACAGTCATACAACCATGATCAATGGCCTCGGCGTTGTAGGCTGGGGTGTTGGAGGTATCGAAGCCGAAGCGGTGATGCTGGGCCAGCCTATCTACATGCTAATGCCTGAAGTGATCGGCTTCCGCTTACATGGTGAAATGCCGGAAGGTGCTACTGCTACGGACCTCGTGCTTTCAATTGTTGAGATCCTCCGTAAATACGGCGTAGTTGGCAAGTTTGTGGAATTCTTTGGTAAAGGACTCAGTAAACTCACCGTACCTGATCGCGCAACGATCGCCAATATGGCACCTGAGTACGGCGCTACAATGGGCTTCTTCCCCATCGATGATGAAACACTCGGCTTCCTGCGCCGCACCGGCCGGCCAGATGAACTGATCGATATGGTTGAACGCTACACCAAGGCGCAAGGACTCTTCCGCACAGACGACACGCCAGACCCAGAGTACCTCGACGTGCTGGAATTAGACATGTCGACGATTGTACCAAGCCTTTCCGGTCCAAAGAGACCTCAAGACCGCATTACCCTGCCTGGCATGAAAGGTGATTTTGCCCAATCACTTACGACACCGCCAGGACCCAGAGGATTCGGTTTGACAGAAGATGCGCTCAATAAAACAGGGCGATACGCTGATGGCAATGGCGTTGAGATCGACATGAAACACGGTGATGTTGCAATTGCTGCCATTACCAGTTGTACCAACACGAGTAATCCCTCTGTCATGATTGGCGCCGGCCTTGTCGCCAAGAAAGCAGTTGAACGCGGCCTCAAAGTTAAACCGTACGTTAAAACGAGCTTGGCACCAGGATCTAAAGTTGTAACAGAATACCTGCACGCAGCCGGCCTGACACCCTATCTCGACCAACTCGGATTCAGTCTTGTCGGATACGGTTGTACCACATGTATCGGAAACTCAGGCCCCCTGCCAGAAGCAGCTGCCAACGCCGTTAAAGAAGGCAACCTGATTGTATCTGGTGTGCTCTCGGGCAACAGAAACTTTGAAGGCAGGATTCATCAGCTTGTACAGGCTAATTTCCTTGCATCTCCACCGTTGGTTGTGGCTTTTGCACTCGCCGGCACGGTAGACATCGACCTTACAAAGGATCCGATTGGACAGGATGAATCAGGTACTGATGTTTATCTAAAAGACATCTGGCCAACAAGCAAGGAAATCACGGATGCAGTAAGCGAATTCCTGACGCCTGACATGTTTAAGCAGGAATACGATGGCATTGAGACCTCTAACGAGGACTGGAATAAGATTAACATCCCGGAAGGCTCTATCTACCAATGGAGCGACACATCAACCTACATCCAGGAGCCGCCCTTCTTTGCTGACTTGACACCGGACACGCCCGTGATTAAGTCTATTGAAGGCGCTCGCGTAATGGCCATTCTTGGCGACTCTACCACAACGGATCATATTTCTCCTGCCGGCGCGATTCCTCCGGATGGCCCAGCTGGAAAATACCTGATCGACAAAGGCGTCAAGTTTCTCGACTTTAACTCCTTCGGATCTCGCCGCGGCAACCACGAAGTTATGATGCGTGGCACCTTTGCCAACATTCGCATCAAAAACAAGCTGGTACCAGGCACTGAAGGCGGTGTTACGAAGAATCTGGAAAGCGGCGAAGTCAAAGCCATTTACGATGCAAGCATGGAATACCAGGCAGGCGGCACACCACTCGTGGTACTCGCTGGCAAGGACTATGGCATGGGATCAAGTCGTGACTGGGCTGCCAAAGGCACCATTCTACTGGGCGTGAAAGGCGTGATCGCTGAGAGCTTTGAGCGTATTCACCGCTCGAACCTGATTGGCATGGGCGTTTTCCCGCTGGAGTTTAAAGAAGGTGATACACCAACATCATTGGGACTGGATGGAACGGAAACGTTCGACATTCCTATTTCAGATGATGTTGAGCCGCGCCAGGAAATAATGGTTACTGCGACAAAAACGGATGGCACTTCCATTACGTTTGCCACGCTATGCCGGCTCGACACTCCTGTTGAGGTAGACTACTACCGCAACGGCGGCATCTTGCATTATGTACTCAGAAATTTCCTGAATACATCCAGGGTAGAAGCCTAGGCGCCGGTTGGTTTTCACCAACGGCTTGAATATCGAATATCCAATAAGGATTGTTGAATTTCGAAGGAAGGGTGAGTTTGCCACTTCGAAGTTGAATTTTCCTTGTTGGGTGTTCGATTTTTTTTGTACCCTAAGGGACAGTGACATCTTATCCAATCAGGGATTTTGCTACACAAATAGCATCTTGAAAGTGATGATAGTTAACCACTTCGCGATTGGAAATTCCTTATTCGATGTTCGATATTTTTTGTACCCTAAGGGCGGTGACATCTATTTCGAATAGGGGTATTGCTGCACAAATTACATCCTGAAAGTGATGATAGTTAACCACTTCGACATTGAAAATTCCTTGTTCGATGTTCGATATTTTTTTGTACCCTAAGGGACAGTGACATCTTATCCAAACAGAGGTGTTGCTGTTTAATTGACATCCCGAACGTAACGATAGTTAACCACTTCGAGACATTGAAAACTCCTTGTTCGATGTTCGATATTCTTACCTACCAACAACATGGCTACCAGACGAAATTTTGTAAAAACTACTTCTTTAGGGACACTATTCTCAGGCAGTTTACTTAGCGCTTGCGCTTCTCCTGAGGTGAGTGCAGCACCTGTGAATAAGCCGGTAGCCATATCTACCTGGGAGCATGGCCTTGCAGCCAATGAAGGGGCCTGGGAGATTTTATCTAATGGAGGCTCTGCTCTTGACGCTGTCGAAGCCGGCGTTCGGATAACTGAATCTGACCCGGAAGTGAGGACCGTTGGAATTGGCGGACGGCCAGACAGAAATGGGCACGTAACACTTGATGCTTGCATCATGAATCCTGCAGGCGATTGTGGGTCTGTAGCAGTGCTAGAGCACATCAAAAACCCAATTTCTGTAGCACGTAAGGTTATGGAAGAAACTCCGCACGTGATGCTCGCCGGCGAAGGTGCGCTGAATTTTGCACTTTCTCAGGGATTTGAAAAAGAAAACTTACTGACGCCAGATTCAGAAGCAGAATGGAAGCAATGGCTTGAAGACGCGCCAGAAGATGTACGCGCGATCATCAATGTCGAAAACCATGATACGATTGGCATGCTGGCACTTGATGAAAACGGAGATCTTTCCGGTGCCTGTACCACCAGTGGTGCATCCTGGAAGCTACACGGGCGCATCGGTGACTCGCCAATTATTGGCGCCGGCCTGTTTGTAGACAATGAAGTCGGCGGCGCTTGTGCGACCGGATGGGGAGAGGCCGTTATTCGCGTGGTTGGATGCCACCTTGTTGTAGAGTTTATGCGCCAGGGCAATTCACCCGAAGAGGCCTGCCGGCTAGCCGTTGAACGCGTGATTAGCAAAAACCCCGACTACAGAGATATACAGGTAGGATTCCTTGCCCTCAACAAAAATGGCGAATACGGAAGCTACTGCATTCAGCCAGGATTTGATTTTGCCATTTACGACAACGAAGGCGGCAACCAGCTCATCCCTGCTAAAAGCAGATTATAATGATGTTCAATGGGTACAAAAAGTGCGAAGTGTACGAGGCGTACGAATACTGAGAATTTTTTACTCCGGCAACCCTAAACCTTGAACGCTAAACCCGAAACGCATCACAGAAATCTTTTCTGTGATGCCCCTACATCTCACATTCCATCGAAGCCAGTACATAGTTTTCGACAAGTCGGTTGCTCTGTTGATGCATACCACGCTGGCCGTAATTCTGACGCGTTAAAACGATCACGGCATCAAACGCTGGCAAAATAATCACATTATTTCCGCCATTACCCGACATGTACGAGGCTTTCATTGGGCCGCAAGAGGTCTTCCAGGTACGCTGCCAGAATTGAAATCCATAGTCCTGCGTTGCGCCGGCATTTACACTTGGGGTTGTGGCTTTTTGAATCCAGGCGGCTGGAACAACTTGTTCGCCCTGCCATTGCCCTTCATCTAATACCATCAACCCAATTTTCGCCAAATCCCTTGCGTGCAATCGAAGGCCACCGCCCGACATGTATTCACCGGTGGGCGACCTGCTCCAATGCCACGTACTGATTCCCAATGGCTCAAAAAGTGTTCTCGCGAAAAACTGATCCAGCGTTTCACCGGAGACCTCTTCAATGACCTGTCCCAACAAAAATGAGCCGGCTGTACAATAGGCGAAAGAGCCTCTACCATTTTCATCACGATCATAAACAGCTCGTGTTGGAATGTCTGCCGCCCAACGGGCCCAATGCCTGAGCGGATACATATTTTCTTCGTTTCCCGGACTACCCATGTCATTGTCATTGCACTCCAGAGCCGAAGACATTGTTAATAAATCTGCTACAGTTATTTTTCGCTTTAGCGGACCATCATTTTCGTACGGAGCAAGACGATCCTCAAGAATATCAAAAACAGATTGATCAAGCGTAAGCAATCCCTCATCAATGGCAACGCCAACAGTCAACGCAGTAAGAGACTTGGTTGCAGAGCGTGTATCGTTTAACAGATCTTTGTGGCCATCGCCAAAATACCCTTCGTAGACCATCTCATCATTTTTCAATAAGAGCACACTGGTTGTGCGTGGGAAAGAATCTGCCTGGATTGCCTGCTCCATCTCCTCAAATACCTCGCGTGCATCCACAGAAAGCGGCATGGATGCCGGCATCCACACGGACTCGGCCTTTATTTTTTCGGCTGCTATTTCTTCAGACGCTATTTCTTCTGCTGTACTTTTGCACGAAGCAATAAGCAGGACCAGAGAAAGTGCAAAAATCAGGTTTTTCATGTTTGTGGTGAGAAAGTTGTTGTGATAATGGGCAACTAGGTAGCCAATTGATTCCGAACCCATGCGATGAGTGCCGGTACAGCAGATTGCATGTTTTGATGAAGCACATCCGCAGCACCTTCTACATCTTTTTCACGCAAGGCCGCGATCATTTTCCTATGCTCGCTCACTGTAGTTTCTACGTTTGCATGCTCTTTCATGTAAGCATATTCAAGTGAACGCGTCCTCTTGATAAACTGAGCTATCATGTCAAGCAAAATCTCGTTTTTACAGTGTGAAAGCAGCTCAAAGTGCCATTGATCATCGAGATTGATAATCTCTCCAGGATCACCTTTTGCCTTCAGTATCTGCTCATTCAGCTTTTCAAGACGATCAAGCTGTGCGTCAGATGGCTGGCCGGCCATTCTTAATGCTGCAGGATCGAGGATCGCCCGAATGATGTACAGTTGCTCGATTTCTTCGGGCGTGGGTTGATGCACAAAGAATCCCCTGCGCGGTATGCTGACAATCAGCTTTTCTGAATCAAGCCTGGACAAGGCCTCTCTCAAGGGCGTCCGGCTCACCTCCAGTTCCGCGGCAAGGTGTACTTCGTTTATCCGATCCCCGGCTTTTAACGTACCACTCGCGATCATCTCACGAATGCGATCGGCCAGTTCATCGCTCAGGTTATTTCGCATGCTAGATTAAATTGTATACTGTATACAGTTTGAATTATTAAAAGTTACACCCGGTTTGTTTTAGTCTCATTCTTCAGGAACTACTGCCCCCCAACCGCCGCCGCCGGGCGTCTCAATGCGCAACCGCTCACCCGGTAAAAAACGCCGAGAAAACTTTGACGGCAATGCCTCTTCATACCCATCTTTATCAACCAGCGTATTCCTACCCGAAGCGCCGGCAGCACCAAAATTCAGCCCCCAAGGCTGCCTGGTGCGTCTTTCACTTAACACCGTCGCAGTGACTTCTGCCAGGAACGCATATTCTCGCACAACCCCTTGCCCGCCGCTAAACTTTCCCGCCCCGGCCGAGTCTGTGCGCAACCCATACTGCACAATTCGAAATGGAAACACCATCTCCATCGTTTCAACAGGCGTGTTCAGGGTGTTCGACATGTGAACATGTACACCGTCCAGTCCATCTGCATAAGCAGTCGCGCCCATCCCGCCGGCGATCGTTTCATAATAAGCAAAAGGCTTGCCCTGCAGGTCCTTTCCACCAATGGTAAGGTTATTCATTGTGCCCTGCGAAGCTGCCGGCACGTTGTCGGGCAAGGCATCAGATAATGCTCCGAAAGCAGCATCAACGATGCGTTGGGACGTTTCAACATTTCCGCCAGCTACAGCAGCGGGTGACTGCGCATTCACAAGACACCCAGCCGGTGCAGACACTTTTACAGGAGCAAAGCAGCCGCTATTGATTGGCACCTCTTCGTCCATAAGACTCGCAACCACATAATAGCAGGCTGATTTCGTGATACTGAGTACTGCATTTAACGAACTTGCTGTACTTTCAGCGGTGCCTGCAAAATCAAACTGAAGCGCATTTCCCTTGATCGTAACTGTCACGTGCACTGCTACTTCATTTGAAGAAGCCCCAGCATCTAATTCCAAATAATCCACAAACGAGTAGACTCCATCTGGCCAGGACGCAATGGCTGCCTCTACCATGCGCTTGCTGTATGCCTGTAGAAAGTTGGCATATAGCAGTACTTGCTCAATACCGTGCCGACCGGCCATTTCTCTCAATCTGCGGTCCCCAACAGCGTGCGCGGCGCGCTGGGCTGCAAGGTCTCCTTTTCGCTCTTCGGAGGTTCTCACATTGCGCAACACTAATTTCAGCAGATCGGCATTCAAGACGCCGGCGCGATACAATTTTACAGGCGGTATAATGAGCCCTTCCTGAAAAATCTCAGTAGACAAAGGAAGCGACCCAGGTGTCATCCCACCGATGTCTGCATGATGGGCACGACTGGCAATAAAGAAGGCAGGGCCGTCGGAGCCGGCGTCCACAAATACCGGAGAAACCAAGGTTACATCAGGCAAATGCGTGCCGCCTTCAAAAGGATCATTCAGCATTACCACGTCCCCATCCTGCCACTCAGAAAAGGCCGCAAGGGCCGCCTCCACACTGTCTGGCATAGCCCCCAAATGCACGGGAATATGTGCGGCCTGTGCAATCATCAAACCGGCCGCATCAAAAATTGCACAGGAGAAATCCAGTCGCTCTTTGATGTTCGGCGAGTAACTAGTGCGCTGCAAAGTGACCCCCATCTCTTCCGAAATTCCGGCAAAGCGGTTGCGATACACCTCCATAAGCACAGGATCCATGTTTTCCATTTTGTTTCCCTTCTTTGAACACAAATCGTTATCCACGAAAACGCCTACAAAGCGTGGTTGAAAATGTGGATAACTTGTGGACTAAACCTTAAGCCAATCTTCACTGTTCTATGTTTGATTTTCTGTAAGTGATTATTTTAAATCATCTTAAGCCATTACCCAATCTTGAACATATGTTAGATGTGTACACCTATGAATGTCCATATTCTTGTGGATAAGATGTGTTAAATAGTGCATATACGCCTAATACGCATGGGCTGTGCGCCAAAGGTGGATGTTATTGTATCCATCAACCCGCCCCTTCCACAAGTCAGTTATCACCAGTGTCGTGTCATATTGGATCACAATACACGGCCCTTTCAACTCATGCCCCGGCTGCAAGCGTGATCGATCATAACATGGCGTCGGCGTGCTTCCGGTTTTCTCAAACCACACTTGTGATTCCCCTACAATGGCCTGGCTCACATCGTCACTTGCGGATTCAGCAAGCGGCAACTCGGGCCGGCGTCCGGGGACGCTCCCCAATACGCGAAGCGTTACAACTTCTACCTTCTCATTTTCGATACTGTAGCCGTAGCGTTTTTTATGCAGATCATGAAACGAAGAAGCTGCATGATCCAGATGCGCCAGCGCCAGGGGCAATGACAAATCGACACTCAACTCGTAACTCTGCCCCTTGTATCTCATATCAAGTCTTGCACTTAATTCGGGTACAACATCTCCTTGCCCAGACAACGCAGTCATGACTTGCGATGACAAAGTGTTGATCTTTTTCAACAGCTCTGCCGGCGCACTTTTCAGTGCATTAAAATCGTTTAGAATGGACGCAGAAACATCATAGGTAACATCTGCCATTAGTAAACCCAGCGCACTTAATACACCAGGAAATTGCGGTACAAGAATTTGTGTCATTTCAAGTGCCTCGGCCAACTCACAAGCATGCAACGGGCCGGCGCCTCCGAATGGAATCAGGATATATTCCCTGGGATCATGCCCTCTCTCAACCGAAACCTTGCGCAACGCCCGCTCCATCGCAGCATTTGCAACGCGCACAACACCTAGCGCAGCTTCTTCCCTTGAAAGGTTCAGCTTTTCTCCAATCTCACTTACTACCGCTTCCGCACTTCGTTTATCCAGCTGCACCTGATTGTCTCCTCCCAAAAAGCCCTCCGCATTTAAGCGCCCCAGCACAAGATTGGCATCTGTTACGGTTGCATTTTGCCCGCCACGGCCATAACAAGCTGGCCCAGGACGTGCACCAGCACTTTCCGGGCCCACGCGTAATACACCACCCGCATCAACACGCGCAATACTCCCTCCGCCGGCGCCAACCGTATGAATGTCTGTTGACGGAAATCGCAGAGGCAGGTCCGAGATCACGCTTTCAGACGTGCGCGGCAACATCCCTGGACAAAGCGCAACATCTGTACTTGTCCCGCCCATATCAAATGTGATGATACGGGAGGCTTCATTGCCCGTGGCTTGTCGTGCCATCTCAAAAGCACCGACAATCCCGCCGGCCGGCCCGCTCAACACGAGTCGCGCCGCTTGCTCGGCAGCCATATCCAAATTAATCGCTCCACCACTTGACTGCATCACCCGAACAGGCCGCGCACCCAGCGAGGCTTTTAACCGGGCAAGGTAATTGGCCACGAGTGGTTGCACATAGGCATTGATTACAGTTGTGGCTGTCCTTTCATATTCCCTGTACTCAGGCAAAAGCACACTGCTTACCGATATATGAATTCCCCTGAGCTTGTCTCGCAAAACACGCGCAGCTTCTTCTTCATGGTGCGTGTTCAGAAAAGAGAAAAGAAACACAATTGCGAGACTTTCCACTTGCTCGCGCTGAAGCACATTCACTATTCCATCAAATGCTGCTACATCAAGCGATTCGAGCACTTCTCCTGTTGCGCTGACCCGTTCTCTCACCTCAAACCTCAACCCATCGGGTACCAGTGAAGGGTGCCTTTTTTGTCCCAGCTTATAGAGATGCGGCCTGTTCTGCCGGCCAATTGCCAACACATCCCTGAATCCTTTGGTGGTCAGCAATGCCGTCTTTGCACCCCGCCGTTCCAACAGGGCGTTTGTTGCTACCGTGGTCCCATGTACTACGTCCGCAGTTTCAGACACGCCTAGTAAGTTTATGCCCCTCAGCATTCCAGTGCTTTGATCTGCCGGCGTTGTCGACTCTTTGTGTACTTTGAGCCGGCCATCGACCAACCACACAAAATCGGTGAACGTACCACCCACATCTATTCCGATGAGCTCTCCATACGCATCATCCTTGCTACCCTGCACGGATTGCTCAGTTTTTTTGTTCATTCTATAAAAGGTGATTTACGATACCATTAGCGCCAAAAATATCCAAAGCCCAGGCACAAACTACAACCTTGGCGTAAGTTTACAATACCTACTCTTCTCTTGTTATATTGCGATGTCGTAATAATATTTCAATTCTCGCTATAGAAACTACATACCTATATTTCACAGCGATATCCGCTTTTCCAAACAACGCAGGTTGTGCACTATTCCTGAACGAGTATGTCCTGATTGAAGCCCCAAGCTTTCACTCCCAAGTCGTCAGGTTATACTTTTTTATTTCTAAAAAACTGTTGAGATTTGAGGTTCGCAATTGAGAGAGATGAGATTTTGAGTGATTTTGGATACGACTTTTTGAGCGCATAGCAGCGTTACGTGTGACACGAGGGCGCAGCCCGACTGATGCAAATAAAAAAGCGGATTCAAAAGCA
>JBGCEN010000369.1:0-4327 GCA_045106435.1 Rhodothermales bacterium
CGGCCTCAGTCCCTGGCTAAACGCTTCGATAAAAGCCCCCGCACAACGCCGCGCATTTGGCGGGATATCCCCGCGCAAAAGTTTTTGCTCAACAGGGTGTTAAAAGTGGATAAAGCTGTATTCCGATTATACAACGGAGCAACGCGTCACAGCAGTAATTAAGATTCAGAACAATTTTAAATGCAATTGCCCTGTAAGAGGACAGCGGTAGTTTGGAAAAATGATTCCCCTTTCCCACATTCTCTTTTCTGCATGTGTTGAAAACCAGGCAATAACTACATTGACATGGCTAAGCAAAACTTGATACCTCTTCTTGATGGGCATAACGATACACTACTTAATCTGATAGAGCCAGATCGTGGAAAAGGCCGCTCGTTTTTTGAGGAAAGCAAAATTGGGCATATAGATTTGCCGAGAGCACGAAGAGGTGGGTTTGCCGGCGGTTTTTTTGCAATGTTCATCCCGCGGCCTGAGCCAGAGGTAAACGATGGTGATCAATCGAAGGAGGCGCTGTTAAATCAATTCCTGAATGCTGCGCTTGAACCTGTTGATCATGATTACGCTTTGTCTAAAACGATCGCAATGACGCGCCTGATGTATGAAATAGAAGCACGGGCGGAAGGTGAGGTAAAGGTTGTCACAGACGTAGCTGCACTAAAGATGTGCATCGAAGAAGGGGTCTTGGCTATGATCTTTCATATAGAAGGAGCAGAAGCCATTGATGCAAATCTGGACGCTTTGTATGTGCTATATGAGGCCGGCCTGCGCTCCTTGGGTATTGTATGGAGCCGGCCCAATGTGTTTGGACATGGCGTTCCGTTCACTTTTCCCGGATCTCCAGATACAGGGCCCGGGCTGACGGAAGCCGGCCAATTGCTGGTGCGGACCTGTAATGAGTTAGGAATTATGCTGGATATCTCACATCTAAACGAAAAAGGTTTTTGGGATGTGAACCGGCTGTCCAAACATCCTGTTGTCGCAACACATTGTGGCGTACATGCGCTCTGCGAATCGCCAAGGAATTTAACAGATCGTCAAATGGATGCCATTAAGGATTCTGGTGGCATTATGGGGATCAACTTTCACGTAGGTTTTTTGAGAGCAGATGGTGAGCAGAATGCAGATACGCCTCTGAGTGATTTGGTACGCCATATTGATTATGCTGTCAACAGAATGGGCATCGATCACGTGGCTTTGGGATCTGACTTTGACGGCGCAACGATGCCAAACGAACTTGGAGATGTAGCCGGCTTGCCTAAACTGGTAGACCAGCTATATGCTCTAGGATACACAGAAGCTGATGTGAGAAAAATAGGATACGAGAATTGGCTGCGGGTGCTTGATGCAACCTGGCGCTAGGGAGCGTCGCAGATACGTGCAGATACGCTGTCGCTTTATCTGCGCTCGTTACGAGTTTAAAGTTCAAGGTTCAGCGTTTTTGTGTACAAATAATGTTGATGAAATGACGGCGCGTTGCGTTTGTAAAAGGGCGATGAGTTCGACTGAAGCCTTTCGTATCTGTGTTTGTACTTTTCGTACTCCTGAAAAATTCCTCTTCCTATGCAGCGCTTGCACTTAGCGCAAATGCTTTAAAGTAAAATACTTAGGTCAACTGGAACCTTCTTTCTATTGATTCGGTTGATAGGCGCACATTTCTGGAGCAGAAATCTATTAGCACTTCTTAGGGTTTTGCTTCCCCCGGTCCTGGTGACCACATTTCTTATCAACACCTCTCTTCTACCCTACGGTCTGTTAAACGGCCGCAGCATTGCCACATCCAATGAACTCAATCCTCGAAGCATCTTCGCTTGTTAAGTCAGCGAAGTGGGAGCCCGATTTAAAAGCGGCTGCTCAATCCTCTCCGTTCTCGGTTTCTGATGTATCAATTGTAGCCAGACTTATAGGTTATACAGAGTCGTATTGGCCCGAAGTGAAAAAGCAGGAGCTGGATGCAGATCTGGCGCGTGAGGGAAACGGGTTGCGGAGTTTATTAAATACCCTGCAAGATGCAACGGGTATAGACATATGCCAGTTGGACCCTACTCTGCTATTGCGCCGGCTTGCGTGGCGTATGCGGTTAAACGGGGTAGATGATCTTGCGACCTATGAAACTGTTTTGGCGCACAACCCCGCTGAATTGCCTGCATTGCGCAAGAGCTTGCTTATTCGGGTGACTGATTTCTTTCGCGACCCCAACGTCTATTTTGAGCTGGAGCGGTCTGTGATTCCAGCGCTGTTAAAAATGGACCGGAAAGAAACGGCATCAGAGGAAGGGGTCAGGATTCTGGTGACCGGCTGTGGGACTGGAGAAGAAGCCTATTCGCTGGCGATGCTGGTAGAGGCGTTGATGAAAAGAAGTCGCCGGCGTATACCTGTGCGCATTCTTGGAAACGATGAGGATAAAAATGCGCTCAATCAGGCCCGAAGAGGGTATTATCCGCATTTGGTTACCGCTGATCTATCTCCTTTTTGCCTCGATCATTTCTTTGAGGCGACCAAAGATGGATATAGAATCAATCAGAAAATTCGAAGCCATGTAAGATTTGTACATAGCGAGACGGATGATCCGACAACATTTTCTGATCTTGACTTGCTGGTGTGTAGAAATCCGCTCATGTTCAGGAATGAAGAGATCCACCAGAAGCTGATTCAGGCATTCCATAGCCGCTTGCGTCCAGGTGGATATTTGGTGCTCGAGCCTACGGTACGTTCAAGTAAGCTGAATGCGCTGTTTGAAGAACTGGATGTCCAGCATGGATTGTATCGAAGAAAAGATCTGACAAAGGATGGCGCATCTCTTTCCATTGCTGGCGCGAAGTTGAAAGAAGCCTCAACTGCAGAAGGGTCTGTAGAAAACAGCCCTGCAATAAATCATCCTGTGATAAGTAGCATAGCTGTTAACAGCGGTCTTGAAAATAGCGTGGCCAGCGATCAGATTAGTGGTCGTCAGATTGCAGATAAACGGATGGTGACCGCCGGCGAAAAGTCTGAGCCTGACCTGTCTATGCAGCAGGAGCCTTTGACGCGTTATCTGGAAGAAGAACTTTTCGAAACCAAAGAGCGCCTGCGGCTGACCATTGAGGAATATGAATCGGCCCAAAATGATCTTATTGATCAAAATCACAAACTGCAAGTAGCGTTGCGTAGCGCCCTTTTGGAGAAAGACCAGGTTCAGGCCGAATTCTCCGCGCTTACAGATATGGAGGATGGTATCCTTCGCGCAAACAAGGACCTCAAAGCTGCAAACGACCAACTGCACAAGGCATATGCCCATCTTGAAGGCATCATCGCACATAGTGGGATTGGTTTTCTCTTTTTGAATAATGAGCAAGGTGTAGAGATGTTTACACCGGGCGCCGGCAGCCTTTTTAATCTTGTTCGCTCAGATATTGGCCGGCCCATTTCAAGTGTTGACTCTCCCTTTCACTGGGATCTTGCAAAAGCTGCAGAATCGGTATCTCGTTCACAGACTTCAATCGAGCGCAAAGAACACAGCCAAAACGGTCGCTGGTATAAAATCCGTGTACAGCCGTATACGCTGGATAAAAACAACAAAGGGATCGTGTGTACTTTTGTTGATGTGACAGATCAGCACAGGGCCAGTGAGTGGGATCGCTTCAAGGCAGACGTGTTGAACCAGATGCAGGATGCGGTTGTCATCACGAATCAGGAATTACAGGTTACATACCTGAATAAAGCTGCCATCGAGCGATATAATCTGTTCAATAAGAAAACAACGGGCTGCCGGCTGGATGAACTGTACCGCAGCGTTTGGAAAGACGACGAAGAAAAGGAAAATGCGTATCAAACGCTTGCCGACAAAGGCTACTGGGCCGGCGAGCATTCTCATGTGAAGCAGGATGGTAGTGAGATTCGGGTTGAATCATCGATACATGTCTTGCGAGATCAGGCCGGCGATGAAATGGGGATGCTGATGGTTGTTCGCGATGTGCAGCATAGAGAAAAGGATGGATCAGGATCGTTGCGGCGGCTCATTGCCGATCTTGAAAAACGAAATGAGGCCATCGACAAGAAGCTTGGGCATGTTGACATCAAGTGAAAACAGACTGTTCAAACTGAAAGTTAACACGTCTTAAGCTCGACTTTGTCCAATAAGAAAATGTCAAAGCCTCTTTTTAGCGCCACCAAGGTCTTTTTCGATTATTTATACGTCTCGGGTTTACCAACCAGACCTGGATAAATTAAACGGCGAAGACTCAAAAGGTATGTCTAACATCGATATAGCGCTTAAAAACCCTTCAACATTGGACATTCCTTGATCGGTGTTCGATATTCGAGACTTTGTCCAAAAGGACAAAGTCGAGCT
>JBGCEN010000370.1:0-5161 GCA_045106435.1 Rhodothermales bacterium
AAAAAGATCAAAAATCAGCAATCCTTGATGGATATTCTGAAATCAATAAAAGCATTCCACTAACTTCCCACCCTAAACCCTAAACCCTAAACCCTAAACCCTAAACCCTAAACCCTAAACCCTAAACCCTAAACCCTAAACTGAACCAACCCCTTCCACATATCGACCAGGTTAAAACCCTTTTTCTTGAAGGGCCGGCCGGCTCGGGTAAAACGGCGGCTGGGATAGAGCGTATCCAATCACTTATTGCTTCAGGTGTGAGGCCAGAGGAGATTTTGCTGCTCACGCCGCAAAGAAGTTATACGCTGCAGTACCAGAAAGCCTTTGATCAAAACACATGGTATCGGTTGGGCAAGGCGACCATTGGTGGATTGGCCGGCCGTATCGTTGCGTTGTACTGGCCGCTGGTATCGAGTGAGAAATACTCGTTTGCTGACGACCAGGAGCCTTCGTTTTTATCTTATGAGGTTGCGCAGTTCTTTATGTCCCGGGTGGTGAGTCCGCTGATAGAACAAGGGTATTTTTCTGATTTGCGACTCACCCGGCCACGTCTTTACAGTCAGCTACTCGATAATCTGAACAAAGCTTCCGCCAATGCGATTCCTTTGGATGATGTCGTCATATATCTGAAGGATGCTGCCGGCTTGTCTGGTGACGATGACCCCCGCTATGAAGACATTGCACAAACCATAAAGGATTACAGGACCTTCTGCGCATCGCACAACTTACTGGATTTCTCGCTATCGCTGGAGGTTTTCTGGGACCTGTTTCAATCCCAAACACAAGTTAGGGAGTACCTGCTGGGTACCTGCAAACATCTTGTTTACGATAATTGCGAAGAGGACATCCCGCTTGCGCACGATTTTGTAAAAGCAATACTATCTTCACTGGATTCAGGTCTTATCCTGTTTGATGAGGATGCCGGGTATCGACGGTTTCTTGGCGCAAGTCCGGACAGTGCCCAATCTTTAAAAAGTGCATGCGCCGGCGCATTGCATGCCGGCAGCGTTACAACGCAGCCACCTGAGCTTAAGAATTTTGGTGCATTGCTCGTTGAAGAGATTAAGGGAGGGGATCTGGATGCTGTTGAAATGGAGGGCAGCGGTGAGAAACGTTTTAGTGTGTTCTCTGGCCGGCTGCATCATGACATGGTAAACAATGCAGTTGCACAGGTTGCCGAGTTGGTTGCATCGGGCGTTTCTCCGGGCGACATCGCGATCATCAGCCCTTTTGTAAGCGAAAGTTTGCACTACGGGCTGTCTGTACAGCTAGACAAGCACAAAATCCAACACCATATTCACCGCCCGTCACGGGACTTGCTCGAAGAGCCCACGACAAAGGTATTGCTTACCCTTGCAAAGCTTGCGCACCCGCACTGGAAGTTGCCACGCCCTTCGCATGAGGCCGTGACGTATATGTTTAATCGCTTGCTTGGGGACGCAGATCTTGTACGTGCGGCATTACTGAGTTCGGGGGTCTATGAATCGGTCCATGATGATGTGGGCCTTAAGCCATTCGATGAAATGGATGCAGCGCTAAGAGACCGGGTCACGTACCTGGTGGGGGGGCAGTATGACAAATTAAGGCAATGGATCTTTGAGTATCGGGACGGAGAGGAATTGCCTGTTGATCATTTCTTTAGTCGGCTCTTTGGTGAATTACTCAGTCAGGTAAACTTCGGTTTTTACAAAGACCTGGAGGCCGGCATGGATGTCGGGCGATTGGTTGAATCGTCGCGCAAGTTCAGACAAGCGGTAGGCCGGGTACTGTCTACAGAAGACATACCGATCGGCGGTTCCTACATTGAGATGGTGCAACAAGGAGTCATTTCTGCATTTTACGCAGTAGACTGGGAAGAAGATGAAGAGGAGTTATTGATTGCGCCGGTCCACACATTTCTCCTCAAAAACCAGCCGTACAAACACCAGATATGGCTGGACGTGGGAAGTACATCGTGGCACAAACGTATCCAGCAGCCGCTGACCAATCCATACGTGCTCAACAGGCTTTGGAAAAAGGGAAATAGATGGACATCAGATATGGAGAAATTCTATGATGATGAACGGTTGGCAGACATGATGGTGGGGCTTACAAACCGATGCACTGAATCACTTTACATCTGCTTTAGTGAATTGAGTGCCTATGGTCAGGAGCAGACAGGGATGTTGAGAGAAGTGATGAGTAATATCATGCGGTATTTATCGGTTTCATTAGAGGTTGATGCATCGGAGGGAGCGGAATAATATGTCGGGATTTGAGCCGAGGCCGGCGCAAAAGGCCATTCTTGAATACGAAAAAGGGACGATGGGTATTGCTGCTGTTCCGGGTAGTGGCAAAACATGGACGCTGTCTCAACTTGCTTCTTCATTGATTCTGAAAGGCGGGCTGGAACGCGGACAAGAAGTGTTGATCGTTACGTTAGTGAATGCAGCTGTAGATAACTTTCGCCAGCGCATTGCAGCGTTTCTCGAAGAAAAAGGGCTCTTGCCGGGATTAGGATATCGGGTACGAACGTTGCATAGTCTGGCGCACGAAATTGTATCGATGACACCTTCGGCCGCCGGCCTTGCGGCTGATTTCTCGGTGATCGATGAACGCGTATCTGATACCATTTTGAAAAACGCGTTTCGTGCATGTTACCCGCGCTATGAATTGGCTGTGTACGGATACCTCAAAGAAGATCTGAACGAGTTTAATCGGCGTAAAATTTCGAAAGACCAACTGCCAGACATGCTTCGCCACGTCATCCGTAATGGTATTTCGCACTTGAAAAATCGAAGAGTCAGTGTTAAGGACTTAAATGATTATCTAGGTGGTGTTGAACCTTCGATGGCGCATCTGGTGAGAGATGTCTATGAACGATATCAACAGGGCTTGGCAACGAGGGGCTCACTTGATTTTGATGACCTGATTACAACGGCCATCGATGTACTGGAGCATGACAGCACGCTGGTTGCGCGTCTGCAGCAAAAATGGCCGTATATCCTGGAAGATGAAGCACAGGACAGTAGTGAACTACAGGAACAGATTTTAAGGCACCTGACTGGACCTGAAGGGAGTTGGGTGCGGGTAGGGGATCCCAATCAGGCGATTTACGAGACGTTTACAACGGCGCATCCCAAGTATCTCAAGCAGTTTTTGGAAGAAGCCGATTTTAAAAGAGATCTGCCAAATTCTGGCCGCTCTGGCCGGCCCATTATCAATCTGGCCAACGAGTTAATTCGATGGGTTCGAGAAGAACATCCAGTTCAACCGCTTCGTGATGCCCTTGATATTCCCTACATCGAGCCGACGCCTCCCGGCGATCCACAACCTAATCCTTTAGATGAGGTGTGTAAGGTAGGGTTTGTGTTTCGGGGGGATACCAATGAACTGGAGTTGAATCGGGTCATTGAGTCGATCAAAAAATGGCTGCCGGCACACCAGACAGAAACAGTGGCGATGTTGGTGCCCACGCATGCGCAAGGGGCTGATGCCATTCGAGCGCTTGATAAAGCCGGCATACCATTTACCGATGCATTGCTCCGTCTCACCACATCAACACGTGAAGCAGCCGGCGCGTTGAGCCGGATTCTGGAACACCTGGCGCATCCGGCATCGCACAAAACACTGGCAACAGTCTACCGCGTCTGGTTTTTTCGGGTGTTGAAAGAAGAAGATAACGAGGCCACTCAGGAGCGTTTGGCGCTACATCTTTCGTGGCTCCAGCAATGTGAGCAAAGCGAGGCTTTCATTTGGCCCAGTCCAACAAACGACTGGTTGGAAGAACACAAAGAAGCCATTGCTGAAGAAACTGCGTTTTGCCTTGGGCAATTCAGACATCAATTGCAGCAGTGGCAGAGACTGGTGCTCTTGCCTATTGGCGAAATGCTAACCGCCATCGCGCAGACCATCTTCGATGAGCCCGAAAAGCTTGCAATGACGCAACTTTTTGGAGAGATCTTGAGTGATCGATCGCAATATAACCTGGGTACTGAAAACCGGATTTCGACGTTGGATGAGCTGCAGCGCGAATTGGTTGTTATTGCCAAAGACCAGCGCCGGCTTCGTTCGATCGAGGCAGATAAAAGCGGCTTTGATCCCGAAGATCATAAAGGTGAAATTGTGGTTGCCACCATGCATGGAGCGAAGGGGCTGGAATGGGACCGCGTGTATATGCTTTCGGTGAGTGACTATGATTTTCCAGCCGGCCTGGAGTCAGATAGTTTTCGTGCAGAGCGATGGTTTATCCGAAACAGCCTGAGCCTTGATGCCGAAACGATTGCGCAGCTTGATTCATTTATTGATGGTACCGACTACGAAGAGGGCGTTGCTACACAAGAAGCTAGATATGATTATGCGCGCGAGCGTTTACGGTTGTTATATGTGGGTATCACCCGGGCCCGGAAAGAGTTAATGGTAACGAGTAATGTAGGCAGACGAAAAAAGAATGAGCCGGCGTTAGCGTTTAATGCGTTGAAGTCGTGGCTCGATAATGCCGCAACACCCGACAACACGCAGGGGGCTACGCATGGGTAATCAATCAAACAATAAGTCATCACCCATTTTTAGCGCGCACAGTTTGCAGACGTATGTAGATTGCCCACGCCGGTATGAACTGGGATACCTGGAAGGCCTTGTTTGGCCGGCGGTAGAACGTGAACCCGTGCTGGACAGCGAACGATTTTTGGAAAATGGTCGGATCTTTCATGAAATGGTACATCGTGATATTTTGGGGATTCCGGTAGCCAACCCCAAGCAAGCTGAAATTCTCGAATGGTGGCAAAATTATCTCTCGTATCAGCCGGCTAATATTGACGGTAGCAAGTATCCTGAGAAAACACTCGTTGGCGAAGTAAACGACCATGTTCTTACAGCAACGTACGATTTGATTGTGATCACGCCGGAGGGCAAAGCAAAAATATATGACTGGAAAACGTGGCGGCATCCTGAACGGGTCAAAGACGTTGGGTTGCGTTTGCAATCCCGTATCTATCCCTTTCTGCTTGTAGAGCAGGCAGCGGCGATTATTCCTTCGTTGAAATTGACCCCTGAAGATGTGGAGATGGTTTACTGGCTTGCAGAGCGGCCGGCTGAACCCATTGTGATCAACTATGATCAAGCAACCTATTCGGCTGACAAAGACTATCTGGAAACGCTTGTTGATGAAGTACTGTCTACC
>JBGCEN010000371.1:0-12667 GCA_045106435.1 Rhodothermales bacterium
CGGGCAAATGGATGTCGAAACGCTTATGAATGCCCATGCACTGCAGGAAAGTGGTCGTGCGATTGGGAAGAATGTTCTTGGAGGATTTAGCTAATCGGGAGAAAATATTAGTTGTTCAATTGGGCGATTACTTTTGTATAAGAACCTTGTCCAGCACCTGACCATCCAGTCCAATTACAGTTACATTAACACGATGTCGTTCTATATCGAATCGGGAGAAATGATGCGCTTTGATGACGAGATCCATTTGGGGAAATGCTGAAGATTCTTCAGGCTCCAATCCGCCGCCGGCGCCGCCCAAGATGAAGAAATTCGTTTTATGACCTCCGTAATCAACAACCAGTCGCTCATAGTCATGGTTGTGCCCGGTTAAGACAAAATCGATCTCCTTTGGTGCAGCGAGTGAGTCGACAAGCTCTCTGATAAACATATCTCCATGATATCCGGGCCAGCCTTGTCCGAAGGGCGTCTGATGCATTAAGATGAATCGCCAATTTGCTTCGCGCCATGCTTCGGAATCCATTGCTGCCAACATCCAATCAACCTGCTCATCTTCGAATTGCAGCGGGAAGTTACGGTTTGGGTCCAACGCAAGAAAAAATGCACCTTCGTAGGTCCAGCTGAAATACGACGCGGTTGTCTCTTTCTCACGGGTATATTGGTAGTATAATTGGGGTACGAGGTCGTTGTAATATCCGTCGTAATCGTGATTCCCGGCAACCGGGAAAACAGGCTGCGTTTTTAATAGAGGCTGCAGCGCTACGGTGAAGGCGAGCCATTCTTCTTCTTTAGATCCATACCCGACAAGGTCGCCCAGACCAATGGAGAACGCTGAAGGGATTTCAGCCATTTGATCTACAAGTTTTTGAAAGGTCTCCCAGCCGGCCTGACTATCGCCCCAGGCGGTAAAGCTAAATATGCCGTCATCATCTACCGTTGTAGGCAATTCATGCAGGTAAGGGTAACGCAGTGCTGAGTTAAAGCTTGCTGCAGCAGAGGCAATGCTATTTTCTGATGGTAGGCTGAGCATTGCTTCCAAGGCTTCTTTTTGATCCGTGTTGAGTGCTGGGGCACGTAATGCGTCATAGATCACGCGCAACATGGCCGTACGCTGTTCTCGATATAATTGATACGTTTGAAATGCCGGCCCCGCGACAAGATGCGCTTCTTCTAGCCCACCGCGCATGGCGTTGTTTAGTACGCGAACTGTAATTGTAGCCGCCTTGTCTGAAGAATCCTCTGCAGGAAGCAATGAAAAGAATTCACCAAATACAGGGTTGAGCAGTTGGCCATTTTGAAATACCTGAGCACCATCGTCTGCATCGATATAGAGCCATTCATAGTCTGCTACTTCTATAGATTTCTCATACCACAACGGCCAGTCGGGTTTTAAAATGCGATGAGGCAGGGTAACCGAGGTGTCTAATGCAGGGCTTTGCGCAATGGTGGCGTGGAGTCCGTTCGCCGGATTGCCTATTGCGAAGGTCCAGTTTTTCGCATTGACTGTGGTGCCGGTTACTGACGCCGGCTTCATCTTCGCCCACTTTTCCAGCAAGGATACACGATATTCATCAAGAAAGATTTCCGGGCCGGTAATGATAGGCCCGTCCTGCGAACCTTGTGCGATTTGAGAGGCTTCTACAGCAATATCAGCGCTGCAGCCAGGCGCAGTAACGATCACACAACTACATAGTATGCCAGTAACTAATACACGAAATGCCATGCGATATCTTTGATTTATCCTCGGTTAGCATACCAATTCTGCTCAACAAAAACGTCCTTAAACATTGCGGTGTAATGAATCGATCAAAGAAATCTTTTCAAAATTGGACATTTCTTGATCGGTGTTCGATATTCGAGACGCTATCTATGTGGATAAAGTCGAGTTTAATTATTAAATGTCCACACGTCCTGGCTCTATAATTGAACAATTGTCTGGTATCTCAACCTCTTATGAAAATATTTTCCTCCTTTGCTTTCCTGTTAATACTGTTTGTTTTGGCTGGTTGTACGCAGCCGGCTTCAAACGATAAAGCCAGTCAACCGCCCATACTTTCTTTTGGGATTGTTGCAGATGCCCAATATGCCGACAAAGAGTCTTCCGGTACACGGTATTACAGGTCTTCAATCGCCAGTCTCGATTCTGCAGCCATGGTGTTTAATGGTAGAGATCTTGGATTTGTCGTGCACCTGGGCGATATCATCGACGAAGATTTTTCTAGTTACGATGATATCTTACCCATTTATGATAAAATCGAAGCCCCGCATTACATCGTGTTGGGTAATCACGAGTTCTCTGTTGATGAATCTGAGAAAGATCGGGTAGTTTCGCGACTGGGGCTAACACAGCGCTACTACGATTTTGTAGTTGAAGGATGGCGCTTCATCGCTGTCGACGGGCAGGGGATGAGCACTTTTGCGCCGGCGGAAGGCGTTTTATCTGAATCAGAAAATATGCTGGCATTGCTGCAGGAAGAGGGCGCTTCAAATGCGAACGATTGGAATGGTGGTGTAGATCGTGAGCAATTTCTGTGGTTGAACGAACGGCTTGAATTAGCAACACAGAATGGAGAGTCTGTCATTTTATTCTGCCATTTTCCCACCTATCCGCTTGGCATGTCACACAATCTTTGGAATGACAAAGAGATCGTTGAATTACTTGCTTCTTATCCGGTTGTGAAGGCGTGGTTTAACGGACATAATCACGACGGCTATACTGGCATTCGGGATGGGATCCATTTTATCACATTAAAAGGGATGGTAAATTATCCCGAAGAAAATGCGTACGCCATCGCCCACGTGTACCCGGATCGCATCGTTGTTGAAGGAAAAGGCGCAGTGGACACGCGCATCATACCCATTAGAGGCGTATACGGTACTGGTAAGATTGAATAAGGCGAGAAGAGGATATATTAAACTGGGCGGCGGGCCAACGCCAAGCGCATGACCCGTCGCCTGTTTAATCAATCCATAAAGGTTACAAGGCCAGTTTCTACGTCATGCATCGCTCCAACGACCATTAGGTCACCCGAGTCAACGAGCTCTTTCATAACAGGGCTGCGATCCAGGATGTTTTCGACGGTAAGTCTTACATTCGCATGAGCAACATCCGAGACAAACTCAGCATTGCTTGAGTTGCGCTCGCCAATCACTTCTTCTACCGCATCCATGGCTTGTGTAAGGTTTGCGAGCGTATGCGTCAGGTTACCAAGCTCTACATGATCGCACGCGCCTTTAACAGCACCACAGGAGGTATGCCCGAGTACGACGATAAGTTTGGAGCCGGCTACTTTTGTCGCAAACTCCATGCTGCCAAGAATGTCTTGGTTGACAAAGTTTCCGGCAATACGTGGTGTGAAGATATCACCGATTCCCTGATCAAACACGAGTTCTGGGGGGACCCGTGAATCTATACAGCCTAGTACAACTGCGTGGGGGTATTGACCATCGGCCGTTTGAGCAACCTGGCTAGCCAGGTCACGCTCGATCATTTCACCCTGGACAAATCGGGTATTACCTTCTTTCAATAACGCAAGCGCTTTTGCCGGCGAGATTGCAGCCTGTGCTTCCTTGTCTAACGCTTTCGGTCCATCACTTGTCTGTGATTCTGAACAGGAAGAAGCAATAAACAGGAAAAGGAAAAGGTACATAAACGAGAAAAGTCGCTTCATAAATTGCTATAAATTATGGTTTATGTTTGTTGGTTAATGGTGAGACGCTCGTGGTTTTAGCAAAAAACAAACAACTCACCGATGTACTACACGCCAAACTGCTCTTTACGCACAGCGACAGCCATGCCATCAACCAAATTATTGTATTCGTCAGTGGAATGACCTTTAACTTTGATCCATTCTATCGTGTGCCGTTCGTTCTCTGTGATCAGTTTTTTCCACAAGTCCTGGTTTTCAACAGGCTTTTTACTTGCAGTGCGCCACCCGTTTTTTTGCCAGTTTTTTATCCATCCCTGTGTAAAGGCATTTTTTAGATAAGCACTATCCGTATGTAGTTTGACCTGGCATGGTTCTTTTAACGACAGCAATGCTTCCAGAGCAGCACGGAGTTCCATGCGGTTGTTGGTGGTTTCTGCAACTGCACCCATGCACTCTTTTTTTGTCTCACCAAAAATAAGCAAGGCAGCCCAGCCGCCAGGTCCTGGATTGCCACTACATGATCCATCTGTATAAATAATGACGTTCTTCATATGATTTAAGCAAGGTGCACGATGTTTATTCGTACTTTCTCTGAATATAGAAACAGTGCTGTATGAACGGGATTAAAGCTCTACTTCTTTCGGCAAGGAGCATACAACGTCTAAATACTCACAAGGATCTCGCACGAGGAATTTGAAATGAAGTTTGTGGATTATGTGACGATATCGGTGCGTAGTGGGAAAGGAGGAGGGGGAGCAGTATCGTTTCGCAGAGAAAAATACAACCCACATGGTGGGCCCGATGGAGGCAATGGAGGGAAGGGAGGCTCTGTGATTCTTGAAGGAGACAAGCAACTCTATACACTACTTGATTTACGGTATAACCGGCACCATTTTGCCGAAGCCGGCGCTTCAGGTGGCTCCCGCAATAAATCAGGATCGGATGGCGAAGATATCGTATTACGCGTTCCGATCGGTACCATCGCCAAAGACAAAGATAAGGGAACGGTGATTGGAGAGATTGGCGAACACGGCCAGCAACTTCATTTGGCAAAAGGAGGGCGTGGAGGCAAGGGCAATGAGTTCTTTAAAACCGCGACGCGTCAAACGCCGAAGTATTCGCAGCCAGGAGAAGACAGCGAAGAGCTTGACGTAATTCTGGAGTTAAAACTGCTCGCAGATGTTGGCCTTGTTGGTTTTCCAAATGCAGGCAAAAGCACCCTGGTTGCGGCGATCTCTGCAGCCAAGCCCAAAATAGCTGATTACCCTTTTACCACACTGAAGCCGGCGCTGGGTGTTGTGCAGGTTGGTGATTACAAATCGTTTGTCATTGCCGATATCCCGGGCATCATCAAAGGGGCGCATGAAGGCAAAGGACTTGGTATTCAGTTCCTGAAGCATATTGAGCGCAATGCTGTACTTCTTTTTGTGATTCCCGTTACGGACAACGATCCTGTGGGCTCTTACAATGTGCTATTGCAAGAGCTTACTGCTTTTAACGAAAAGCTTTTGCTCAAGCCAAGGATGATCGTGCTGGCCAAGATTGATCTAATGACAGAAGAGGATATCGAAGTGCTCTTGCAGTTATTTCGAGACGAACTGGAGGATGACGTTGAAATATTGCCTATAAGTTCAGTAGCACATAAAGGGTTGGATAGGTTACGTAATGACCTCTGGGATCGTCTAGAAGATATGCGGGATTTATAGTTATTAGGCTGGTCTGCCAAGATCCGGTTGAATACAACTCGATGTGATGTACCTCCTGCATTCACAAAAGCAGGAGAATGGTGCTCAATACTGGCCTTCAAGACAATTTTGATAGGGATTCTAACGAGGATCATCGTGCATTACTGGCGTTGTCCATGGTGCCGGGAGTCGGCGCCGGCCGGGTTCGCCAACTAATCACACATTTTGGTTCTGCCCAACTTGCTTTGGATGCGCCGGCTAAAGTGCTGAAGCAGTTAAAAGGTGTTGGGCAAGGATTGGCGCAAGCCATCGTGACATTTGATGGATATGACGCGATAGACGAGCAATTTCAATGGGCTGAGCGCGCTCAAGCGACCTTGCTTCCTTTCTGGCACCATGGTTTTCCCGCACAACTTGATCGGATCTATGATCCGCCGGCATTTCTCTGGGTGCGCGGGGATATCAATATCCTCTCCACAAACAGTATAGCAATTGTTGGGACGCGCAAGCCTTCTGCATATGGGATAAAAGCGGCTGCCTATTTTGCGGAAGCGTTGTCTGACCAGGGATTTACAATCGTCAGCGGATTGGCTTATGGCATAGATGCAGAAGCGCATCAAACCACCTTGAAAGCCGGCGGGCATTCTGTAGCTGTACTGGGTTCAGGTATCGATCGCATCTACCCGGCCAAACATGCCGGCCTCGCAAGGGATTTGATGCTCCAGGGAGCCGTGGTGTCTGAACTGCCTCTCCGATCTAAACCAGATGCGGTAAACTTTCCTAAACGTAACAGAATCATAAGCGGCCTGGCATTGGGGACGCTCGTGGTTGAAGCTTTTGAAAAAGGAGGCGCGCTCATTACTGCAAGATTGGCCGTAGAGCAAAATCGGGAAGTGTTTGCGGTGCCGGGTTCGATGTTTCATGCGACGGCTGGGGGATGTCATGCGTTAATCAAAATGGGGCAGGCCAAACTGGTTTGTCAGGTCGATGATATCTTAGAGGAATTGGGTGAACACGTTACCGGAGCAAATGGCCAAGCATTAAGTCGCGCAACGCAACAAATTGATTTGAGTGGGCTTGGCACGGTAGAAAAAAGATTGTACGATGTGCTTTCTACGGATCCTGTTCAGATTGATGTGATCTGTAGAGAGGCTGGCCTGGATGTGTCGACAGCACTTGTGTATCTATTGAGCCTGGAGTTTAAAGGCCTGGTGTTTCAACTCGCCGGCAAACAATTTTACAGAGCATAGTCAACCACTTCTCTTTATTCTACGTCATACGCAGAGGCAATGAAATAGGTGTTTTTGAGAGGAAAAATGGTGAGAAGTGAAGCATTTGAAAAAATCGAAGCAAATGCAAGCATGGCCGTAGATCGTAGAAAGGTTCTAAGCTGACTGTATTCATTTTGCCTCCTCCAAAATCATGGCCTGATTGGCAATGCATGAACAAACACCTTAGCTTGGTCAGCTTTCAGCGCATGTGTTGTAAGGATAGAAAATATGGATCTTCAGCAGGTTAGGCGTGCCTTTCCCCATACGAAAGAATTAATCTACATGAATCACGCTGCCGTCTCGCCGATGAGCAAGCCGGCGATGGATGCAATTCATGCTTTCCTTCAAGAACGGCATCTAACGAATATTGAAAACTATTTTGACTTCCTGCCGGTGGTAGATGAAGCAAGAGAGCTTGCTGCAAAACTCCTTGGTACGCATCATGATCAAGTGGCCTTTGTATCAAATACATCCTATGGCTTAAACATACTGGCTCAGGGATTAACCTGGAATAAAGGTGACCGCATTCTTATCCCCGGATGTGAGTTTCCTGCCAATGTTTATCCTTTTATGAAACTGGAAAAGCAGGGTGTCAAAGTAGACTTCATAACCCATAAGGAAGGCACGTTTTCTCTTGAGGATATTGAAGCCGCAATCACGCCTGAAACCCGGCTGTTGTCAATAAGCTGGGTCCAATTTTTGTCTGGTTTTAAAGCTGATTTAAAAGCCATTGGAGATCTTTGTAAGTCGCATGATATTCTTTTCTGCGTAGACGCGATTCAGGGTTTGGGGGCTTTGGAAATTGATGTAGAAGCGTGTGGCATAGACTTTCTTGCATCGGGTGGACATAAATGGTTGATGGCCATGCAGGGCATTGGATTGGTATATGTTGCTAAACCCTTGCTTGAACAACTGAGTCCTTTTGCCGGCTGGTTGCATGGGCCCATAGACTGGGAGCACTTGATTGATTACAAGCTGTCCTTCTTCGATGATGCGCGGCGCTTCGACTTAGGTACCCAGAATGCGGTAGGCATTGCTGCGTTGCGTGCTGCCTTGTCACTTTACCTCGAGGCAACGCCGGCCTGGTGCGAGCAACAGGTACTGACCAATGCTGGTATATTGAGGGATGGTATCAAGGCATTAGGTGGCACCATTTATGGTGATTCTCCTGAACACCACCACTCTGGCATTGTCGCCCTCAAGCACAAAGAAGCGAATAGCCTCTTCGAATCCCTGAAGGAGCGTCGGATACATGTTGCGGTTCGGAATGGTTTGCTACGCATTGCGCCGACGTACTACAATTCTGCAGAAGAAATTGATACAGTGCTTGATGTCTTGGAAAAACTTCTCGGTGAGTATCCAGTCTAACAGGCCTCACAAGAGCACCCGAGAGATTACCACCGACAGAAACAATCCAGCATCTGATGGAACCCGAAAAGTTAGAAACAATCATTTCTTTAGATGTGCCGGCTGGATATGCGGAAGATGAGCGTGTTGATCAGTACATCACGCGATTTTTGTCCAATGTTACCCGTTCCAAGGTCCAGAAAGGCATGAAGGAAGGGCGCGTGAAAATCAATGATATTGTAATCAGTAGGCCTTCTACGCGGGTTCAGGCCAATGATGCGATTGAATGCCGGCTTAATCGTCCGCCACCCATTGAAGCCGCACCAGAAGATATCCCCATCGATATCGTCTATGAAGATGAGTACCTGTTAATTGTGAATAAAGCCACAGGGATTGTTGTGCATCCTGCCTATGGCAACAGAACAGGCACAATGGTAAACGCATTGCTGCACCATCTTGGGCGTCCTACCTACACCTTCGATCCTGAGACAATCACGCATCCCGGCGAAGTTGGCCTTTCAACCATTAATGCCAAGCCGCAGTCAGAAGACAAAATTGATGTGCGACCAGGTATTGTGCACCGACTGGACAAAGATACTTCTGGCTTGCTGGTTGTGGCAAAAGACAATGAAACGCATGCGCTCTTGTCGAAACAGTTTGCGAATAGAACCACACGTCGAAAATACGTTGCGTTTGTTTGGGGCGTTCCTCCAGAAGAAGGGCGTATAGAAGCGAATATTGGTCGGGATACACGTGATCGCAAGAAAATGGCCGTCGTAGCTGATAATAAAGGCAAGCACGCGATAACAAATTATGAAACCCAGGCAACGTATGGGTATGTATCCAAAGTGCATTTCCGTTTGGAAACGGGCAGAACCCATCAGATAAGAGTTCACGCGGCACACCTGGGTCATCCGATTCTGGGAGACGAAACGTACGGTGGGAAAACGGTACGTTATGGTCCACTAATAGCGCGCCGGCGTGCATTCTTTGCAAATACCTTTAAGCTGATGCCAAGGCAGGCACTCCATGCATTATCGCTTGGATTTACGCATCCTCATACCCGCGAGGAAGTAGACTTTACCTCAACGCTACCCCCCGATATGGCAGCCGTTGAACAGCGATTGATCGATGTAGAGTCACTGGTTGTTTAGTCCTTAATCAAATCTTCCTTGAATCCTGTATGCTGAATGCCCCTGAAAAGCCGAACTTCAAGGCAGATCGCACGTTCTTTCTTGCCGGTAGAATAAGTGATTATAGCGGAGTCTTAATAAAGACTATGAAAGTGAGGTGGTGGTATGATAACAGCCAATATTTCGGGGGTGCACGAGCTATTAAAAAGCGGTGCGGTACACGTGCAATTACCCGGGGAAAATAAAGAAGAAGTCCTTGGATACCTTGTAGACTTGTTGTCTGGTCATGCCAGTATCAGCGATTTTGATGGTGTGCGTGCAGCGGTGCTTAATCGTGAGAAGATCATGTCTACAGGTGTAGGAAAAGGATTGGCGCTACCTCATGCAAAGACCTCATCCGTTGAGGGCATTGTTGCTGCATTTGCTACAACGGAGAACCCGATCGCTTATGATGCGATCGACGATATTCCGGTGAGAATGTTATTTCTCATGGTGAGTGCTGAACGAGCTAAATCTCAACACATCAAATTATTGAGCCGGGTATCCAGATTGATGAATGAGGATGCTTTTAGAGATCGGCTTTTAAAGGCTACAGCGCCAGAAGAAGTGCTGCAGATATTTCAAGAAGGGGAATTGAGTCTTGTATGAGTAAAACGTTGAAAAATATCACTGGGACCTTTGATATTCTGCCCGTTGGTTCAGGATCAGAGGGGGCGCATAGTGATGGCATAAACGCATGGGATTACGTAGAATCAACAATCCGGGATACCTTTGCTGCCTACGATTTCCACGAAATCCGCACGCCGATTCTAGAGCCCACAGAGCTCATCGCAAGGGGCGTAGGTGAGTTAACCGACATTGTCTCCAAGGAGATGTTTGCGTTCACCCGGGAAGATACGAATTACGTGCTACGCCCTGAAGTGACAGCACCTGTTATGCGGGCTTATTTGCAGCATCACCTTGGGCAGCAGGGCGGCGTGCAAAAACTGTTTTATATCGGCCCCTGTTTTCGCGCAGAGCGTCCGCAAAAAGGGCGGTATCGCCAATTCTATCAGTTTGGTTGTGAGGTGATTGGCGCTGACAATGCACTCGCAGATGCTGAAGTCATTGGGGTAATGACGGCCATCTATCGCAGGTTTGGCATGAAAAACATGCAACTGCGAATTAACACATTGGGTGACGAAGAAAGCCGGCCCAAATACAAACAGGCGTTACGCGATTACCTGGAGCCGCATGCTTCGGAATTGAGTGAAATTAGTAAAAAACGTCTGGAGCAAAATCCGCTGCGGATTCTGGATACCAAGGACGCAAAAGAACGCCGCCTTCTCGAGAATGCGCCAAAGCTGATGGATTTTGTAGATGAGGAAAGTCTCGCGCACTATCACAAGGTGAAGGAGTTACTCGGCAGCCTGGATGTCGATTTTGTCGAAGATCCATTACTGGTCCGTGGCCTGGATTATTATACGAGAACAGCTTTTGAATTGGAAAGCAACGACCTTGGTGCCCAGAGTGCACTGGCCGGCGGCGGACGATATGATTTGCTGGCGAAAGAAATTGGCGGCAAACAGGCCGTTCCAGCCGTGGGTTTTGCTGCTGGAATGGAGCGGCTCCTTATCGCATTGCAGGCCGGTGGCGTTGAGATTCCTGCGGCTGCAAAACCGGAAATATACTTGATAGGCCTTGGGGCCAAAGCCTCTGCCTGGGCGATTCAGGAATCTCAAAGACTCCGTGAAAAGGGAATACGGGTTGCGTTTGACCTGAAAGGTCGGTCTTTAAAAGCGCAGATGCGTGACGCCAACAGATTAGCTGCCCAATTTGTTGTAATCGTGGGCGATAATGAATTACTTTCTCGGACGGCAAGCATAAAAAACATGGGCGCCGGCACACAAGACAATATATCGCTCGATGGTGTGCATGATTTTGTTATTGCTCAATTGAGTTCTTGAAATCACGAAAATTGATCTATGTATCCGTACCTCAGTGACTTATTTAAAGACTTTCTCGGTATAGAGCTTCCTTTGCCTATTTATTCCTTTGGTGCCATGGTAGCGATTGGTGCCCTGGTTGCAGGATGGCTTTTGGGTAAAGAGCTGGATCGGTATTATGCAGCGGGCAAAATCAACGGTGTGAAAATGCCGGCTGAATTGCAGAAGGGGAGTGGTAAAGGCAAAGGCTCTCAACGTAGAGGAAAAAAAGAGGTTGTTGTCTCGCCATCCTACGCTGTTTGGACGATCACCATTATTTCCCTCGTTTCCGGCTTTCTGGGGGCCAAGGTGTTTCATGCACTTGAGAATCTGGATAAGTTTGCGGCAAACCCGATGGGCATGCTGTTTTCTACCGGCGGATTCACCTTTTATGGTGGATTGATCATAGGCACCATCGTTGTTGTCTGGTATCTGAGAAAGAGAAATCTTTCGGTACCTGTTTTTGCCGATTCCCTTGCGCCGGGTTTGATGATTGCCTATGGCATTGGCCGGCTTGGCTGTCATTTGTCGGGAGATGGAGACTGGGGCATAGCAGCAAATCTTGATTTGCAGCCGGGCTGGATGCCAGACTGGCTTTGGGCCGAAACCTATGCAAAGAATATACTGGGTGTGGACTTATCAGCAGCGCCTGTTTATCCTACCCCCATTTATGAGTTTTTCGCCGGCCTGCTGATATTTGCCATTTTGTGGAGTCTTCGAAAACATCCATTTGTTAATGGGTGGCTATTCTTTGTCTACTTGATGTTTAGTGGTATTGAGCGATTCCTGATTGAAAAAATTCGCGTTAATAACATTTTTGATTTATTCGGCCTTGAAGTAACACAAGCAGAAATAATCTCCACCGGTATGTTTCTCATTGGCCTTATTGGGGTCATTAAAACGAGTAAAAAGATTGACGAAGAAAGCCCAGAACACTCCGAAAGCAACGCTGTCGGGACGTAAACCGGTAAAGGATGCGCTCGCCGGCAAGACAGAGAAGATCGAAAAAGTGCTTATAAACAACGGTGCTCGTGGAGAGGAAATTGACACGATTCGCCGGCTGGCGGCTTCTTTGAACATTCCCTTTCAGTTTGTGCCAGAAGCGAAGCTGAACCGGTTGGCTCCTAACATCAACCACCAGGGTGTAGTGGCCACGGTAGCACCGATCGCCTTCTATGATGTTGATGAACTGCTGAGCAAGATTGCCCCAACGCAAGACGTTGTCAAGCAAAAGAAGCCAACGCTCCTGGTGCTTGATCGCATTGAAGATCCCCATAACTTTGGGGCCATCTTGCGAAGTGCACTGGCAGCGGGCGTCGCCGGCGTGATTATTCCAACCAAGCACATGGCCCAATTAAACGATGCTGCCTTGAAAACAAGTGCCGGCACTGCGTTGAAGATTCCCATCGCGCGGGTCAAGCGTTTAACAGATGTCCTGAACCAGGTTAAGGAAAGAGGCTATTGGGTTGTCGGGGCCGATTCTGGAGGGAAAACAGCTTTTGGAGACTATGACTGGGATAAGCCAGTTGTAATCGTTATGGGGAGTGAATCTAAAGGCATTCACCCCGAAGTCAAAGCTGTATGCGACACCACCTTATCAATTCCAATGTATGGCCC
>JBGCEN010000372.1:0-16341 GCA_045106435.1 Rhodothermales bacterium
AAGTGGTCGGGATAATCGCTCCAGTACTTTTCTATATCCTCATAGCCGGAATACCAAAAACGGTGCATAAAATCGATACTGCGGTCGGGATGAATTGCTTTGGCTTCAGCCAGTCCACGACCATAGGTCTCCCATAACCACTTTTCCCGCGTCCAGTTTTTCACCGTGCCATCCACAGGCATGTTTTCTCCCGCAGTAACTCCGACGCCTTTCAGGTTAGGATAGGTGAGTACCAACTCTTTCACGGCTTCCCGAAAAAAGGCCTGCGTTTTCTCGTTGTCGATGTCACTGGTGATGCCATGTTTGGGATCGATGCCATTGGGATAAATGGACCAGGTAATCAGGTGAACATCGATGCCGCGGTCTTTTGCATAGGCAAAGACTTTTTTCCAGAACAGGATTTTTTCATCGATGCTGATTTCCTTGACACGCTCAAGTTTTGAAAGCACATTGGCTGATACGCCGCCGGGCTCGCCCCAGGATGTCCATTTTTCGGATAGCGGTTCGCTGGAGCGATACACATCTGCAAGTGCCAGCCCCGGAAAGGCCTCGAGTTTTAGCATGCTGGTGAAAGGCTGGGGATTCCACAGGGTCAGCTGGTTAAAGCGGTGGAGCGCCATCTGGTCCAACTGCTGCTGCCAAAAGTTAAAATCCCAGACGTTGGCGATATTGCTTTGCGCTGCGTCGCCCGTATCGTCGTATGAAGGGGTGCGGGCGTCTAATGGGATGTTAAATTTTAACCCGCGTTTTTTGATGAATGGCATCTGAGAAATAGAAAGCTCGGTAACATCTAGTTGCAGGGCAATGTGTTCTTCCAATTCCAGCAGGCCATACATGAGCCCGTGTACATCGCCGGCGGTGATGTCGATCAGTTCTGGCGTTGAAGTGATTTGAAAAGCCTGTTCTTGCAGACGCTCCGGAGCAAGGTGCAGGTTGATGGGTGCGATGGTAAGATGTGATGCTTGGAGCGAGCCATTCAGTTTGGCTATCGCAAAATCAAGCATTGCCGACTGGGTGTCAGACTTGATTAGTGCCTGATCAACGCGCATTGGGGGTTGATTGTCACAGGCAAAAAACAGGAAGACAAAGCTTAATAATACGTATCTCATCAGCGTAGCCATGAGGGGTTGAACTACATGAGGCATTCTTTTTTTGTGCAGATATGCCTGCACAGAATTGAAATATAGGATTTATAAACAGCCTTCGTAAAAGAATAAGAATTTTTCCTGGTTTTAAAGGCGTGCCGGCAACGAATGGCACGCAGGCGGGTACCGGGACGATATGGGTAGAGAATAAGCCGTATCGCTTTCTTTAAACTGCAATTAAGCCGGCGTTTCGATTGTAAACGATGTAAAAGTTAATACAAGAACGTAACAAGTATGTATCCAAAGCGTAACTTCCAAGAGTTCAGAAAATGCTTCTCCTTACAGAAAGTAGTTTCCTGAAACTCTTAACCACCTATTAAGATAATCCCTCTCAACTGGTATGTTACGTAAAGTCACCCTCCTGTTTTCTGCAGCAGCCTTATTTTTAACGGTTGGCGTTAGTGCTCAAGAAATCCAACGCATTACTTTTGATGATGCCGTGCAAATTGCGCTCGAAAACAACGTCTTGTTACGTCGTGCCGCAAATAACGTAGATCTGGATGCAATCAGTTTGAACAGGCAGCGATCCAGTTTCTTACCTGACCTCAGAATCAACAGCAACGGGTCAAACTCTTCCGGTCGAACATTTAACCAGGAAGATGCGCAGTTCGTAAACGAATCGACCCAGTTTTTTAGCGCATCTGCTTCAAGCAGTGTTACCTTGTTTGATGGTATGGGCAGGGTGTCTTCATACAGAGAAGCACGCAATTCTTTAGAAGCAAGAGATTATGACTTTGACAGACAGCGTCAGACCGTTGTGTTTAGCGTGATGTCTAATTATATAACCCTGTTGGAGCGCAGCCAGCAGATTGAAATTCAACAGGAAAACCTGGAGTCTCAGCGCCAGCAACTGAGACAGATTGAGGAATTTACAAATGTTGGTTCTCGCCCTATTTCAGATTTATACCAGCAACAGGCAGCTGAAGCAAATGCTGAACTGAATCTTCTAAATGCGGAACGTGCGTATCAACTCAGCGAAGTAAATCTTATTCAAGTGTTGCAGTTGGATCCATTTGGTGCGTACGAATTTGTTGCACCGGATGTAAACACGGCTGATTTGACAGCCCAGGCATATGATGTTGAGAACATGTTGCGTGAGGCCTTCTCGTTTCGAAGTGACTTGAAAGCTCGTGAGACAGACATCATTGCGGCAGAAGAGGGCATTCGGGCTGCTCGTTCTGGCTTTTTTCCAAGCCTCAGCTTGAATATGTCAACTGGTTCTCGGGCAGATTCGCGTAACTCTGCCAGCTTTTCCGATCAGTTTGGTGATATTCAGAGAAGTAGCAGTATTGGCTTAAGTCTTGGTATTCCATTGTTTGATCGATTCACGACCAGGAATAACATTGAGCAGTCCAAAGTGCAGTACAATAATGCACAGCTGTCTCTTGAAGACTTGCAGCAAAATATTGCACTGGATGTAAGACAATCTTATCTCGATTACCTCACAGCGGAGAAGACCCTTGAGGTTACTGAGAAGCAGTTGATTTCGGCTGAGCAGGCGTTTACGGCTGAACAGGAACGCTATAATGTAGGTGCCGCAACGTTGGTTGAGCTGTCTCAGGCACGTGCAAGCTTTGTGCAGGCGCAGAGCGATCGCAACCAGGGCCAATTCGATTTCATCTTTCAGAGTAAGTTGATCGATTATTACATGGGTAAATTGGATCCAAGTGAGCAGCTGTTTCGCTAGTCGTACCGATTAAAGCAATATTCTCAAGATTGAGAAAACCATCTTGTTGGTTTGCGTTGAAGGGTTGGGTTTAGGTTGTGAAAAAACCTTAAACTTAGCTGATACAATCTTGAAAATTAAATGTAACTATGGCAAAGAAGAAATCGAGCGCCACTAAAATAATCCTTATTGTCCTGGCATTAGTATTTGTCCTCGTTGGCGCTGGTGCAGGCTTGAAGGCTGCGGGCGTTATCGGCGAAAAAGAAACGGGTACTGTCGTTGAAACGACGGATACCGAAACCCGCAACATTACCCAGGTTGTTACTGCGTCTGGCAGAGTTCAGCCAGAGATTGAAGTAAGCATCAGCCCTGATGTGCCGGGTGAGATTATTGCGCTACCCGTGATGGAAGGGGATAAGGTGGATAAAGGTGCGCTGCTTGCACGAATTCGTCCGGACGATTACAAGGCACAAGTTGAACGTGGACAAGCGTCTGTGCTTCAGGCAAAAGCTGTTCTGGCTCAGAGAAGAGCGGATATGCTTAATTCCGAACTCAATCTGAAGCGGCAGCAAGATCTTTTTAATAAGAATGCAATTTCTGAGGCTGAATTTCAGCGCGCATCCACAGAATATGAAGTAGCAAAAGCCGGCCACGAGGCTTCAGACTACGCCGTGCAGAGTAGTGCTGCCCAGTTGCGTGAGTTTCAGGAGCAACTCGCCAAGACAACCATTTACGCCCCGATGAGCGGCACGATCAGTATGCTGCTTGTCGAATTAGGTGAACGCGTTGTTGGTACAAGCCAGATGGCCGGTACTGAAATGATGCGGGTGGCAAAGCTTGATCAGATGGAAATTGAAGTTGACGTAAATGAAAACGACGTCGTCAACGTTTCAATCGGTGATTCATCGGCTATAGAAATTGATGCGTACCCCGGACGGATGTTCAAAGGGGTTGTTACCGAGATCGCAAACTCGGCACGTGTATCATCCGCCGGCACACAGGAGCAGGTTACCAACTTCCCTGTCAAGATTCGGATCTATGATGTACACAACGATGCCGCCGGCGAAACAATGGAAGAAGCTAGCTTGATTGCAAGCGCTGAAGGCCCTGTGATTGATGAGGATGCGCCCAACTTCCGGCCTGGTATGAGTGGTACGGTAGATGTCTTTACAAGAACAGTTTCAGACGTAGTGGTTGTACCCATTCAAGCTGTAACCGTCCGCGACTTCAATAAGAAGAAAAAGTCTTATCTCAAAAAAGATAATGAAGAAGCTGAAGACGAAGAAGCACAGCCTGAAGACGCTGAAAACGCTGAATCAGAAGAAGAAGTGCTTCAGGAAGATTTGAGAAAAGTTGTATTCCTTTTTGCCGATGGCAAGGCGAAAATGGTAGAAGTTGAAACGGGTATTTCCGATGACACGCACATTGAGATTAAAACTGGATTGACAGGAAGCGAAAAGGTTATTATTGGGCCCTATCGCGCCATTAGTCGAGATCTTGAGGCGGATGATGAAGTGCGTGTAGACGACAAGAAAAATTCCTCTCGTTTTGCAAGTGCTAACTAGCCCCCGTATGGTGGTTGTGGTATAGGCATGCGTGAGTTGTTCAACGATTTGGTTTAACCAAACTGCAGTAATTTATTATGGCAAACGGATCCCAACCGCTTATTGAGCTTCGCGATATTACAAAGGTATATCAGATGGGTAGCCAGGAAGTGCGCGCACTGGCCGGCGTTACCCTGCATGTTAATACCAATGAATACGTCGCGATCATGGGACCATCTGGTTCCGGGAAGTCGACCATGATGAATATTGTAGGCTGTCTGGATACACCTACAGGCGGAGAATATAATCTCAATTCACAGAAAGTGAGTGAGATGACGGACAATGAGCTTGCTGAAATTAGAAACCGCGAGATTGGGTTTGTATTTCAGACGTTTAATCTGTTGCCTCGCGTAAACTGTTTGCAAAATGTAGAATTGCCATTGGTTTATTCAGGCATGCGGAGAGGCTTGAGGAAAGAACGTGCAGCTGAAGTGCTGCATAGTGTGGGGCTTGGTGATCGTATGGACCATAAGCCAAATGAACTGTCAGGTGGGCAGCGCCAGCGTGTGGCAGTTGCCCGCGCATTGGTAAACAACCCGTCTATTATTATGGCGGACGAGCCTACGGGAAATCTCGATACCCGTACCGGCGAAGAGATTATGCAGTTGTTTGAAGAGCTCTATCGCAAAGGAAACACCCTGCTGGTCGTAACGCATGAAGAAGAAATAGCCCAGCATGCACGCCGTATCATTCGTCTTCGCGATGGATTGATCGAAAGCGATGTACGCGTTGATAATCCAACCCTGGCCAATCTGGATATGGCGGCTGCCTGAGCGGCTTCGCACGGTTCATAATCCTCTTTTTTCCTATCTCTAAAAATTTGTCCTGATCATGTCAGCCTGAATGAAGTGAAGGATCTGTTTAAATCGCTATATACAGGCATTTTTTAGACGGTTGCGCTTTGGACAGATTCTTCACTTCGTTCAGAATGACATGTGCCCCAAAGGTTGAAATTGTTTGTATTAATACATAATACATAGACAACAGCCTCCTATTCTCTTCTCTGATATTCTCCACGTCCAAAGCAATTGCTTGCTCCGCAGTACGTCTAGGTAATCTTTCTCAAATCTTTCCTTTTCTGCTAAAAAGTGGCATCAATCAATACTTCACAATTCTTATTTGGATTAAGTCTAGATAAGAATTATATTATTGCTGTGTTACACGACCCACGGTTCTCCTGATTTTGCTACCGCTAGCACGGCAAAGTTAGGAGAACTACTTTTTTACATAAATCTATGCACAGTAATGAAAATATTACACAATTTGACGCGTGCTGCCATGATGGTTTCAGCGATCTTGCTAGCAGCAAACATTTCTTCATGTGACAGTAACGATGTAGCTCCAGAGCCTCCCGGCATTGATGGGGCCATGCTTGAAGCAGAAGGGGGACGAGGTACAACGGTGTCTATTCCCTTGACATTAAGCGCAGAAGCCGGCATCCAATCGCTTACGGTAATAGAGGACGGTATTGGTGCAATCCTCGGCATAGGGCAAGGAATGACCGAAACGACCTACACGCACGACTTTGCCATTCCTGCCGACGCAACACTCGGAACGGTGTATACACTTGATTTCCTTATCACGGATGTTGAAGGTGTGTCGTCTACTGTATCCGCTATGGTAACAGTTGGCAAATTAATCGACACGCCGGCTACTTATGCTTTTACAAGAGCAGGTACGTCCACGGTATCCTATAGCGGTCAGGTGGAGCGCCTGGATCAGCTAGAAGAAATCAAGGAGTATCTAAAGACAGCTGATGCCGGCGGGGTGATCTCTGAGCAGGCATTGCTTGATATGTTTGCCAATACGGGAGACAACGGAGGAGGCCGTTTCTCTTTTTCCTCTACCAAGCAGCTCAAAAACAAAACGTTCTCGCCCGACCTGGATGCATTGTTGTTTGAAGATCTGTTTACAGATGCAGCAAAAGCAAGTGTGGATGGTAATGCAGGCGTACTGGCTGCCAATGGAATCGCCGGCTTAATTACCCGTGAAGTGAATGGCAGCACCATTTTGGTTGACGGCAATGGGCGTGAGTTTACTCAGTTGATCGAAAAAGGACTGATGGGGGCCGTGTTTTATAACCAGATATTCAACACATACTTATCGGATGATCGTACCGGAGATGCTGTTGAGAATACGGCTTTGACAGATGGGAAGAACTATACGTTGATGGAGCATCATTGGGATGAGGCTTTTGGATACTGGGATCCTCCACTTGATTTTGCCTCTCCATGGCCGGCTGAACGAGGAGCCGAAGATCGTTTTTGGAGCCACTATTCCAACGTGGTTGACAACGTAGCCAGTGGCTTGTTAGGCACAAATGATTTGATCATGACTGCCTATAAAGAAGGACGGGCTGCTATTGTGAATAACGATTTGGCAACCAAGAATGCGCAACGAAATGCTTTGTTTGAACACCTCGAACTTGTTGCTGCTGCAACGGCTGTTCACTACCTCAATAGTGCCATTGGATTTCTTGGACAAGGCCAATCAGGTGAAGCATTTCATGTTTTATCTGAAGTATGGGCGTTTACCAATGCAATTCGGTATTCACCGCGCAGGGCGATAAGCCTAACTGAAATCGAAGAAATTCTTGGGACAGATCTAGGGGCAGATGGCAATTTCTGGAATGCGACTGCTTTGGGATTGAATACAGCTAAATCCAAACTGGTAGCTGCATTTCCAGCCTTGGCGCCAGTTCAAGACGACTTGTAGAATTCTCAACAGTTTCTAATAGACATTTATTGTGATGCACGCAAAATCCCCTTTCAAATACCTAATGTTAACAACAGTCGCGGCTGCCTTTCTTGCGATGTTTGTGGCTGCTTGTGATAGCTCTGGTACCAACGATCCGCCGGAAGAGGTATTTGATCGGGGTGCGCTGCTTGAGAATATTGGCAATAATCTCATTTTTCCCACCTATGGCAAGCTGTTATCCCATGTGGAAGATTTAGAGATTGAGGCCGACCAATTTCTGCAAAACCCTTCCGTGTCCAGTTTGGCAGATTTAAGAGAGGGGCTGAAGCAAGCGAGATTAACCTGGCAGGAAGCCAGTTTCTTTCAGTTCGGGCCGGCACAAACTGTCGCCCTCCGTGGCGTGCTAAATACGTTTCCTGCGAATGTAGACCAGATTAATAGCAATATCACATCTGGAAATTATGTACTTGGCTCCATCGAAAACCTACCCGCAGGAGGTTTCCCTGCGTTAGGCTATCTGATTTATGGTGATGGGCTTACGGATGAAGACATTGTGGGCTTATATACAACTGATCAGAATGCAGCAAGCCGCATCAAGTATTTGCGAGACAACACTGAGTTTATTAGCGAAATTGTTCTTTTTGTAGCAAATGAATGGGGATCGGGCGGGAATTATCTGAATACGTTTTTGGATCCTGATAACGCCGGCACAGACGTTGGTAGCTCGCTTGGTGAAGTTGTAAACGCCATGATTTTGCATTTTGAGCGCTTTAGCAGGGATGGTAAAATCGGTATTCCAGCCGGCGTTCGTAGCGCTGGGGTCCCCCGTCCACGGGCAACAGAAGCTTTTTACGCCGGATACTCTGCCGAACTTGCCGGCGCGAATCTGGAAGGTTTGCTTCGATTGTACACAGGTGTTGGTGAAAATGGTCAGGGGGGGACCAGTCTGGCTGACAATCTAGGTTTTCTCGGCGCATCTGACCTGGCAGTCGATATAGAAACGGCCTTTGCAGAAAGTTTGGCGGCAGTGAGTGGGCTAACCGATCCACTGAGTACTCAGCTTGAGGGAAATGTAGATGAAGCCCTTGTGGTCTTTACAAAAATGCAGGAATTGGTAGTGCTGATGAAAGTTGATATGGCTTCCCGATTGGGTATCACAATTACCTTTCAGGATAATGATGGTGATTGAGTTCGATATTGCCCAATGAACATTGTCTCGAATATCGAACATCGATCAGGGAATGTCCAATGGCGAAGTTTTTTAAGATGTTTGCCTCGGTGTTCAAGGGTTCTTGTTCGATACATCTGATAAGCAATTGAATCTGTTAAACAAACATATTGAAGCGCCAACATCGATTGCGCCCCTGGTTATGCTGCGGGTGCTTTTCGGGTTTGTCATGTTGGTGAGTATCATGCGTTTTGCAGCCAAGGGGTGGATTCATGACTTATATGTAGCCCCGGTTTATCACTTTACGTTCTATGGATTCGACTGGATTGTGCCATTGGGCACCGCCGGCATGTATGTGGTGTTCTGCATCATTGGACTTGCAGCGCTTTGCATCATGCTTGGGTTGCATTTTAGGCTCGCTGCCACGGTGTTCTTTGTCTTGTTTACCTACGTTGAGTTAATCGATAAAACGAATTATCTCAATCACTACTACTTTGTCAGCATCATTGGTTTTTTAATGATTCTTGTGCCGGCAAACCGGTCTTTTTCGCTGGATGTATGGAGAAATCCGGCCATTGAAGTAGGTCGCGTACCCGCATGGGCAATCAATATCTTTAAGCTACAGCTGGGCATTGTTTATTGTTACGCCGGCATTGCAAAGCTGAATCCTGATTGGTTGTTCGATGCGATGCCGCTACGCATTTGGTTGCCGGCGCTTGCCCATGTACCCATCATTGGCAGCCTACTCGCGCTTCCGGAAACGGCGTTTGCATTCAGCTGGGCAGGTGCTTTGTACGACCTGACCATCGTGTTCTTCTTGTTGTACCACAGAACACGTGTATGGGCCTATGTGGTGGTTGTAGGTTTTCATCTGATGACAGCACTGCTGTTTCAGATCGGCATGTTTCCATATATCATGATCTTGTGTACGCTGATTTTCTTCGGGCCATCATTTCATGTCAGGTGTATTCAGTACTTGCGCCGACTCCTTTCAATAGCAAAAAAAGGCCCCTCGGATACAGCAGGCGCAAACAATTTGTATAGATCTAATACGCTGCTTTCCCGATGTCTAGGTGGTTTGCTCGTGCTGCATTTTGTATTGCAACTTGTTATTCCATTCCGCTCCGTGTTGTACCCGGACGATTTGTTTTGGACAGAACAGGGATACCGTTTTTCCTGGCGCGTGATGTTGATGGAAAAGGCCGGCTATACGGTTTTTCGCGTGCAGGATCCTGATTCAGGAAAGTCGTGGGAGGTGGCCAATTGGGATTATCTGACGCCGAATCAGGAAAAGATGATGGCTACGCAGCCAGACATGATGCTGCAATTTGCTCATTTCCTCGAGGAAGAATACCAAAAAGAAGGCATGGAAAACGTGATGATTACGGCAGATGCTTTTGTATCGCTCAACGGCAGAAGGAGCCGGCGTTTTATTGACCCTGAAGTAGACTTGACCACCATTGAACGGGGCTTTGCGCCAAAGCAATGGATCTTGCCTTATACAGACGAATGAAAAGTTACCTACGCGCAATACAACCTTCCTGGTGGTCAGGATTGATGCTTCTACTGTTCTGGGCTGCGGGTGCTGGGAATACTACGATGTATGCCCAGAAAACTTCTGTGCAATTTTCTGTATCGGGTAGCGTGGTTTCAGAGAAAGGAAGACCGATTGAATACGCGAGTGTACTGATTTCTAATGATTTGTCTGCGTATAATTTGGCTGCTGCAGGTGAACCAACTGCAGTAAATCATACATTGTTTGAGTCAATAGCGTCTACGTATACCGGGGTCGCCGGCGCTTTTAAAATTGAGGGCCTGAAGCCGGGGAGCTACAACATCACGGCCTTCTTTTCGGGAAAGAAAGTCTCCACCCAATCGATACGAATTAACGATGCGCCTGTTGAGATAGCATTTGTTCTTGCGGATTTGGAGGGCGGATTGGATGAGATTACTGTAGGAGTGGTGAATAGCGCTGTTTTTGGGATGAAACGCTTGCGCGCTGTTGAAGCCACGGCAATTTACGATGCCAAGAAGAACGAAGTCATCGTGCCAGATGAGATAGCCGCCAATCTGGCTACCAACAACAGCCGGCAGATTTATGCCAAGGTAGCCGGCCTTAATATTTGGGAGAGCGATGGTGCAGGCGTGCAGTTGGGGATCGGTGGAAGAGGGTTGAGCCCGAACAGGAGCTCTAATTTTAATACGCGTCAGAATGGGTATGATATTGCTGCTGATGCCTTGGGGTATCCGGAGAGTTACTACACGCCGCCGGCGCAAGCCTTGAAGCAGATCGAAATAATACGTGGGGCCGCTTCACTACAGTACGGGACACAATTTGGCGGCGTGATAAACTTTGCTTTTAAAGAAGGGCCGGAGGATAAACCAGTTGAATTCTCATCGACGCAAGCAGTGGGTTCATTTGGATTGTTTAACTCATTTAACAGCCTTGGAGGCACTGTTGGCAAGCTTGGGTATTACGCGTTCTATCAACATAAAAGAAGCAATGGCTGGCGACCCAACGAATCACTGTCGCAAAACACGGCTTATGGGGCATTAAAATACCAGATGAATCCTCGATGGTCAGCCAAAGCAGAGTACACACACATGTCGTACCTGGCCCAGCAACCGGGTGGATTAACAGATGCACAGTTTGTGATCGATCCTCGCCAGTCCAATAGAGAGCGGAATTGGTTTGGGGTAGATTGGAATTTGTTTGCTCTGTCTTCTGATTACAAATTCTCAGGGCGTACAAATCTGAATACACGATTTTTTGGACTACGCGCCGGCAGAGATGCGTTGGGGAATTTAGACAGGATTGACCGGCTGGATTTTGGCGGGAATCGTGATCTGTTGATGGATCGGTTTTCAAATTGGGGCAATGAAACGCGCCTGATTCATCGGTATCCACTGCTCCATAGCATGTCTGTTTTTCTTGTAGGCGCTCGATATTATAGTGGGTTTACAGACCGCATGCAGGGGGATGGATCAGATGGCAATGACGCTGTTTTTCGTTACAACTCATCTGACATTCTTGAAGGATCTGATTTTGACCTGCCTAACACCAATGTCTCGGTATTTGCTGAAAACATATTTAATTTCGGTACGCATTGGAGTATTGTGCCGGGGATTCGTCTGGAGTATATCAAGACCGAAGCCGAGGGGTATTACCGAAATACAGTGCGCGACCTGGCCGGCAATATTCTGCTTGATGAAATGATTGAAGAGGCGCGCGATCGGTCGCGTTCTTTTGTCTTCTTCGGTATGGGTGTGAGTTATAAGAAAAGTGCAAGCGTTGAGTTGTACGGTAATTTCTCGCAGAACTACCGGGCCATTAATTTCAACGATATTCGCGTAAGTCTCGGAAGCCTGGAGGTAGATCCCGAAATTCAGGATGAACGTGGTTTTAATATCGAATTAGGTACCCGTGGTACGTCTTATGGATTGCTGAATTATGATATAAGTGTTTTTCATTTATCGTACCAGGATAGAATTGGTACTGTGCTGCGTAGCGAGCCTAATCCACTATTCAACGATTTAGTTGATCGTGTTTTTCGGTACCGAACAAATGTCGCTGACGCTAACATTTATGGGCTGGAAATGTATGCAGAGCTTGATTTGATCAAGGCTTTTATGAATCGAGATAGAGAAGGTCGATTGTCATTGTTTACAAACCTGGCGCTGATAAATGCGAGATATGACCAATCTGAAGAGCCGGGTATTAAGGGGAATGACGTTGAATTGGTGCCGGATTATAATGTGAAGACTGGTATTTCTTTTGGACGCGGAGGATTTGAGGCATCGTATCAATTTTCGTTTGTAGCCGAGCAGTTTTCCGATGCATCTAATGCGATAAGAACATCTACGGCGATTGAAGGAATTATTCCCGCGTACCACGTGATGGATTTATCTGCGAAGTATGCGTTCAGCCGATACGTAATAGAAGCCGGCGCCAATAATCTGACAAACGAAATTTATTTTACTCGCAGAGCCACAGGGTATCCCGGCCCCGGCATCATCCCCTCCGCCGGCCGAAGCTACTACTTCTCACTGGGCATCAAAGTGTAAGCAGCAAGCCTCTTATTGTTGACAATTTACAAAGGATCATGGATTTATCTGAGCAACCCTAAACCTTGAACCCTAAACCCGCAACCAGTCACTGATATTTATCAGTGACTACCCCAACGTGCAATACTGATTTTCTTCGCGAACTTCAAACTTTACGGGGAGGTCAATTTTGCGGGTAATCATCACCTGGAAGGGGACGGAAGGGGTATCAATGACCCGGCAGTCTGCACCCGGAACACCTAGTAAGTAGCTTAGCACCAGTTCTCCTTCGGTTTGTTCGGCAGATTCAAACTGAACGGTTACGCCTCCGTTCGCAGATGGGACTGCAGCAAAGACAACCATAAGCTGCGAGAAGTCGACGTCCTGGAAAGGAATAACGGTCTCCATTTTGTCTTTGTAAAAGGCCCAGTTGGTTGAGTCTTTTACCACGATTTCAGTGAGTTCGTCGAACGAGGCCTGGGATCCTTGCCCGATGGGTTCAAAGTACACAGCCTCGGCGTCGAAGACCTCTTCAACAAAGTCTTCTTCGATCTCTGGCTCTCCACAGCCCGTGAGGGGGATTGCAATAAAAAATAAAATACAAAGGATATTACAAAGCGTGGAACTTTTATGTGTGTAATACATGTGTTCCTGGTTGTGATTGAAAACAGGTACCTTACCACCCAAACTGTTTAAACGAGAGCAAGTTGCGGAATTAATTATGGACGACCGCATCATCATTCGTGGAGCCCGAGAGCACAATCTTCAGAACATAGATCTGGATATCCCTCGGAATAAGCTGGTTGTAATTACAGGACTTTCCGGCTCCGGGAAATCCAGCCTGGCCTTTGATACCATTTATGCAGAAGGCCAGCGACGGTATATGGAGAGTTTGAGTGCATATGCACGGCAATTTTTGGGGATGATGGAACGACCTGATCTCGATTTTATCGATGGCCTGTCTCCTGTTATTTCTATTGAACAAAAGACCGTGAGCCGTAACCCTCGATCAACCGTTGGTACGGTCACGGAGATATACGATTTTCTTCGACTGCTCTATGCACGCGCTGCCAATGCGTATTCGTTCATTTCGGGCGAAGAAATGCGCAAGCAGTCTGACGACGAGATTATTGATCGCATCGCCGGCTTTGAACAGGGGCTTCGCGTAATTCTGCTTGCGCCGATTGTAAAAGGAAGGAAGGGGCACTACAGGGAGCTCTTTGAGCAGGTGGCCCGACAAGGCTTTACCCGGGTGCGAACAGACGGTGTGTTGCAGGAGATTGAGAAGGGGATGAAGCTGGATCGCTACAAAACACATGATATCGAAGTGGTGATAGATCGTGTTGTGATCAAGGACGACATACGAAGCAGGCTGAGCCAATCTGTTGAAATTGCTCTGGAGATGGGCAGCGGGACTGTGATTGCTGCAATTCAGCAAGACGATGGAAGCTGGAAAGATCGCTTGTTCAGCCGGCACTTGTATTCTGAAAAAGACGGGATTTCCTACGATGACCCATCGCCCAATTCCTTTTCGTTTAACTCACCTTATGGTGCCTGTCAGGAATGTAACGGTCTTGGCTCTAAACGAGAGCTGGATCCGGAACTGATCATACCAGATCCATCAAAAAGTATTGGTGAAGGAGCCATTCAGCCACTCGGCAAGCCGCGTGATATATGGATTTTTAGCCAGTTGAATGCAGTTGCTAAAGTCTATAAGTTTGATTTTGATACGCCCTATGAAAAGCTAACCGATATTCAGAAGTCGGTGATTCTTGAAGGAGCCAGCGATCAGCAGTTTGATATTACCTATCGCTACAAAAGTCGTGAGGTAAATTACAAACATCGATTTGGGGGCGTACATCAGCATATTTGGCACACGTACAGCAATACCTCCTCCTCTTCCTCCAGGAAATGGGCGGAAGCGTATATGAGGGAAATGGCTTGTAGCGAATGCGGCGGTGGCCGGTTGCGCAAAGAGAGTCTGGCATACAGAGTTGGAGAAAAGAACATCGCAGAACTGGTTGATATGGACCTTGATTCGCTGCGCCAGTTTTTCCAGGATCTGAAAATGACAAAAAGACAATGGATCATTGCACGACCCATTGTTAAAGAGATACGAGAGCGCCTTGATTTTTTGATCAATGTGGGTGTTGGCTATCTCAGCCTTGATCGTTCTGCGCGCACCCTTTCGGGGGGCGAAAGCCAGCGCATTCGGTTGGCTACACAAATAGGTACGCAACTGGTTGGGGTGTTATACATCCTGGATGAGCCCAGTATTGGTCTACATCCGAGGGATAATGACAAGCTGATTTCTTCGTTGCGCCAGTTGCGCGATATGGGCAATTCAGTGCTGGTGGTTGAGCACGATCGTGAGATGATCGAAACAGCCGACTTTGTTATTGATTTGGGGCCGGGCGCCGGCGAGTTTGGCGGGCATGTGCTTGGAGAACACGCTCCAGAAGATCTGCCTCTGACAAGGAATGGTCGGGAGAGTCTGACCGCAGCGTATTTACAAGGAAGCAGGAGCATCAAGCTGCCGGCGCAAAGAAATGCCGGCAACGGACACGAGCTGGTGCTAAAGGGTGCTTCCGGGCATAACCTGAAAGAAAACGATTTAACGCTTCCTTTGGGGACATTTACCTGTGTTACGGGGGTCTCCGGATCAGGGAAGTCATCGATAATCAATCAGACACTTTATCGTTTGTTGGCGAATCACTTCCACAATGCGAAGCACGTGCCGCTTGCCTATCGTTCTGTGGAAGGCCTTGAACACATCGATAAGGTCATTGATATAGATCAAAGTCCGATTGGCAGAACTCCGCGATCAAATCCAGCAACGTACACTGGGCTGTTTTCGCATATCCGGGATTTGTTTACCCAGCTACAGGAGTCAAAAATCAGAGGGTACAAACCGGGCCGGTTTTCCTTTAATGTAAAAGGAGGACGATGTGAAGCCTGCAAAGGCGCCGGCATTGTGAAGCTGGAAATGAATTTCCTGCCGGATGTTTATGTCGAATGTGAAACGTGTAAGGCACGACGATACAACACCGAGACCCTCGAAGTACGCTTTAAGGACAAGTCGATTGCAGATGTACTCGAAATGCCCGTCTCTGAAGCCCTGGAGTTTTTTGAAAATGTGCCACGGATAGAACGGAAGTTGCGCACGCTCAATTCGGTTGGTCTGGGATATATCCGGCTGGGGCAACAGGCAACTACATTGTCTGGCGGCGAAGCGCAGCGCGTAAAACTGTCAAAAGAATTGTCGCGACCGGGCACCGGAAAAACCCTGTACATATTAGACGAGCCTACGACAGGTTTGCACTTTGAAGACATCCGGCATTTGTTGAATGTATTACGCGCTCTTGTGAAGAAGGGCAACACTGTGCTGGTGATCGAGCACAACATGGATGTTGTGAAAGTTGCAGATCATGTGATTGATTTGGGCCCGACAGGTGGGGCAGCCGGCGGATATATTCTCAGCACGGGCACTCCGGAGGAAGTGGCGGCCGGCGATACATCTACGGCACGTTATCTAAAAGAAGAGCTCGAAAGATCACAAGTTGACGATGGGGATGATCAAGCGTTGGATCTTGAGACGATGGAAGGGGAAGAAGGCAGTGAGGATGATCAGGTTGAAGAAGAAATCGTAGAAGAGGACGCAGAGGAAAACGCAGAAGAAAACACTGCGAAAAGCACAGTGAAAAGCACAGTGAAAAACAAGGCGAAAAACAAGGCGAAAAACGTTGAGCCAAATGGGCAGGAAGCCCTTGCCGAGAAAAAATGATTTTGGACATAGGCGCTCTGTTTATTATGCTGTAGCAACTTGACATGGTATGTATGACTCCAGGTTTAGGAGCGACCTTAGCTCGACTTTGTCCTTCTGGACAAAGTCTCGAATATCGAACACCGATCAAGGAATGTCCAATTTTGAAGGGTTTTTAAGCGCTATCTCGATGTTAGACCTACCTTTTGAGTCTTCGCCGTTTAAGTTATCCAGGTCTGGTTGGTAAGCCGAGA
>JBGCEN010000373.1:0-10394 GCA_045106435.1 Rhodothermales bacterium
TTAATGCCTTGCTCGAGTGCTGATTTCTCAGCAAGCGCTCTGAGCTCCAAATCATAAGGCTCGCTCATGTCTGGAAACCGGGGCCCCCAATCATCTTCATTGGGCCCTTCAAGCGGATTGGCGCCTTGCAACTTGATGTGATCTGTAATCAGCATCAAGTCACCACGCCGAAAATTTGGATTCATGCCGCCGGCGGCGTTGGAAATCAGCAGAGTTTTTATCCCAAGCGATCCTAGCACACGTACCGGAAATGTAACCTCTCTCGCTGAATACCCCTCGTACAAATGGAACCGGCCCTGGCAAGCAAAAACAGGAACACTACCCAGCCGGCCAATGATCAACTTGCCTTGATGACTTTCTACTGTGGATACAGGAAAATGAGGAATATCGACGTAATCAATTACATGTTCAACTTCTATTTCGCTGGCCAAGGCACCCAAACCTGTACCGAGGATAATCCCGATAGATGGTTCAAGGGTTGACACAGAACGAATTGCTTTAGCTGCAGCATCAACTTCAGCGCGGTAGCGCTCAGCATTAAATTGCTGAGACACATTCTCCTCTGGCATGTAGTATGGGGGTAAATTTGAGGTTAAATCGGACGATCAGATAACTGACGAACAAGCATAAATGCTCGCTTGTTTCCTCGGGCTTATCTTTTTGAATGGCATCTTGTCAAGCAGCAGACGTTGAACCTGGTTGACCAGCACATTTAGAGGTGGCTAACTAAACCACTGTACTCACAAAAGCGTGCGAACACCTGAATAACGATCACCGGGATTAAAGAAAGAAAACCAACTTGACTAGCAGTGGATATCCAGAACAGCTAATCTATTTTACGCAACTAATCAAGATCATTAAGGATGCGTCGGATTTTCTCTATTTCCTCCGGGGTGGCAGAAAGATCATCCTGATCACTTTCGGTCCCGAACAGCGGAGAAGCAAATCCACCTAAATTAGGCTTATTATTCGAAGGCCTGGCATTTGGAGCTGCACCCTGAGGTGTATTCCCAGTAGGTTTCACGATCCAGCCGGCACCCGACCCATCCTGTGCACGCGGTGCAGCATTCGAAGGCGTCGCCGAACGAGGTTGTCCGTTTTGACCATTTGGCGGGAAGTTGTTTGCCATGGTACGATGCCAGGCTTCGTCTACCTCGGGTTCAGCCGGCTTGAAAATATCATCATCAACAGGCTGCTGCGTTGCAGAGCTAACTGTTGACTTTATAAACTCGAGCTCATCGGTACTTAATCCTTCACTCGAAGGAGAAGCTGGCTCAACGGGCTCATCCCGCAATGCCGACAAGTCTACGCTGTTGTTTACAGCGCTTGTTGTGGAAGCGGTAAATGTATCATTCAGACTGGGCTGCTCTTCTTCAAAGGCAGCTTCTTCCTCATCAACTGGTAGATCTACAGGAAGATCAACAACAGGCTCACGGTGCTGCTGTGTTGGAATGGCATGAGAATGATACATCGCGTTGATGTTAATCTCATTGCTACTTCTTCCACGAAGCTGCTTGCTATCAGCAACATCCAGGCGGCCATATCCCAATGGCTCTGGTCCTTCAAAACGCGACAGCAACTCCAGCTCAGACATCAGGAAGGCTCTTAAACGCGCAACAACCTCATCACGCCGGCCACTGATTTTTGAAATGTCGTGCTTCAATCTCTTATGATCTGTTGAAGCTTTTTTACGAATCTCTTCCGAAGCACTACGCGCTTCTTTTAAAATTATCTGCGCTTCACGTTGCGCATTCTCGATGGTTTTGTGGGAGTTATCGCGCGCAGTTTCCAGCGCTTCCTGAAGTGCTTCCTCAATTTTACGATAATGTTCTAATTTATTGTCGTACTCCCGCACCTTCTGCTCGAGCCGGCGGTTTTCATCCAGTAAATTATCCCATTGATCTCCCACCATCTGAAGAAAATTATATACTTCTTGCGCATCTACGCCTCTGAATGAACGCGTAAATTCTTGCTTCTTTATGTCAAGGGGAGTCAATTTCATGATCCTTGCACCATTGGTGGCAGTCTTATCGGACTAAAAAACTATCGGTGTTTTCCGTTGCAATGGATAAAATAAGCCATTTTCAACGAAAATGTTCAATTTTAACTTCGTGCGCCAAATAACGCACTTCCTACTCGCACATGTGTTGCCCCTTCCTCTACGGCAACTTCAAAATCTCCGCTCATGCCCATTGAAAGATAATCAAGCGAATCAAAGTACTCCTGTGACTCTTTTAAATCTTCCATAATGGACTTAAGTAATTTGAATTGCGGTCGCACAAGCTCAGGATCAGACGTTGGAGATGCCAAGGTCATAAACCCTCTGATGTGAAGATTATTATATGCTTTCAGCGCTTCCATAAAATCAGGTACGTCTACCGGACTCAGGCCAAACTTTGAATATTCATTAGACACATTTACCTGGACCAGACACGATAGCCGCCGATTTGCTAAGCCGGCACGACGATCAAGCTCTTTAGCCAATCGTTGGGTATCAAGCGCATGGACAAAATCGGCAAATTCAACGACTTCTTTAGCTTTATTGCGTTGAATATGGCCAATCATGTGCCAATGCACATCTCCACCGTTCTGAACGCCAGGAAGTGACTGTGCTTTTAACTTCAACTCTTGAACGCGGTTTTCACCAAAGTGTCTTATCCCTGCGTCAAAAGCTTCGCGGACAACCTCTAATGGGTACGTCTTTGTGACTGCAACAAGCTCAACATCTTCTTTATTGCGGCCGGCTCGAATACACGCATGCTCAATTTTGTCGAGCACTTGCTGTATTTTTTGCTGAATCGCTGATGTTGTATCGCGCGGCACAGTGTTGTACATGCAGTTACCTAAGTGGATAAAAAATAACGGTTAATCAGGCAATGCGTTATGCTTAACTAACACGGTCGCAGGTTTGATCCCCGTCGTCAGATTGACGGGTACAAACCAACAAAAGGTCTCCGCCTACAAAAAGGACGCGTTCTACAACATTCTACAGTCGTTACGTTAGCAACGCTGCTGAATTATAGATTTGATTAAGTTTCTGCGCGTAATACTTCCAGGGGTGGTCTTGCGTAAATACCGCGGCTGTTAATCATTCCCACAAGCACTGTCAATCCTGTAACCAGAGCGATTGCCAGCACCAGCGACCCAAGCGCCGGCACAAAGGCAGTTTGGAAAACAAAATACGACAACAGCCATGCACTTGCCAGCGCAAGTAATACGCCGGTCAACGCCGCAAACAGGCCTAAAAACAGATATTCAATAAACTGGATTTTGGCTACCTGAGATCTCGAGGCACCCAGCGTCTTCAGTAAAACACTTTCGCTAATGCGCTGAAACCTGCTCACGGTCACCGCACTGATCAAAACAATGATGCCCGTAAGGATGCTAAACAGCGCCATAAACTGTAGCACAAAGGAAATACGGCTATATATCGAATCGAATACGGTTAATATCAGTTTCAGATCAATAGAAGACACATTGGGATAAGACTCCACAATGGAAGACTGAAGCTGTCCGGCCTGCACGTCATTGTCGGAGCGAGTGAGCATCACGTAGAACTGTGGTGCTTCATCCAGGATGCCTTTAGGGAAAAGGACAAAGAAATTGGTTTGCATCCTTTGCCAATCTACTTTCCGAATACTCGAGATCGTGGTTGTCACCGGCACCCCCTGGACATCCCATATCAAGGAATCCCCCAGCGTCACCTTTAATTCTTTAGCTACATCCTCCTCTATAGAAATTGGAACAACCTCGGTATCAGGATCTACTTCGCCCACAAACTCGCCAGCGATCAAGGTTTCTGATTCGGCAAGCTGATCCCTGTAACTGGACCTATAATCTCTACGATGTGCCCAGGAGTAATCCCCACTGGCTGAATCTGCTTTGATTTCCTCGACAGTTCGATCATTTACCTGTGCCAGGCGCATTGCAACAATAGGCACTCGCTGGATCACGGGCATGTTGGTCTCCTCCACTATTTCAGCTACCTGGTCCAATTGATCGGGCTGAATATCGAAGAGAATCAAATTGGGCCGCGTTTCACCGCCGGCAATTTGTATCTGGTTGAGCAATGTTTGCTGCACAAGGAATAGCGTTGCAATAAGGAACGTCCCCAATCCCAAAGACAGCATCAGAATCACCGTCTGATTATTGGGCCTGAACAGGTTTGAAAATCCCTGGCGCCACGGATACGACCACGAGGTTGGGAAAAATCTGCGCGCAAAGTAAACGATGGCCTTGGCAACAAGGGCCAACAATCCAAACACAACAAAAATACCGCCGGCATACGCAACACCGATCTGCCAAATGGGCGCTTGTGCAATCGAAAATCCAAGAATCGCCAAAGCAATCATTCCGTAGATGACATATTTCCACTTATCCGAACCAATGGATGTGTCAACCGACTTCCTGAGCGTGAGCAATGGCGAAACATTCTTAACAGCAAGCAGCGGCAACAAAGCAAACAGCAAGCTAACGCCCAATCCTACAGCCAGACCAATCGCAACTGGAATCCATTTGATATCAACCTGAACAGCTACCGGCAGAAAATCAGCCAATAATTGAGGCAAAAGCCATTGAATACCGAGTCCAACAAGACTCCCAAAGCACGCAGCCAAAAAGCCCATTGCGGTAGCTTGCACCAAATAAATGGAAAACGTGGGGACAGATTGAGCACCCAGGCAGCGAAGCACCGCAACGGTATCAATCCGCTGCTTGATGTATACATGCACGGCACTGGCAATACCAATTCCTCCCAAAAGCAGTGCGATAAAACCAACCAGGTTCAAAAACCGGTACAGATTGGTCAATCCTTCATTCCAGTCCTCTTGCACTTCGGCCACGGTATCAAAGCCAACATTCTGGTTTTTCAACTGTGGTTCTATTTCTGCCACCAGGCTTTCTATGTCACGGTTTTCTTCAAACCTAAAGTATACCTCATATTCGGCCCGGCTCCCCTGCTGTAATAAAAGCGTATCAAGATGTGCAAGCGGTACATAAATACGCGGGCTCAGCATCATCATAGCAGCCGATTCCCTTGGCGTTTTAAGTAATTCGCCGGCGATCCGATAGCTCTGCGATCCAATTTTCACCGAATCCCCTATCGCCACTCCAAACTGTTCTATAAGCTCCCCATCCACCAGGGCATTGGGACCATCCAGGTAATTCGAAGCGGCTTCCGGCGGGTTCGTCTCTACAGCACCGTAATACGGGAAGGTGCCAGCCTGTGCTCTAACCGTTGAAAGTCTTGTGCCGGCAGTTTTGGGAAAGTATGCCATCGACGAAAAAGAGACGCGACGTGTTTGCTCGCCGGCTAGCGAATCGATAAGTGCTTCCGTTTCCGGAGCAAACGGCGATCTTCGTTCCAGGCTCAAATCTGCGCCCAGGAGCGTCTTTGCTTCGTCGTCAACGGCATCTTTCAGGTTTTCACCAAAAGAACTGATTGCAACGAGTGCCGCAACACCCAATACCATGGAAGAAATAAACAGCAAGAGCCTGCGTCGGCTCCCCCGACTATCTCTCCACGCCATGCTGAGCACCCACTTCACTTTTTCGAAAATGGTCATCAAGCGGCCTCCTCTGTAAGTGTGCTTCCTGCACTCAATCCTGAATTGCCTTGCTGAAAAGGCTCAACAGATGTATACGCATCTGAAGCAACCTCTCCAGCCTTCAGACGAATAATGCGCTGCGTTTTTTTAGCAAGTTCCATATCGTGCGTAACGACCACCAGTGTGGTCCCTGCAGTACGGTTCAGCTCAAATAAAAGCGATTCAATCGTGTCGCCGGTTTCCGTATCAAGGTTACCCGTTGGCTCATCCGCAAAAAGGATATTGGGACGATTGATAAAAGCACGCGCAAGCCCAATACGTTGCTGTTCACCGCCAGAAAGCTGTGTTGGGTAATGTGTTGCACGATCCCCCAAACCCACTTTCTTCAGCAATTCAATTGCGTGCGGGCGAGCGCCCTTCTCTCCACGCAATTCAGCCGGCACCATCACATTCTCCAAGGCCGTAAGTGTGGGGATCAGTTGGAACGACTGGAAGACAAATCCAACGTGTTTATTGCGCACAGCAGCACGTTCGTCCTCCGTCAATTTTTGCAAATTAATACCACACAGGCGAACCGTGCCAGAAGACGGAGCATCCAGGCCGGCGCACAATCCAAGAAGTGTGGTTTTACCGCTGCCGGATGGGCCAACAATAGCACACGTTTCTCCTTCTTTCAAGGTCAGCGTTACATCTGCAAGAACTGTTAGTTCTGCGTCTCCGCTAGGGTATTTTTTCGTTAACTTCTCAACTTCCAGTATTGAAGAGGATTCCATTCTTATCTATTCCTTTGAAACTTGCAACCATGTATTCTGGTTGAGAAAGCGTAACATCGCACAGAGATCCCATATGATGTATAAATCTATCAGAATTCTCCTTTTAGCCTTGTTACTGATTGGCACCAATGCCTGTCAGCAGCAAAATCCACCATCCGACGCGGTGGCAGAAAACGGCGCTTCGGTGCATGATGAAAAACCCGATGCCAATTCTGATGAAGTCAGCTCCAGTGAAACCAATGCATCGCAAGCGTCAGATCAAACAAAAAATATTTTAATATTTGGAGACAGTATTACCGCCGGCTACGGACTGGAAGCTGAGCAAGCATTTCCTGCCTTGATTCAAGACAAGATTGATGCTTTAGACTGGAATTACAAAATCGTTAATGGAGGCCTATCCGGCGATACTTCAGCCGGCGGAGTGCGCAGAATTAGCTGGATGCTCAGAGAGCCAGTAGACATTTTGGTACTCGAACTTGGCGGGAATGATGGATTGCGCGGCACACCACCAGAAGCCACGAAGCAAAACCTGCAAGACATCATTGACGAGGTAAAAAGTCAAAACGAAGAGGTCGTAATCATCCTGGCCGGCATGCAAATCCCACCCAACCTGGGTCAGGAATATACAACCAAATTCAAAAACGTTTTCCCTGATCTGGCGGCAGAAAACAATGCAATGCTTATCCCTTTCTTGCTGGAAGATGTCGGTGGCGTGCCTTCTTTAAATCAGCCAGATGGCATCCACCCAACAGCTGAAGGGCACAAAATTGTTGCGGAGAATGTCTGGAAGATCCTTAAACCCCTTCTTGCTGCACAAATTAATGCATAATGCGAATTAATGGTTGAATGTGTGATGTAACAAGTTCATTGATAAAATGCCATGCTTACCATAGCAAAAACCTTCTTTCGTGTCATCCTGAACGAAGATTCGATTAATCGAATCGAAATGAAGAGCCTGTCCTCAACTTTATTGGGGAATCTTCGCGAAGTGAAACGCTCTGGTAACCTGAATGTGGCATTTCACGAAGATCCTTCCTGCGTCGACGAGAATCGTCGACATCCGATCAGGATGACATATTTAGGGGTTTTGAGTGACTTTCAGGTATAATTATCACTCATATTGTTACATCACAGGTTTAATAATAACTTGAACTGCTATTTCCCAGTGTCGCCTTCATCGACTTGACCGGGGATCTATTCAAGTTAAAGTGTTGAGATAGCTCACCAAGCATGACAGCATCCAGTCCGGCACAGACACCCGAACGCTTCGGGGAAGATACGTTTATACCTTTTGGATTCAGGAGGTCAACACTGGGGTGTATTCAGTCACGCTATATATTAGCAGATCACATTAACATCCAAGCCTTATCGGGTTGTATGACAAGGCGTTAAACTGAGCCGGCTCAATTACGCACGGCCATTAAACAAGTCATAAAACAAGCAAATTATAGCTTTAGTCTACAATAGTAACGATATTTAAAGTCAGCAAGTCGCGTATATAGTCATATAGATTGATTCATTATGCGTTGCAAGAGAAAAGCCGCAATCTGCAAGCTGTAAGGTAAAACAGGTATTTTTCTGTTTGATAAGAAAATCCTTACTCAACCTTGCCTATGTGAAACGATTGTTGATTGACATCGTTTGTGAACTGCTACAGAAACGTTGTAATCAACACGAATCTCGGCAGCAAGACACAGCAAGTCTAAACGATCAAGTGTTCGGTTTTCAACCCTGAACATATCAATGCGTGAATGCAGCATCTCATCCATCTGTCACACATCCATCGATGTGTATTATTAAACAGCTCAAGGATGAATAAAATTTGCATGCATAATCTGGCGAAACTCCATACCGTGAGCCTATTCGCTCGTCACGACATAACTAAGATTGGTCAAGGTGGGTAGTTTGAACCCCCGACAAACTGTACTATATAAGTCTCTATACTACATGAGTCTATCGCAAAAAAACATAATCCTTATGTTTCGACTCGAAAAAGTTCATCGCCTGTCATAATCCTAGAATCTCTCGGCCTTGCGCGCGTTGCGCATGATTAATAGTATATGCCTGATAACAAGGACCAACCCTTAGAAGAACGCCTCGAGCATTTGGAACAGCTCGTCGAAAAACTTCAATACACGATCGAGCGGATGCAAGATCGCATTGGGTCCTCTACGCCCTCTCGCCCCCCGCTACAGCGCACGAATCGCATTATCAAGGCGGCTTCTTCAACTCCGGCAACATCCCAACCTGCCGGCAACAGACAGTCTTCAAAGAAAGCCGCTGAAGCAAAGCAGGAAAGCGCGCGCGGTTCAGCAAAACCTCGCCCAATGTATGACCTGAATGGCGAAGCATGGCTTCAGCGTATAGGCATGGGCTTACTGTTTCTAGCTGTTGCATTTGCACTCAAACTGTCGTTTGATCAGGACTGGTTTTCGCCCGTCTTACGGGTCATGACTGGGAGTTTTGTAGGCTTGCTTTTCCTCGCGCTGGGATTACACTTTCACAACCACCGCCGGCGATTTGGGCAGGTATTGGTTGGCGGTGGCATCGCTACCTTTTACCTAACGGCCTATGCCGCTTACGAATTGTATGAACTGGTCCCTTCGTGGATTGCGTTTGCCGGCATGCTGCTCATTACCGTTTTATCATTCCCGCTTGCAGCACGCAGAGATGATTCTGTCCTGGCCATTCTGGCAACCCTTGGAGGCCTTGCTACGCCCTTCATCCTGCAATCCAGTGGAGACTATCTTTTTGTACTGGTAACGTATACTTCGCTCATACTGGTTGGCGCAGGCGCCATGTACTGGTTCAGAGGTTGGCGAAGCTTGCTCTTTGTCTCTTTTTTCGGATCCTGGCTCGTTATTTTCTTTTGCTATTTCAGCTTCGGCTTTGGCTTCCAGTCTGTTTCTCAGGAGCGTTGGACATTGCAAGCAGCAGTCATCCTTGCATGGGTTTTGTTCTGGATGATGCCTGTGATCAGGGGCATGTCTAGGGCTTATAACCCCAGCAAATGGCCGGCGCCACCGCCTGTAAAAGCCGTTGGGTACTTCTTCAATCACCCGGCCTTACCGCTTTCTGTCTCAACGCCGCTGCTTACACTCGGCGTATCCATGCTGATATGGAATCTGTCTGACAGCCTTTGGGGATGGATTGCATTACTCGCCAGTTCGATTTACGGCTTCCTTTACCTCTACATCCGGGGCAAAGAAAGAAAGGACCTGAATCATCTTGCACAGATGCAAGGATTTACGTCATCCATCTTCCTGACGGTTGGACTTTTCCTTTTATACAACGGCCACCCGTTACTTATCGCCCTGGCAGCCGAAGCTGTGCTTATCAGGATCGTTGCAAAGTCGATGCAGGATCGACTGTTCTCCATTGTATCGCACGCCTTATTTGCCTTCCTGTTCTTGTGGGTCTTTGATCGGTTGGTAACGATCCCTTCTAACGGCATGCCGTTCCTGAATGCGCCGGCGCTAAGCGAACTGATTGTTATCGCCCTCGGTGCCGGGATGTCATTTTTGCAGAATCGCAAGTGGCTCGCTACTGCCTATCCACTCATCGCACACTTTCTTGTCCTGGTCTGGATCTACAGAGAACCTAGTGCTCTGCAAAGTGGCCAAGCAGTAATTACTGTTACCTGGGGGATTTATGGCGTTGTTCTCTTTTTGGCCGCCATGCGCTATGGAAATCCCTGGCTACGACGCGCAGCGTTTAGTACGCTTGCACTTGTTGTCCTCAAGCTGTTCCTCATTGACCTCAACGAAGTAGAACCGCTTCTGCGAATCCTGCTATTTCTTGGATTTGGCATCGTATTCATGATGCTCAGCTACATCCTGCCCAGCGTATTCAGGAAGCAGGAAAAGGCTGCGGCAGCTAAAGTCTCTCAGGCATCGACTGAAGCTGAGCAAGAACCTTCGATGCAGGAGGGCTAGGAGTCTGTGGGTCTGTGGGTCTGTGGGTCTGTGGGTCTGTGGGTCTGTGGGTCTGTGGGTCTGTGGGTCTGTGGGTCTGTGGGTTATTGTTCGAATTGGGATTCGACGGGGTTCCAGGACCAAAGATTTACTGATGTGAC
>JBGCEN010000374.1:0-8282 GCA_045106435.1 Rhodothermales bacterium
AGCCCTCGCCGGCCTTCGTGGCTAAACATGGGTACAATGAGCTTGATCAGTCCCCAGATGCCCACCAGGAGGCCAAGGAAAATCCAGAGCGCATACGTTTCATACACATCCAGAAACTGCGTGAGGAGCTGTTCGCCGAAAATAACAGCAAACCAAACCAGCAGCGGTGTCCACATAATGGACGCGATGATAAAGTAAAACAGGAATTTCCAGATGGACAAGCCAAGAGAGCCGGCTGCAACATACGTTGGCAATCTGCTACCAGGAATAAACCGACTGGCGATGATGACAATTGCGCCGCGTCTGCTTACCCATTTTGAGGCGCTTTCAATAGCATCCTTACTAAAAAACCATTTAAATGGGGCCCTGGATAAAAGCGGGCCGCTAATATGCCGGCCTGCAAGAAAAAGCAATACGTCACCCACAATGATACCGATCAAGCACGCGAGCATGGCGGGCAGGTAGTTCATGGTACCCTGTGCCACCAGCAAGCCGGCGCCGATACTGGCACCGTCTTCTGTAACAAGGGTGGTCAGCGCGATCAACAACATGTAAACGAGCAGTGTAAGTCCTTCTGCTTTCGGAAATGCCTCTTTTTTGAAGGGTATCTCAGCAGCGGCTATACGCGTATCTGAAGCGGTGCTTTTGGTGAGTGCCGTGCCCTGATCTGCAGTGTGGATAAAAGAAGTGAGCGTATCGACAAAAGCTGTACTGGGTTGGAAAACAAGCCCATGCCCCCCTTCAAATGCTACGAGCGTGCTTTGAGGGACAATTCGTTCGTGCTCCTGTGCTGCTTCCAGCGGTACTTGCATATCCTCTTTGCCATGCAAAATGAGCATGGGACCTTCGTACTGCTCAAGGATCTCTCTTAACGGGCGCTGATCGGTGTCGTAAAAATTTCGTGCGTAAGACGTATTCAGCAGGGCATCATCGAGATAACCCATGTGAGGCGTGAGTTCTTGTATGCCCCAGAGGAAAGCCAATTGCAATCCATGCACCGCGCGATTCATCTCGTAACTACCGAGAAGCTCAAGCTCTTGCACGCCTATGGCAGATAACATCACAACAGATTTAATTTTCTCTGGTGTGCGAGCATAAGACTCAATTGCGACGCCACCGCTCATGCTGTAAGCGATGAAATGTGCCTGGTTGATTTCCAGGGTGTCCAACATCTGGTCTAAATAAATTGCATGGGCTGCAACGGAGTAATCAGGTATGTACCGGGTAGATCTACCCAGCCCCGGCAAGTCGGGTACGAGTATGTTAAAAGAATCTGGAAGCGCCTCGGCAAGGGCTAGCATAGACATGGAGGCCATCGGGCTGCCGTGTAATAAGACGAGTGTAGCAGGGGTCGCGTATTTTGTTGTATCTGCTGCTATCCATGTGTACGCAGCGGTGATGGTACTATCTTGTAGCTGGCCGTCATCCACAACACGCAATGGCATGCTGGTTTGGTCGGGGCGGAGGTTAATCGTTGAACGGTTGGTCCATCTAACGATATGTGATACGAGGAGGAGTAAAAGAAACAGGCCTATGACGTAACGCCACCGGCCAGTTTTTTTCATTGTTGATTGTCCTCTTCCCGTACCAACTTCACGTTCCAGGCTCATACCGCTTGGGTTTGGCTTTTTAGATAGGTGAGTGTAGACGGAGCAACGCCAAAGCCTTCTCCTGGTTCATGTCCTTGCAGCCGGAGGATCATCGCGATTAATGCGTAATGATGGATGGTGTGGGCCTGAAGGTACTGGAGGTCGCGTTCAGGCGTGGAATCTGTCCAGATGGCCCCTTCTTCATCGTCCAGCCGGCAATCCATTTTAACTTTAAGTGACACCCCTTCACATCCTGTGAGATTTAATTGCCGGACAATTTGCTCCGTAATCTGAATCGCGTACAGTCGGTCTGAAGAAATACGCTTATCACGTTTTCTTGCGTCATAGTCGATGGAGCGCGCATCAATACCATCCAGGAAACAAAGGTAATGCTCAAGGCAATGCCTGTAATGATCCCCGATTCCGCTGTTGTAAACCGGCGAATCTGTGTGGGTATATACACGATCATCCATTTCTGTAAGGAGTCGAATACCTTGCTCCAGACACAGGATGTTATTTTCTATTAAATATTTTAAAGGGATCATAGTCGTAGTGTTAAACAACTGGAACGAAATTGTTTGCAATTCGCTCGTTCAGTAGTAGCGCCATTTCTTTTCGGTCGGAAGATTCTACGGCTTCTTCCCCAAAAACAACAGTGGCTTCAAAAAAAGGTAGCTTCAACACACCAAATACATGGTCTGCGAAGGTCATGTCGCCCCACCAACAGAGTACATTGGCGGCGGATGGTGCTTCTGCCGGCGTTTGGTAGGTGACAGAAGCATAGTACGCGGGATACCCCATATTCGTGACAGTTGCCAAAGTAGCTGTTTTGAATGGCAATACGGTCTCCCCTTTACTCGACGTTCCTTCCGGGAAGAGGATCACACCGTCTCCGCTAAGCATCGCCTGTTCAATTTCTGTATTGACACGAACAACATCTTTCCGGTTTTTTCTGTTGATGAACAGCGTGCCAATAGCACGTGCCAACCAACCGATCACGGGCCAGTAAGCAACTTCAGACTTTGCGACGAATACGCAGGGCATCTGGGTTTGATACAGAATGATATCAAGATAACTTAGATGGTTAGATACCAGAAAAAAGGGCGGGGCCGGCGGCTGTCCTTTTACCGTGAGCTTAATATGCATGATGCGGATGGCATTCCGGGCCCATAGGCCTACCATCGTGCCTCGCCATCTTCTGCGGGCTGATTGGCTCAATAGCGGAATGCCTGCCAGCCATATAACGGTGAGGATGGCGGTCAGCAAGCATAATAGTACAAGCCTGTATGATGCGCGGAGTGTCCGCATAAGCAGGTTGGCTGGTGAACACGAGTTATCGTGCTAACATGAAATACGCCTTTGCCTGATTTGTCAGCTTGGCGGTATCAAACAGCGTAAAGTAATCTATTGTCTGAAAATTACGGTCAAGCGCCGGCGGGCTACATACCTTGGCACCAAGGCTAAGATACGCACGCATCAGTCGGGGTACTTTGGGTTTTGTGTCAGGAAAGCTATCATCCGTTTCATCCGGGCAGATGAAATCTGGTTGAGGAATAATTTGTATCGACGGGTGAACGTGTCCCTGGGATTGCAGTAGATCGTATACAGCATGCCCTTCTTTGGGGTTTTGGCTCGTTAAAGATGTACATCCGAACAGATAGCGCCGGCTATTGTGCTTCAGGTACATCCCGATCCCTTTCCACAAAAGATAGAGGACTTTCAGGCTTCGATGTTCTTTTGCGATACATGCCCGGCCCAACTCCACACTTTGTGCAATAACATCAGCAGGAAGCGTGGAAAAATCAAACTCTGAAGCAGAGTAAAAACCCAGACCTCCTTGTGTAGCCATCTCCGCGGTTTGAAATCTGTACGTTCCGATGACCCCAACAGATTTTTTGCAGATCATCATGTGATGACAAATCTGATCAAATGCGTCTTCATCTTTACCCGTTTCATAAGATGAGGCAAGCCCCTCTTTAAGTTCAAGATTAAACACCTCAAACCGAAGTCGCTTGATTGTATCCAACTCCTCTGGCGTAGATGCAAAACGAAGCTCATACTTGCCTTCTTTAATGATTTCTAAAGGCAAATATTCAGGAAATTGCGGGTACGCAGGGAATAGGGATTTCTTTAACGATAGCGCGGGCATGGATGGTCGGAATTCTTTACGAACGGAATGCCAATTCAAAGGCTGAGTCGTTTATAGGTGGCGGGATCTGCTCTGAAAATCAAAACATCTTCAACTTGAAAAACCTCTCCAGTGATTTCAAGAGGCTCAGCAACCATTTCGAGTACATCCTGATTGACCACCGAACCATTGCTCGATTGCAAGGCTAAGTAGCTTGTTTTACCTTCCGCGTCTTTTGCCACAAACAGCGGAGGTACGCCGCCACTGATGCATCTGGTGGCACATGCACGGTGCGGTTTTTGGCTGCCAGGATTCATCACCCCGAGGAAACACTTGCTGTCTACAATTTCGCCGGCCAGCGTAAAAGTACCAAGACTTTGCGGGGCAGGCGAAGTTGCAGGCTCTGCGTCCGATACGGATTTTATGGTGCCGGGTTTTATTTCAACCATCACCTGATCATCTCTATAGATGAGTGTCCCTTCCAGTGCAACCTGCTGCCCTTCATATTCCTGCGCTAAATCCTGGCTGCCAAATTTACCTTCATTCACAAGATAATAATGCGAATAGGTGGGTATATCACCGTTTCCGTTAACATCAAGTACCCTGAGCATCGGGTAAGGATGGCTGTGAAATGTACCCGTGAATTCTTTGTATTGCAGAAATTCGAAGGTGCTGGGATAGAAGGCCTTCTGGCCCAGAACAAGCAAAACAGCCACAAGCATAACACCCGCAAGAAGGGCGATGACCGTCTTTTTCGTAAAACGGCGTACCCCTTCAGGTGCTTGCTTCAGGTATCCAATATAGAAATCGTCGTTATTCACGCTGTTGTCTCTTAATTATTTCTGAATAACGTCCGGCGCTAAATAACAGCCGGCGTTACTTCCACTCCTGCTTTATTCGGCGTTGTTGCTACGAGTACCCTGCCTTGCTCAACTTTAACAGCAAATGTGGGGATTTTCTCTGTAAAAGGCGCCGGCGACTGCCCGTTATGCGGACAGTACTGATAGCCATGCCAGGGGCACGTGATAAAGCCGTCGATAATGCGACCCTCACCAAGCGGTCCGTTTTGATGTTGGCAGGCATTGGATACGGCTGATATTTTACCATCATATTTGAAGACCGCAACCCTGTCGCCGGCGATTACCGCTATTTTTGCTCGTTTCTCAGGGATGTCATCAACCGCGCACACATCTACAAATTCGGTCGATGATGTTGTCTCAACATCCGTGTTTCGTTCGCGAAAGGCGGCCGCGAGATGTAGCCCAAACACTACAGCCATTCCAAGGAATACGAGGCCAGCAAGGATCGGACTTGTTTCTGCCTGTAATACACCCAATCCTACATGTAATACAATAAGGCCGTATGCAACGTAGACCATCATGTGGATGGCTTTCCATGTGGGAGCAGATAAATTACTCAACCAGTAATCATGACTGGTTGCAGCCATGATGAGCAGAATAAACAACGCAAGTAATCCAAGCGGCTGGAACGGGAAATTTACTAAACTTGAATAATTTGCATTGCCCACAAGAACACTAATCAGTGGATTCAAATCACCGAGTACGTGAAACTGGATAATGCTGAATATTGAATGCGCAAGTGCAAGGATGAACATCGAAACGCCCATATGCCGCCGGTTATACAGAAGCGGCAGGAAGCGCGGGTTTAGCCGGCAAAGCGGCCCAATCATTAAAATAATGTGGAGCAGAAGAAATGCGGCAGTTGCAAGTCCCCTGATGAGGAGTGTTTCCAGTGTTGCATTGGGATGAAATGTAGCACCCAAGCCTATAAAAAGGCCGAGATATAGCACTATTCCTCCCCAAAGTGTGAGATCATAAATTCGTTTCTGCCGGTTCCAGCCAACAGCCTGATAGGAATGCCCCACGGTAAATCCCTTTACTAGTTATTAGAGGTTAGTTATTAGTGGTTAGTTCATGCATCAATGGATTTACTAACGACTAATTAATATCTGAGTGAATTAAGGTGTGACGGGTTCCTCCTGGTGAACAGGGACTTCCGGATTGGTTGGTACTGTGGATGATTGTCTAACCATCAATGCCCCGATAAAAAGGATCGGGACAATAATAGACAGCAGTATGATTACCATCCGATGCCGGCTTCGAAGCGGTTTAATCATGGTGGGATGGAGTTGGCGGTAAACAGTTGGTGGTAAACAGTTTTCGGAAATCAGTCTTCTTATTACTGAAGACTGTTAACTGAAAACTTGCTCAAACCCGGTGGGGTGATTTTTCTTCATGTGGCGTTGTGATACCGGCAATCCAGCGGCGTGCCAGGGCCGGCCATAGTAAAATGATGCCCGGCAATACAATTGCACGGAATCCTATAGAAGACCCATTCGCATCCGGATCGCTTTTTTTGAGACGTAAACTCAAAAACAAAATCGCAAACAATACGCCTAGACCGAGATAAATCCCGATCAAGCTCCAAATCCAGGAGGCTACAGTGATACTCATATCGCCCATATTTTAAGGTTGACCACAAGTAAAATCACTAGAATTATACGCAATTTCATCGTTTAATTCTCATCAGTCTATAACGAATGTATCAACTTCTCCGTTTTTCGATAATTCGTTTGCATTCCGGTTCATCTTACATGCAACGCGAAACCTGATCATTTTAAGTGCCAGAGATCATCAGTTTTTTGACCACTACGATCTCAGAATCTGTAGCCGGCGCCTACGCCTACCAACAGGATAGCGCCTTCACCCACGGCTTCACCCGCTGTTTTGATGTTGATCTCAGCGCCCAATGAAACCGTTGCGTCAAGGATCCATCGACTTTGTGGTGGTGCATAGGTATAGCCGAGTTGGGCGGTAGGTTGTAAGACGGTGACGTCTGTAGTGCCAGATATGCCACTATTTTGCTGCCAGTTGATACCCAAAAACCACAAATCTGATCGGACACCCACGTGTAAACCGGCAGGGGCTTCTTTCGGGTAATATCGCCATGAGAGACCGACGCCGGCACCTTCTCCTGTTTCATCATCGTGCTCACCCCAGTCTCTTCGGTTGGTCACATTAAAACCTGCGTGAAATGTAACGACTTGTTTGGGTGAAAAAAGACGGGAGAACTGGACGTTGCCGATGAAGCCGGCGGGATACGCTTCGAGTTCAGCGCTAACCATAAAGCGCGTTGGCATATTCTGCATATTCTGCATATCCTGCGCAGCGGCTTTCGGAGCCGCCAGGAAACCGATAGTACAGCAGATAACGCAACAAACTCTGATAATCAGCGCAAGTGGATGCCGGCTTGAGCAACTTGTGGATGCGGGTATTCCCATTGTTGATGGATGGATTGTGACTAAAGAGCGAAGGAAGAGGCTGAATTTAATCAATTGCGCCGCAGTTGCAAGTCGGTTTAGCGCATTCAAAGCGTCCTTTTTACGCTTGTAAATGATAGCATAAATAGCGCAAATACAAACGCTCCTCCTTTTTTCAAGGAGGGCGGGTAATAAGCGCTTTGCGAAGTGATTAAGAATTTACCACCTCGCCTTCCGGCACTCCTCCTTGGGAAAGGAGGAGAATCTGATGGGTTAGCATTGCCTTGGCCTTGGGTATTCAGGAAATATGGTAAAAAGCCTAGGCGCCAGGCAGTACTGTGTCTTCATACAGGGCTTCATTCAGGGCCTTTTACTTCAACCCGGAAAGAAATTCTACCAGATCTCGTAAATCTTTGCGGCCCAGAATATCACCCATTGCCGGCATGCTGGAAGGTGCATCAACCCGCTGTTTGATGACTTCTTTTGCCATTTTTACAGGTTCACTAACACCGGATATGATTTCCAGAAACTGATCATCTTCTTCGGTGACAGTACCCGTTACGGTGGTTCCATCCGCGAAGGTCAGGGTGGTCAGTCCGTAGCCTTCTCTTATTTCAGCACTAGGGTCTACGAGTGAAATGAGCAAGTCTTCTCGCGTGCGCTCAGTACCTATTTCTGAAAGGTTGGGGCCAATATCACCGCCACCACGGCCGGCGTTGTGGCAACGCGCGCATTGTGCTGCTGCGTGGCGATAAAAAATTCGTTGTCCACGTTCTGCATTACCTCCCTCCAGCGCGTCTCCGTATTTAGTGAGCGGATCATCGCTTGGTTGCGTTGCACGGAAGGCTTGCAGTTTCTTCATCAGGTCTGCAGAGCCGCTTCTTCCAACAGCAGTTGACAGATCAAGCTTGATGCCTGGATCCAGCATGCCCGTCTCCAACTTGCCGAGTAGCTCGTTCAGTACCTCATGAGCGCCGGCGTTCTTCATGCTTCCAAGCGAGGCAAGCGCGTATTGCTGTTCTGCAACCGAGCCGGCGTCAAATACAGAAGCCAGCATCTCTACCTGTTTTTCTTCCGAAAGATCGAGATCTGGAATCGTTGAGAGGCCGGCCATACGCACAGATTCTGCTGTGTCATTGAGGGCTGTCTCTGTGATTGCTGTCATACCGTCTGCGTTGATTTCATGCAAGGCATTCAGTGATGCAATTCTTACATCGGCAGACGAGTCATTGGTTAGCATCTGACGCAGGGTTGCGACGGATGCCTGGTAGTTGAGCCGGCTCAC
>JBGCEN010000375.1:0-2839 GCA_045106435.1 Rhodothermales bacterium
GAAAACGGTTTGGATATGCAGGTCTCTTCGGCAGGTCTGGGGGCTCTGGTAAATCATCCGGCTGATCCGTTCTCCGTAGAATTGATGGATGAAATCGGCATTGACATCACTCAACACCGTGCGCGGCAGATTACCCCCCAGATTGTGGCTGAATCAGAGTTGATTATTACCATGGAATCGTGGCAGCAGCGCAAGGTGGAGGAGCAGTTTCCCTTTGCCAGGGGACGGGTCTTTGCAATCGGCAAATGGTCAAACAGTGAAATTGCAGATCCCTACAAGAAGCCGCGTGAAGCTTTCGAAGTGGCATTCAAGGGGATTCAGGCCGGCTATGTCGAGTGGCTTGAATATCTCTAAGGAAAAGCCTTGGTCGAATCGCTGTGCGCTTCGCCTGCATGGATGGCCTCTCCGGGCTTGCTGCCCTCTAGAGACACTCTCGATCCCATACATCGTAGGTGAGAGGCGTGAGCAGGCCGTTCCTTCGCATCCTGCCCCCACCCATTCGCAACCCACCAGAACGAAGTCGGCTTATCGACAGCTATCAAGGAACTATCCAAAGGAGAAACCATGAAGCTTTTTTCTACACAGATGCGAGCAGCACTGCTGGCTGGCTATATCGCTGTCGTCCCACAATGGGCTGTTGCGAGCGATATCCCGGCCAACCCGCTGAGAGATGCCTATTTCGGCGAGACCCATATGCATACGGCCTTCTCGCTGGACGCCTATATCGGCGACAACAGACAGACGCCCGATATGGCCTACCGCTTCGCCAAGGGCGAGGCCTTTGATATCCATGGCGAAACCAAGCAGCTCAAGCGTCCTCTGGACTTCGCTGCCGTGACTGACCACGCCGAATATATCGGCGAAATGTACTCCACCATGACGGAAGGAGCGCCAGGTCACGATAACGAGGACCTTAAGCAACTACGCGACCTCAAGTCCATCAATGAGAAGCAGCAGTGGTTCCTGAAGTACGTGGTCAGCAACAATCGTGGAAAAACACCTCAACATCCTCCCTTCTTCGCAGGAGCGGTGACGGTAAAGAACGCCTGGCAGACGATGATCGAGGCGGCCGAGAAGCATAACGAGCCCGGCAAATTCACTGCCTTCATCGGTTTTGAATGGTCGGGCGCACCCAACGGCGCCAACCTGCACCGCAACGTAATTTTCCGTGATCACAACATACCCAAGGCGCCGGTCAGCTATATCGACATCAATACCGAAGAGGGCCTGTGGAAATGGATGCGCGAGCAGGAAGCGGCAGGGCGTCATGTGCTGGCGATACCACATAACTCCAACGCCTCCAAGGGGCGCATGTTTCCCAATACGGACTCCTCAGGCAAGCCGCTGTCATTGGAGTATGCGCGCAGCCGCCAGCACTTCGAACCCCTGATTGAGATGATGCAGGTCAAGGGCAACTCGGAGGTGCACCGTAAATTTTGGTCCGCCGACGAATTCTCCGGCTTCGAGAATGCCGATTCGATTCAGAAAAGCTCGGGCCGCAACTACAAGGCCCGCGATTTCGTGCGCGGCGGTTTGAAAATCGGCCTGCAGAAGGAGCAGCAACTGGGCGTCAACCCATTCAAGTACGGCTTCGCGGGCGGCACTGACAACCACAACGGCCTGATGTCAGACGTCGCCGAGGATGACTTTATCGGTGCGCATGGCCCCGAGGATGGCAGCGTCGAGCGACGGCGTACAGGTGATGTCTCCGGCTGGATCGACGGCAGGGATCTCTCCATCGGGTCCGTCAGCGGCGTCTGGGCCACCGCCAACACCCGTGCGGCCATCTGGGACGCCATGAAGCGACGTGAGATCTTCGCCACCTCCGGTCCGCGTATCAAGGTGCGCATGTTCGGTGGCGTTGATCTCACTGCCAACCCCGCCAGTCCGGAGGTCATGGTCAAGGAGGGCTATCTGCGGGGTGTGCCCATGGGTGCCGACCTGCCACCCATGGGAGGTACTCCTATGTTCACCCTGTATGCAGAGAAAGATCCAGTGGGCGCAAACCTCGACCGCATCCAGATTATCAAGGGCTGGGTGGATGAGGCAGGCGATTTAAACGAAAAGATCATCGACGTTGTCTGGTCCGGGGAGCGAAAGATCCAGCCAAATGGCAAGTTGCCTGCGGTGGGCAATACGGTGGATCTCAAGTCGGCGAAATACACCAACGACATTGGCGCGCCGATACTGATCGGAAGCTGGACAGACACTGACTTCAACCCCGCCGAGGGAGCCTTCTACTATGCACGCGTGCTGGAGATACCAACGCCGCGCTGGCGCACCTACGACGCCGTGCGCAATCGACTGCCGCTGCTTGAAGATGTGCCTGCAATCATCCAGGAGCGGGCCTGGGGCTCTCCGATCTGGTACAAACCCTGAGCTATTGCAGCTCTCGAACAACCGCGGGAACGAAAATGAGAACAACGAAAATTGAACTCTTGGCCGTTGTGATAGAAAGAAAGAAAAAAGGGAAAGAAAGGGGTCGGTGACAAAGGAAAGAAAGGAAAGAAAGGGGTCGGTGACAAATGAGAATCATTTGTCACCGACCCCTTTAGCATTCTTTAGCACACCATTAGCACAATAGGTACCATGCAGAACGAAACAATACACCAGACCGCACCCATAACCTCCCCACAGTGACGGACGGATCAAAAGAGCGTTGTTCACAAGCGGGAGGATCTTTGGTATATTTCAAACAATGACGTCATTACGTCATCATTTGTCCTTGAGTCACTGCCCCATAGCCAAGCGCAGACAGCAATGAAGAAAAATAGCGGCAAGACAAAAAAAAACACTTCCTTACGCCTGGAAAGCAAGACCCTCAAAGCGCTGAAAATGA
>JBGCEN010000376.1:0-6188 GCA_045106435.1 Rhodothermales bacterium
TACGCCCTGTAATTTGGGATGAGTAAACCAGTGGCTGCGTTCTTATTCAGCTGACTCATTCCACTCACCCCCATCACACCAAAAAATTGCCCCATGGGTTTGTGATGGAATTTCAATTCGAGTGTATTCGACGTAAGAGAAGAGTCAAAAGCAGCATCTTCCAGGGCCGAGGGATCATCGTTGTTGCGCCCGTGTGCGTCAAATTCTCGCCGGCGATTTACCTGAAACCCATACTGTAACTCAAGCCAGCTACCAGAATCAAAATGATAATCTCCATGAACGGATAAAAGATTGTGTGAGATGTTTTGCTTGGGCGGACCAATATCATATCCGAAGTCTCCAATAAACGACGGCTCATCAAGCGCTATTGCACGTAGCAAATCATTAATATTACCAATATGAGCACCACTGAAAATGCCAAGCTCAGTGCTAAATCTACTGGCTAAGGCTACCAAGCTTATTCGATCCCGTTTTATACCTGCTGAAACAGAACCGTTAAACTCCCGGAAAGCAGAATTTCTAATAACGTAATCTGGCGTATGGGCGTCGCCGGCTTTCCTGAAACTCGTTTGTACGCGCCATCCCATTCCGGGGATAGACGATGCAGTACCTTCAAGATATAGCGCGCCGGCGCCCTGAAAATTGTTGGAAAAGCCATTTAGAGATAACTGTCCATCAACGCCATGCCCTGGTACATAAGGCAATTCAAGTGGATCTAATTTGATTACGCCGCCAATGGCCCCAATGCCATATTCAACCCCCGCAACGCCCTTTATAACCTCAATTCGCACAGGTGCAAAAGGATCGATCTCGGGTGCGTGTTCGCCCCCCCATTGCTGCCCTTCTTGCGATATACCGGCATTTAACACAAGCACGCGCTGGCTATGCAGCCCACGAACTACGGGTTTAGAGATAGATGGACCCGTTTGCAAAGCAGTGACACCGGGCAATTGTTCAAGCGTTTCGCCCAGCGTCTGCCCCCTTAATTCGACCAGGTCTTCCGGTTCAAGAACAGACACAGAACGGGAGTCTCTCGTAAGCACATCAACTCGATCCTCGACAATCAATACTTCGTCTGCTTCTAATACATCCGCATTCAAAGAGACATCCAGCTCAATGTTATCAGTATCAATTCGGACGCGTCTGGTTTGTGTGCTAAAGCCGATAAAACTGAATGAAACCAGATATTCTCCAGCGCCCAGATTAGAAAGTGTATACTGGCCCTGCTCATCAGTGACAGTGCCTGTATTAAGGTCTGCAAGCGTTACGTGAACACCAGGTAGCCTGGCGCCGGCTTCGTCGCGCACCGTGCCCTGAATCTCTTGAGAAAATGCTGTATGAACGAAAAAACTACTGCATAAGATACAGTATATACACGCTTTTGCAGCAACCATACTGCAGCGACAATAGATAGACATAGGTCTTAAACCGAATTCAATAGTGCTAATCCCGGCAGAAAGATGCGCCGGCGTAATTAACTACCTGATCATTTTGATATGAATCAAGGTAAGGAGGGGTATTAGATTAGCAAAAAGAGGGGGGCCCTCGAATAGGAAAAGACGAACCGTGGGTGACTTGAAACTGCTGAGCTAAATCTGAAATAATAGCATCAACATCAAGATATGAAGCAAGAAGTGCTTCCTGAATGCCTGCAAACAAGGAAAACGAGCAAAGCGCACAAGAAAGTTCTTTATCATCCAAATGCGGACTGTTGTCACTTACAGCACCATAATCAGGATGTATGTGGTGTACGCTTGTGTGGGCATCTGAAAAAACATCAATGCCATGATGCACCTGATGTAATATAGGCGCAACCAAACCTCCTATCAGAAAGCTGGCTAATAAAAAAATGGCAATATGTTTGGCGGGCGGTCTCAAAAACCGATGTTAATAAACGTTTTTTGACGCAGAGGAGAAATCTATCCTTTAAAATACGCTATATAAGATAAAATAGTCATGGAATTCCCACATCCATAGGTGTCTCCAAACGAAAACATGTTTCACATTGGCATGGCTGTTGTAAACAAATAGCGTTATACAGCCAAATTAATACAATCACTGAACCAGTAATAAAGAGGCTGGTTAAACAGATTTAGTTCACATTTTCCTGAAACACATTTATCCTTGACCTTCACACTCTACATAGGCTTATTGCTCGTTTATCTTGCCATCAATATCGCAGATGGTGTAGAAGACGCAGAACTAGCAAAGAGAATCAAGGATGGAGATCATCATGCATTTAAGCAGTTTTTTGACCGATATCACGCAAGTCTTTTAGGATATCTAAAACGTAGAGGCATGGATCCGGAGGCGGCGGAAGATATTATTCAAAACGCGTACATCTTTATCTGGGAAAAAAGGGCAGACATAGATTCCAGCAAATCTTTACGTGCTTTTTTATTTAGAATCGGCTACACCAGAGCCCTTAACTACTTTCGTGATACGGCCAAATTTGACGGAGAAGCCGACCTGACACTTCATACAGCAGAGTCAAGCGCCAGCGCCAGTACAGAACTCAACCTCACCAACAAGCACCTCCAAAAAGCCATTCAAACCCTACCAGAAAGAAGGAGAGCCGTTTTTGAGTTGTGCTTTCTTGAAGACCTGACTTATCGCGAAACGGCTGAAACGCTAGGAATAAGCATTAAGACCGTCGAAAATCAAATGGCACACGCGCTTAAAACAATTCGTGCTGCAATGATGCCTTTGCGGCAGTAGGAAATGCGGCAGTAGGAAATGCGGCTGTAAGAAATGCGACTGTAAGGAATTTTGAACAGCAGAAGGCAAAACAGCAGAACCGCAGAAGGATTTTTGATCGCTTGAAATTGAATACTTCTGCGGTTTTACATTTTACATTCTGCTGTTCAAAATTTTTTTCATTTTTTTTCCAGGGGGCATAGGGGTGTCCCTGGGGGAGCGGTGTACTCTAATCGGAAGTACAATCAGCATTATCTCTTATTGATCTAAGATAGATATAAAAATTCGACCATTAAGACATGAAAACGCTCAACGCTATTCTAAGAAAAAATGGACTTGCACTGGTAGCTCTCCTGCTCGTTTTTGCAGCTACTGGATGTGACGCACTTAATAATGAAGAACCAGAGGTTGCCGCATTAACAGAAGACGACCTCGAAGCAGCATCTTCAATTCTTGCCGAATCCCTGTCGGACCAGAATGAAGGATTGATGGCAAACCTGAATGACATGACGGCTGATATTGGTACAAGCCAGCTTAGCCATACAAGCCGGCGCTTTTGGAGCAACCCAGGCTTACGTCCTTGCCGTGGTGAAGACAGAGCCTTTGAAAAAACATACGACGAAACCACAGGCGTTCATTCAATTAATTATAGCAGACAGAACGAGAGTGAGATTTGCTCCAAAGATGTGGTAGTGAGCCTCAACTATACGTTCAGTGATTCGATCGGAAATTTCATTGCAACACCACGTGTTGATAAAGACATGATCTCAGAGATCGCATTTACTGGCACACGTGTTGGAAGTGGCTCATACATTTCTCGTCGTGGCTCAAGATCACTAACTTTTGACCAGGCAGGCGAATGGAATCTCTCAGGACTACAATCGAACGTAGCTTCTCTTAGAGGAAGCCAGAAGAACGATGGTTCTTTTGAGTACACAAAACCGGATTCAGCCGGTGTTGACCAAACTAGAAGTGGCGTATATAATCTGGAATTCAACACAGAAGACGTCACCATCACGCAGTCTTCCAGCGAAAATTCAGATCTTGAGACACAGATTACTGGTACCATTCAGTACACCATGACGATGGAAAAAACCACAAACGGTGAAACTGAAATGCAAGATGTTGAAGGTACCATTGAACTTGAAGGCAACGGAAGAGCACTTTTACGCTTCCTGGGTCTTCGTAAAATATACCGTGTATCTCTCGATAGTGGAGATGTTACGGATACCGATGGCGAAACAGGTGGGGAGGGATAGTAAATGCTTGCAGCGTGCGGGGTTCTTGGAAGTGATGCGCCGAGAACTCCGCACAACTCATCTTCTGCAGCTGTGAAGTGACGATTTTTCAAACGCTCCCTGAGGCCCACAACAAATAAAAAGTATAATCGACTGATAAAGATTGATAGGCCTCGGGAGTGATTTTTTTACTGTTTTTTACTGTAGCTTTCCCGTTAAAAAATTTCTCGAAACTGCATCTTACCCACAGCTTGTATCTTAAAACTCCCCGATTCAGCATATAGAAGCATAAAGTATTCTCTGGCGTTATTAAACCTGTAGTACACCACAACCATGAACAATCCTATTCTTCCAGATAACGACATAGACGTCCAGCTTGCAAAAAAGCTTGGTATGTTGCTTGAAGAAAAGGCGCCAATCTGGGAAGCCGGCAGCAGCGACCCCTTTGTTGATGTACTCAGTCAGCTCAAAAATTCTCATCAGGCAACAAAAGTAAACGCTTTAGGAGATAGCGAATCGTCAGCCCGCATGTGGCAAGCGATCCATGCCGCGACCAAACCCGCACCGCACACCGGACAACCTAAAGCCCGTATCTTCTCATTAAATCCGGTTGTATACCGAATGGCACTGGCGGCGTGTTTAATGGCAGCCGTCGCTATCAGTTGGATGCTTTTTATCAAAACGCCGGCGCCAGTGTTACTGGCAGCATCTTTGCAAGAAATATCCAATGTCACGCTGGCTGATGGATCCACTGTTGCACTAAGACCAAACTCAAAACTTTACAGCCTCGATAGTAACGATGGTGAAGACCGCTACTTACTGGAAGGTGAAGGCTTCTTTGATGTAACGCGCGATGAAAGCAGAACTTTTTCTGTTGTCGCCGGCGATGCGCAGGTATCTGTTTTAGGAACAGAGTTTAATGTGAACTCCTGGGACACAGCCATTACTGTTTTCTTAAAAGAAGGGCGTGTAGAATTAAAAAATCAACGTTCAGGCCAGGCCGTCATCCTCGCACCGGGACAATCGGGAACCGTAGATAACGATCAGGTTACATTACACGGTCAGCCGGCCAATGCAGATGAACATCTTGACTGGCTTGAAGATGAAATCACATTCTTTGAAGCCTCACTTAACGAGGTTATCAGAGAGCTTGAATTCCACTTTTCCATCACCCTGGAAATACCGCAGGATCGGATAAGCGAAACGATTTCAGGATCCATTGGACTTCAAAATAAAGCCTTTGTCCTGGATGGACTAAGCACGGTAATGCAGGGTGGAAGCTTTGTACAAACGGGAGAACATAGCTATCGTTTTGAAGCGAACTAACTTTACACCTCTCAACACCCTTTTCTTTCTCTTTCTCTTTTCCTTTTGTCCCCTGACGATACTCAACGCGTGGGGTCAGGATCATTTCGTTTACACAAATCAGCCACTCAAAGAGGTCATCGTAGATATTGAAGCGCGTGCCGGGTACCGCTTTCTCTACAGAGATGCGCTCATTTCTGATAAAAATATTTCTCTTGATGCGCAGGCAGACTCACTCATTCCCACACTGCAACGATCGCTCAAAACCCACAGCCTGGATCTTAAAGTAGATTATAGCCACAAGCAAATTCTTTTGTCTGCAGCACAAGCAGATGTGGTACAGCAACCAACTGTAGTTAAAGGACAAGTTCTCGACAGCAATTCTGGAGTTCGATTACCATTTGCCAATATCACCTGGATCAATGAAGGTCAGTTGTATGGAGTAAGCACCAATGAATCTGGCTTCTTCCATATGCAGGTAAATAACAAAAACACGGATACAGAAAGCGTGATCCTTGCCGTTTCGTACGTCGGCTACCGCCCTGTCAGAATCAGGCTCAATCTAAAAAATCCCCCCAATGAGCTTTCTGTTCGCCTTATCCCCGAGCGCATACAGGGACAGGAAGTACTTGTACAAAGCTCTTTGCTACATACTGATCTCGATACTACCTGGCACCATCTCTTATACGCCGGCCTTTTTTCTCCATTTGGAGAAAGCAGTATCCTCCGGTCTCTTCAAACACTGCCAGCCGTTTCAATGAGCACGGCTTTATCCGAAGGCCTAAATGTTCGAGGAAGTAAGGCCGATGGATTTCAGGTACTCCTTGATGGAGCGCCCATCTACAATCAAAACCACTTTTACGGGATGTTTGATGTCTTCAATGAAGACGCCTTGCAAACCGTTGGTTTTTACTATGACATTGCGCCGGCCAGTTACTTTGCTCCACC
>JBGCEN010000377.1:0-14664 GCA_045106435.1 Rhodothermales bacterium
TTGAGTGAGCGATCTTTTGGTGCTTTTGAATCCGCTTTTTTATTTGCATCAGTCGGGCTGCGCCCTCGTGTCACACGTAACGCTGCTATGCGCTCAAAAAGTCGTATCCAAAATCACTCAAAATCTCCTCTCTCTCAATTGTGAACCTCAAATCTCAACAGTTTCTAAAACTCACATGCCACTTAAAAAGCAGCCAGGTCAGGCGGAACGTATGTCCGTTTCGCCACTTCGTTGCTGAATATATTCTGACTGTAATGTGCGTTGATCAAGTCCTTGAAATTGAAAATCAGGCGCGGGTTTTCCTGTATAAAGTCTGCAAAGGTTGTTGCTGAAGACTTTTCCATAAAGTGGTTAACGGCCTTAACGGCAGCCACGGTTACGGTTTTATTGTAATTGGTCCCGTCATCGTGTGTTGCATCAAACACGGCGATTTGCCGGCACAGATTTTCAGCTGCTACATCAACACCATAGGTTGAAATATGAATCCATGCCAATCGGATGTGTGCCTCATGTGAGAACAGCATTGGGTCTAGAGATGCATCTTTGAACTGTTGTTCAAACTGTTCATCTGTTAACGCAAAATGACTCGTCATGATTGCCTCTGTTTTATAATGTGTTTAGCATGTCCTCAAAAGCTGTTCTCGCGTCGTCTAAGCTGGCCGCTTCTTCTACATAGGCATGACCAATCTTGTCGAGCAAAACAAACCGGATTTTGCCGGCCAATACTTTCTTATCCGTATACATGGCTGAGACCAGTGCATCCAGCGACATATCTAGTGGGGTGGCGTGAATGGGCAGGGCGGTTACTAGTTTTGTCGCCCGTTCTGCATCAAGTTGAGGGTGCAGGGTTGCGGATAAATTGAGTGCAGCGCGCATACCCATCGCGACCGCTTCTCCATGTGTGTAATGACCATAGCCGGCTACATGCTCAATGGCATGGCCGAAGGTATGCCCAAAGTTCAGAATTGCGCGTAAGCCGGCCTCGCGTTCATCCTGAGAAACCACTTCAGCTTTGATGCCAGCCGCGCGATGTATGAGGGGGCCTAGAATATTTTCTTTCCTGTCGATCACCTGCTGCCAGTTTTGCTCCAACCATTCAAAAAAGTCGAGGTCTGCAATCAGCGCATGTTTAACCACTTCAGCCAACCCACTCGTCCACTCACGGAAAGGAAGCGATGTAATGGTTTGTAAATCTGCACAAACAAATGCAGGTTGATGAAACGCACCAATCAGGTTTTTCCCCGTTGAATGATTGATGCCAGTTTTTCCTCCGAGCGCACTGTCAACCTGGGCGATGAGTGTGGTTGGGATCTGAATCAGAGGAAGCCCGCGAAGCAAGGACGCGGCTGCAAAGCCGGCCAGGTCGCCAACAACACCACCCCCAAGCGCAATCACCGGCGTTTTTCTATCGATCCCCCACGATAAAGCGACATCGTAGATTTCGTGCAGACAAGCATAGCTTTTTGCCTTTTCGCCGGCTTGTACCGAAAAAGTCTTTGTTGTCCAGCCGGCGCCAGTGAGGGCTTTTTCGAGCGCACCGGCATAGAGTGATCGTACTGTTTCGTCTGTAACAATGAGGCATCTCCCCGTACGAAGCCCTGCTGCCGCCATCAGTTCAGGTACATCTTGAAGAGATTGGATGTGATAGCGATAGCTCCTTGCTTCGCCTAAATCAATGTTAATAGGGGCAAGGACTGAGTCTATTTGCATGATATAGGAAGTGCTGTATTATGGATTGGATCCGTAAACGTGACAAGACTGTTGTAGGTTGCCGGCTGGGACGTTATTAGTGGGTAGTTATCAGTCTGTAGTATTCAGTTCGCTTTAAACAAGATACGCTGTGTGTTTAATTCTTTTTTCCTACGATCAGCATCCGAAATATCAACTCATTCTTGCTGCCAATCGGGATGAGTTTCTGGAGCGGCCGACAGCGCCGGCTGCTTCATGGGATGAACATCCGGGTCTTATTGCCGGCCGTGATTTGAAGGCAGGTGGTACGTGGATGGGGATTACCGCTGATCTTAGATTTGCAGCCATCACAAACTATAGGGACCCTGCATCAGAAAAAAAAGATGCGCCTTCAAGAGGACATCTGGTTTCAGACTATCTCAAAGGCAAGATGCATCCTGAAGCGTACCTCCAGGCCCTGGATAAGCGTGCGGCTGAATACAACGGATATAATTTATTGCTTGGTTCAGGCAGTGACTTATGGTATTATTCCAACAAGGAAAACCTGGTCAAAAAAGTTCGCCCTGGCATTCACGGTTTGAGTAATCATTTGATGAATACACCCTGGCCTAAAGTGGAAAGGGGGAAATTGGGTTTGCAAAACGCTACAGCCGGCGAACATATCTCCAGTGATGCGCTGATTGCGTTATTGAAGGATCCTCAAACTGCACCCGATGAAGCATTACCAAGTACTGGGGTGCCTCTGGAGTGGGAGCGCATGTTATCTCCCATGTTTATCCAGGCCCCTCACTATGGCACACGGGCATCAACGGTTATGTTGATCGATAGAGCAGGACGGGTGACTTTTGTAGAACAAACCATTGGACAGGGTAACAATCCGGACAAGCAGGTCACCCACTCGTTTGTGAGCCACTCATAATTTTGAATTGAACTATGCCATCGAAAAAGATAGCTTTTGAAAATAGACAAGGAGCAACCATTTCTGCTCGACTCGATTTGCCGGCGACGGCTGATCCAATAGCCTATGCACTGTTTGCACATTGCTTTACGTGTAGTAAAAACTTAAAAGCCGTTGGGCACATCAGCAGAGCATTAACCGATCAGGGATTTGCTGTTTTACGGTTTGATTTCACCGGGTTAGGTGAAAGCGAAGGAGATTTTGCGGACACAAATTTCTCTTCGAATATAGCCGATCTGCTGGATGCTGCCGCATATTTGCAATCACAATACGAGGCACCCAAAATATTGATTGGCCACTCCCTGGGTGGTGCGGCGGTTTTACAAGCTGCAAAAGATTTACCCGATGTGGTCGCAGTATCTACCATCGGTGCGCCTTTTGATCCAAGCCATGTTGAGCATTTGTTCGAAAGCTCTGCTGAAGAAATAAAAGCTACAGGAGAGGCTGTTGTTAATCTTGCCGGCCGGCAGTTTACCATCAAAAAACAGTTTCTGGATGACCTGGAAGGGTATAAAGTGGAGGCCCATATCAAAGCGTTAAACAGAGCGCTATTGGTGTTTCATTCTCCGGTTGACAGGACTGTTTCCGTTGACAATGCTGCCAAAATTTTTCAAGCGGCAAAGCACCCTAAAAGCTTTGTGTCGCTCGACCAGGCAGATCATCTTCTTATGAACGAGGCAGATGCGCAATATGTAGGCATTGTATTGGCTGCATGGGCCCGGAAATACATACCCGTTGCACCCGCAGTGGCATCCACAGAGGGAGAAGGGGCAGAAGGGCATGAAGCCGGCTATGTTGTTGCTGAGCTAGGAAGAGAAGGATTCACAACAGACATCTATGCGAGCGGCCATACATTGGTAGCAGACGAACCTATTTCTGTAGGAGGTGCTGATCTTGGACCGTCACCGTATGATCTGCTGAATGCGAGCCTTGGGGCCTGTACGGTCATGACCATGCGGATGTATGCAAATAGAAAAGGGTGGCCACTGGAAGGTGTAAAGACAAAACTACAGCATGCGAAGATCTACGCAAAAGACTGCGAAAGTTGTGAAACAGAAGGAAATGCAAAAATTGATCAAATCACGCGCGAAATTGAGATGATTGGCCCGCTAGATGACGCGCAGAAAAAACGCTTGATGGAAATCGCAGACCGTTGTCCCGTACACCGCACCCTGCACGGTGAAATACATGTGGCTTCCAAGATGGTTTGACAGTTTTTAGTTTTTAGTTTTCGGTGATCAGTTTATAGGCACTTAATCTAATCCGTGACTTTCACCACTAACCACTAACCAAAAAACTCCCCTAGCCCCATGCAAGCCGTATGCGTAATTAACCCTGGCCGGCAGAGTCTGCTTGAAATCCAGTCCGTAGAAAAGCCGGCGCCGGGTTCTGGTGAGTTGCTGGTTAAGGTACATGCAACAGCGCTGAATCGCGCCGACTTGATGCAGCGCAATGGTGTGTATCCACCTCCGCCCGGTGCCAGTGATATCCTGGGCCTCGAAATGGCAGGAACCGTTGAAGGGTGGGGGGCATCCTGCGATGGGTGGCGTCAGGGAGACCGTGTGTTTGGTTTGTTGCCGGGTGGAGGCTATGCTCAATACGTTGTGATCCCACAGGCTCTGGCGATGCATATGCCTGATACAATGTCTTTTGAAGACGCCGCTGCCGTTCCCGAGGTTTTTCTTACAGCATTTCAAGCACTCTGCTGGCTTGGTGAATTGGCATCACACGAAAACGTATTGATCCATGCAGGAGGCAGTGGGGTGGGTACTGCGGGGATTCAAATAGCCAAACAATTAGGCGCAACTGTTTTTGTGACGGCATCTGCCGGTAAACACGAGACGTGTCTGGAGTTAGGAGCAGATGTTGCGATTGATTACAAAAAAGAAGCTTTTGATGAAGTCATTTTTAAGCACACCGATGGTAAAGGTGCGCATGTGGTTGTAGACTTCATTGGCGCACCTTACTTTGAACAAAACATCGCTGCACTAGGGTTAGATGGCCGGCTTGTGTTGCTTGCAATGATGGGTGGAAGCAAAGTTGAATCTGTCAATCTGATGCAGTTATTCAGGAAAAGAATACATCTCAAAGCCTCCACACTGCGGAGCAGATCGCTTGCCTATAAGACTTCATTAACGAGAGATTTTCAGCTGAAGTTTGGCGAAGCAATTGAAAAGGGCAGCTTGAAGCCGGTGGTAGATAGCGTGTTTGACTGGCGTGAAGCTGAAACTGCGCATGCACGAATGCATGCCAATCAGAACACAGGTAAAATTGTGTTGCGCATATCTTGATGCCAGCCATGTGTTATCAGCTGAATTCATTGCCAGCCTGTTTTGTTCATGGGATAACAGTACCCTGAACAATCAATCGAAAAATTGGGTGGTGCTGTAATCGGAAAAGGGTGTAAATAAGTCGTTCTTAATACAACATGATTTACTATATTTTTCCTTTTACGCTTATTTGCGAAGAGAAAAGCGCATGACAGAACAGTTGTTATTGGGTCTGGTTATCGGATTTGGGATCGCCTGGTTTTTAGGGAGGAGAAAACGTGCCGGCGAAAAGGCAGGACAGGATAAAATACAGGCGAAAGATTCTGGATCTGTTCATAGCGCTACAGATCATTCTGATAGAATTTCTGAAGCGAAGGCGGATGCGAATGAAGATGCATTGGCTGATGACGCTTCAAAGCCGCCGCTCAATGAGTTGTATGAGCTTGCCGAAGAACTGGAGCCCTTTCTTAACAAAACAGCCCATCCCCGAGATTTACTAGACCACGATGTTTTTCAACAAGGTCTGGGTTTATTAAAACAACCAGGATTCAAGACTTCAGAATTGATATCCTATGGCGCCGGCGACAATCTTGGTATCGCTTGTATGGCTATGGAAGCCTTAAATGAGCGAGCAGATCGGGAAGATCTAGCGGAGGCGTTGATGAAGTCCATCAACCGTGTGTATGCGTGGCCGCTCTTTTTTGCGCTCCGGGCATTGCGGCCTACGCCGGCAGAATCCATTATTGGCGCATTGATCGCACAAACAGGCGAATGGTGGGTGCCCAATCCACCATTCCATAATATGTTGAAGCCCTTCATCGAACAGCGGCTATCAGAAGGAGAGATTCCTTCGTTTGATGATCGGCTGGAGAAATTGACGGGAGACCAGTTGACGTTGATTGAAGAGCTGCTGGATGCGCTTCAGATAGAGCAATTGCAGCCACTCAGAAAGCAGCTGATGGCCAATCAACGTACCCGCGTTGATCTTCAGGCACTGAACGCCATTGGGCAGGTTTGGGAAGAAGATCGCGAGATAGCACCTATTATTGAGCACCCTGCACTTAAACTGGTGTTGCGGGAGTTGGAAGCAACATTGCTTGCTTCTTCCCGCCGCTCTGTATTGTTGACAGGGGAGCCCGGGGTTGGGAAAACCACACTGTATACCATTTTTGCACGTCGTTTTCAGCGTAAAGGTTGGATTATCTTCGAAGCCGGCTCCACAGAGATTTTGGCTGGACAAAGTTATGTAGGGCAGCTGGAAGCCCGGATGCAAGAGCTTTTCAATAATCTGGCCGGCAACAGAAAAGTGATCTGGATCATACCCAGTTTTCATGAGCTGCTATTTGCCGGTTGGCATCGCGATAATCCTCGCAGTGTGCTAGACATGTTAACGCCGCATCTGGAAAGCGGTGATTTGACCATCATAGGGGAAACAGAACCGGATGCCTATGAACGGTTGATCCAGCGAAAACCACAGTTACGGGGGGCAATGCAGCGGATCCATCTCAGTCCGCTGGATAATGAAGAGACGATGGCTGTTGCCAATGCATGGAATCGGGCGTGTCAGGAAAAATCAATGGCCGGCCCGATATCAAGCGAAATCATGGAAGAAGCCTTTCATCTCGCGCAGCAATATTTGGACAAAGCTGTTGCGCCGGGCAATCTGATTGACTTCCTGAAACTCGCCCAGCTCACAGACCACGATCCGCACGACGCGCTGACGCTTGAAGATCTGTTTGAAAGCTTGTCTCAGTTAACTGGACTGCCGGCGAGTATTCTGGATGAAAAGCATGGCCTCGACCTTGATGCACTTCGGGAGTTGTTTCAAACGCGGGTGCTGGGGCAGCCAGAGGCGGTTGATTGTCTGGTAGAACGCGTTGCCATGATCAAGGCCGGTGTTAACGATCCGTCTCGCCCAGCCGGCGTATTTCTTTTTGTGGGGCCGACGGGGACAGGGAAAACGGAGATCGCCAAAACGCTTGCCGAATTTCTGTTTGGTTCGCCGGAACGCATGATTCGTTTTGATATGAGCGAGTTTATGACGGAGAGCTCACTGAATCGTTTGTTGGGGCATGAAGAGGAGTTGCCGAGCTCAAAGGCGCTTGTCAATCAAATTCGGAAGCAGCCCTTTTCCGTTATTTTACTCGATGAATTTGAAAAGGCGCACCCCAATATATGGGACCTGTTTCTTCAGGTTTTTGACGATGGCCGGCTCACCGATCGGCGCGGCAATACTGCTGATTTCAGGCATAGTATCATCATTCTGACATCTAATCTTGGCGCAGCTATACCTCGTGGTAGCCAGGTTGGATTTAGTGGTGATCGCAAAACCTTTTCTGAGTCAGTTGTGACAAAAGCTGTTTCGACTACGTTCCGTCCTGAGTTTTTGAATCGCATTGACCGTACGGTTGTTTTTCGTCCGCTGAGTAAAAGCACGGTTCGGGATATTTTGTTGAAAGAGCTAACCAATGTGCTGCAACGACGGGGACTAAGGAATCGTGATTGGGCAGTGGAGTGGGAAGACTCAGCCCTCGATTTTCTACTTGAGAAAGGTTTTACAGCGGAATTGGGCGCGCGTCCTCTTAAGAGGGCGATTGAGCGTTACTTGCTGTCGCCGCTCGCTATTACGATTGTAAATAATCAATTTCCGGAAGGAGACCAGTTCCTTTTTGTTCGGAGTAAAGGGAAGGCGATTGATGTAGAGTTTATCGATCCCGATGCAACCAGTGAAGCTGAAGAGGTGCAGTTGGAAGGGCAGGAGGTAGAGGTGGCCAGTATTGAGGAATCTCTAAAACCGCTGATCCTTGATCCCGCCGGCACTCCTGCAGAAGTAAACTGCCTGGAAAGAATTCACAAGACCATTGATCAAGAGGTGACTTCAGAAGCGTGGCAAGGACGCAAGTCAGATGCGCTATCAATGACCTCGTCTCCACAGTTTTGGGAGTCTGATGATCGATTTGAGGTATTGGGGGACGTAGAATATCTCGATCGGTTTGAGCGGGCTTCGGAAACAGCCCAGTCCTTGCTGGTGCGTTTGAAGGGTGAACCTCCCGAAGAGCGCGTTTCTTATTCAAAAGTTTTGATTCAGCGGCTGGCGCATCGCTTGTTTTTGCTGGAGCATGCGTTGGAAGGAGAGGACGAAGCATTGCCTCGTGACGCATTTATTTGTGTAGAGCCCAGTAAGGAGGGGGATAGAGATGGAGCGATGGAGTTTGCATCGCAAATCAGCAACATGTACCTCGCCTGGGCTACGCGCCGGCAGATGAGGTTCAAGGTGTTGGTTGAGGATCGGATAGATTCAGATCGTCTAAATCGTTTTGTACTTGCCGTTGCCGGCCTTGGAGCATATTCGATTCTGGATTCAGAAAAAGGATTACATGTGTGGGAATCGCCAGGGGAGGGGAAGTCTTTTGACCGAATCAAGGTACGGGTTTTTGTCGCGGGGCAACCCGTCGTTCCCGGAGAAACCACCGCTCAATTATTGTCGCAAGCTGAAGAACAATTTGATTCTCTTGAAGGGCTCCGGAATATCGTGCGTAGATATCGCAGGGAGCCATCGCCGTTGGTGCGTGACAGTGTGCTTGGCTGGCGTACAGGCCGGTTGGACCGTGTGCTGGAAGGAGACTTTGACCTGATTAGCGGGAGCTAGGTCGTTTTTGTCCTTTTGGACAAAAACTCGAATGTCGAATGTCGAATGTCGAAGTGTAGCAAAAACGGCAGAATGTAGAAGTTAATCCAGTTCAGGGTTAACTTCTACATTCTGCCGTTTTGCATTCTGCATTCTACGGTTTGATTCATTCAAAAGAATGAATCATCACGGTTTTTCCAGCGCCGTCAGGAAGGACACCAACTGATTACCTTGTGGTCTTAATACGCGAACAAGGAATGAATCACCGGTGTCAATGCCTTTGTAAACCCGCATGAATTCTGACATTGAAGAGATCTCCTGGCGGTCAATCTCTATGATGATGTCTCGCTGACGAAGCTCAGCTTCGCGATAGGCGGCACTATTGCGATCAATATCTCCTATGATAATGCCGGTCACGTCAGTATTCTCGACTTCCAGATTTCGCAGAATCTCAGGCGTTACATTTCTCAACCCACGCAGTCCAATAGACTCTATGCTTTCCTCCTCGTCCTGTACATCAGGTACATTAGGCTGAGCAAGGCCGTTTGACTCATCAGAACGCTCTGCAAGGGTAACCGAGATACTGAGCTCTCTGTTGTCTCGGATAACATCCAGATTTACTTTTTCTCCAGGATGTTTATTGCCAATAATGGTTCTGATCTGGTTCGCATCCTGTAATTCCAGACCATCAACAGAAGTAATGATATCGCTCTTCTCCAGTCCGGCGATGTCTGCTGCACTACCATCCAGGACGCTAACTATCTGAGCGGCACCACGTGGTATATCAAGATTCTTTGCCAGCGTTTCGCTTACGCCATCGAATCCAACGCCGAGAAAGCCTCGGCTGACTGCGCCGTTGTCGATAAGTTGAGTTGCTACGTTTTCAACAACATCAACTGGAATGGCGAAGCCAATTCCCTGATAGCCGCCAGAGCGGGAATAAATGGCAGAGTTAATACCAATGAGCCGGCCTCTTAAATCCACTAGTGGACCGCCGGAGTTTCCAGGGTTGATGGCAGCGTCCGTTTGAATGAAACTGGCAAACAGATTCAGATTACTGATCTGATCACTTGTTCTACCCATTGCGCTTACGATGCCTACTGTTACTGTATTCCCAAGATCAAGAGATAAAGGAGATCCTACAGCCATAACCCATTGTCCAACGCGGATGTTTTCATTCACGCCATATGAGATTGCAGGCAAATTGTCTGCATCAATCTTGATAACAGCCAGGTCACTAAGTGGATCAGTACCTACAACTGTAGCATCGTAGAAATTGCCGTCAAAAAGGCGGACTTCCAGTTCATCAGCTCCTGCAATTACATGGTTGTTGGTAATGATGTAGCCATCAGAACGGGCAATTACGCCCGATCCAAGTCCTTCGGAGCGATAGTCTTGTCCTTGTTCGCGATCCCCGTAGGGGCTGAAGAAATCTTCAAAAGGCGTACCTTGTAAAGCACGCTCTTGTTGAACAATTTTTTCAGATCGAATCTGAACAACCGTTGGGTTTACAGCTTCTGCAACCATTGTGAAAGCTTCTTCCAGTTCGAGGGCCGGCTTTACAAGCTCTTCGCTAATAACTGTAGTACCCTCATCAGAATCCAGCGATGCTGCATGGCTTACTGCAGTGATATCACCATTTGAAAGAAGATTTGCCCCCAGTGTTGTGAAAAAGATGCCACCCAGGAAGGCAGCAATAATAAATAAAGCCAGTGGGACTGATCGTTTAACGCTCATTGTCTCGCCTCAATTAATTTCTATGCTAAATCTGACAACCAATTATTTGTTGATAATCATGTTAAATACTGTATACGCACCGGGATTTCTATGGCCATCATATCTTACACTAATACCCATATTAAAGTACATGCAACTATGTCAACGATTAAAGATGTAGTCATCATCTTTGAGAAAATCGACCAACAAATTTGTACTGGTCTTATACCATCGCGAATCAGGCGATGCCGGCATAAGTCAATTGTGTCTTACCCAGAACGTATACGAGAAAAAAGCGTGCCGATACTGTGGTCAGCCTATGATACTCGTATCTTGCTTCCTATAACGAACTTGCTCCGCTTTTTCGTATATCCAGCTTAATTATTTCCCTGGAATTCCCGGTTCAGTCATTTCTCTTACATTGAGGTAATTGTCCAGATCTGTTTCTGAAAGCAGATTCATTTCCAGCACCACGGTACGGACTGATTTTCTCTCTTTGGCTGACTTCTTGGCAATTTCTGATGCTTTGTCGTATCCAACTGCGGCATTGAGGGCTGTAGCAATGGACGGATTAAGCTCAAGCAATTCCTGGCAACGTTCTTTATCAGCCTGGATACCTTCAAGGCATTTTTTCCTGAAGGCGTCGCAGCCTCTTGTGAGAATGGTAATACTCTCTAACATAGCATGGGCCATGACAGGCATCATGACGTTGAGTTCAAAGTTACCATGCTGGCCGCCGACGGTAATGGTTGTAAGATTGCCCATCACTTTGGCGCAGACCATCATCATCGCTTCGCTCATTACCGGATTCACTTTACCTGGCATGATAGACGAGCCGGGTTGAATCGCCGGCAGTTTTATCTCTGAAAGTCCACTTGTTGGACCGCTCGAAAGATGACGAATATCATTAACTATTTTCATTAAAGAAACAGCAAGCGTATTCATCACGCCGGCTGCCATCACAAAGCCGTCTTTGGCAGCCTGTGCTTCAAAGTGGTTCTCAGCTTCTTTAAACCTGAGTCCTGTTTTGCTATTGATCTGATTGATTGCGTCTTTGGAAAAACTCACAGGCCTGTTGATGCCCGTACCTGTAGCTGTTCCACCGAGGGCCAGTTCACAGAGCTCTGCAGAAGCCATCTGGAGCCGGCGTATGCCGTGCTGGATTTGTGCAGCATACCCGCCGAATTCCTGACCCAGTCGCACTGGTGTGGCATCCATCAAATGTGTACGGCCGCTTTTAAGCACGTCATCAAACGCTTTTGCCTTTTCCTCCAACGCAGCCTGAAAACGCTCAAGTGCGGGGATCAATTCTTCTTCAATTGCCATGCGAGCAGATACATGCATCGCTGTTGGAATCACATCATTTGAAGATTGCGACATATTTACGTGGTCATTCGGGTGAATGACTTTACTTCCACGCGCTCCGCCCATCATTTCCGTAGCTACGTTGGAAATGACTTCATTGGTATTCATATTTGTAGAAGTACCGCTGCCTGTCTGGAAAATATCCAGTACAAATTCTCCGTCTAACTCTCCATCAATAACTTGTTGCGCACTCTCCACGATCACGCGCATTTGGTCATCACCCAACAAACCTAATTTGTGGTTCGCAAGTGCAGCAGACTGCTTGATGATGCCTAGCGCTTCGATAAAGCGCCTGGGGAATCGAATGCCGCTAATAGGGAAATTGTCGGCAGCGCGCTGTGTTTGTGCGCCGTAGAGGGCGGTTGATGGTACTTTAACTTCGCCTAGGGAGTCTTTTTCTATACGATATGACATGTATTATCAGATAACTGGTTGAATAGGTAAGATTCTGGGAGGATTTAATAAACTGCCTGCTTATTCTCAGGTTACGTCATCGGGAATTTAAACGAAATTGGGCCGATAAAAAACAGAATTTCGAATTTGTGGTTCTATTCTTTGCATTCAACTAACGAGTCAAAGCGCAATGGAAATAATTAAAGCCGTCCAAGCTATGCAGCGGCATGCAGATGAGGCGCGTTGTGCCGGCAAAAAACTGGCGTTTGTCCCCACCATGGGCGCGTTGCATCAAGGGCATCTTTCCCTTGTTGAGCGAGCAAGTGAAGTGGCTGATCATGTAACTGTATCCATTTTTGTTAACCCTACACAATTCGGTCCAAATGAGGACTTTAGCTCTTACCCCCGAACCGTGGAAGAGGATCTTGCCAAGCTGGATGCTTTAAACATTGTAGATGCTGTTTTTCTTCCTGGTGTTGAGGATATGTATCCACGATCTCAGGAAGCGCAAAAAGCGTGGGTTAGTGTGAATGATTTGGATAAGCGGCTTTGTGGACAATTTCGGGACGGGCATTTCCTGGGTGTAACCACAGTGGTTACCAAACTTTTTAATGCTTGCAAGCCTCATCTTGGTGTGTTTGGGTTGAAAGATGCCCAGCAGTTTCTTGTTTTACGGCGCATGTCTGAAGACCTTAATATGGGGATTGAGCTTGTTGGCGTATCTACCTACCGAGAAGCAGATGGTTTAGCTGCTTCATCCCGGAATGTGTACTTAACGCCGGCGCAACGCGAGGAAGCTCCTTTTTTGCACCAGGCGCTGCAATTAGGGAAAGCCGCTATCGTACAGGGCGAAAGAGACCCGGATAAATTGATCCGATTGGTTACCGGGCATATTGAAGCGAACAGCAGAGGTAAAATCCAATATGTTGAGGTTGTTGATACGCTTGATGTGCAGCCCGTGCAGGATTTGAATAATCACCCGGAAGTTTTGATTGCGTTGGCTGTCTTTTTTGGGAAAACAAGGCTTATTGACAACGTATTTGTTACCGTTGAGCAAAACTAAAGAGATTTATTTTAGTGCTTTTTGGTACATTACGGATCTAAACCCACCGTGGGCCGGCAAGCTTCTGGCCCAGTACGCACCATGTATCACACAATGTATCACACAATGTGATTGTATATACGGCCTGCTTACTCGAAATGAGCCGTCGTCTTATTCAAGCAAGATCATTCAACGACGCACACGCGATCGCTGACTGTTCAGTCTCTTTTAGGACTGAAAGAAGGTATTTGAAGGGTAAGATTGGCCTGTATAACAGCATTGTAAGGAATTAATACTCCGGTAAAGTAGTAATGCGAAATTTTGTCATGAGCAGAATTTGTTTGTTTTTTGCCTTTTTGATCGTCTCAACGGGCTTTTTGTCTGAATCACTTTACGCACAGGATCGCTTGTATCCGGTCAGGCACGAAAACGGTTTTGGATTCATCAACGCTGATGGAGAACTCAAAATAGAACCTCGTTTTGACGCAGCGCTGGATTTTTCGGAAGGCATGGCACCCGTTAAAATCACAAATCGCTGGGGCTATGTGAATATGACGGGCGAAATTGTTATCGACGCCATTTATGACCGCGTACACGCATTTTCAGAAGGGTTGGCACGCGTTAGTACAAAAGACAAGTGGGGGTTTGTAAATAAAAAAGGGGAGGAGGTCATTAAGGTCAGGTATAGCGAAGCCCTTGACTTTTCTGAAGGCATTGCATCTGTGCAAAGGAAGAAGGGGGGGAAGTACAAGTGGGGATACATTGATGCCGAGGGCAACGAAGTTGTGCCGGCGAAGTATTCAACTGCGCTTTCTTTTAGCGAAGGACTGGCTCCGGTTGAGTTAAAGAGAAAATTTGGATTTGTATCCGGGAATAGCGACTGGGGCTATCTGAACAAGGCCGGCGAAGTTGTCATTGAAGGCGGATATGGTCTGGCCAGGTCATTTCAAGGAGGCGTTTCCCTTGTTCATAAAGATGGCGATTACGGGTTTATTGATACAGACAGCCAGTTAATTGTAGCAGCGCCTTATGAAAGAGTACACAGCTTTTCTGAGGGATACGCGCGCATTTACAACGACGGTACCTGGGGCTTTATCAATAAAGAAGGAGAAGTGGCAATAGAATTAATCTTCGATCATGCCTATGACTTCTCCGAAGGCCTTGCGCTGGTTAAATATGGCGAAAAATGGGGTTATGTAAATGAAACGGGCGAGTTTTCGATCCAACCAAGATTCGATAAAGGGTGGAGCTTCAACGGAGAGCTCGCGCGTATATTTGTAGATGGCCACATGGGCTACATCGACAAAATAGGCACAATGATCTGGCCGGCGAAATAGGGCTTCTTTTGAAGTTAAAAGTCAAAAGCTAAAAGTTAAAAGTTAAAAGTTAAATTTCCCTAAACCCTAAACCCTAAACCCTAAACCCTAAACCCTAAACCCTAAACCCTAAACCCTAAACCAGTCAATGATAGAAATCATTGACTGTACTCAATTCTTTTTAGTGAGCCCCTCAAAAGGTTCTATAACGTGTGCGATCCAGCAATTCAGGTCGCCAGTCTTTAGAACACATGATTACTGCAACACGCAATCAATATTTTGTTTGC
>JBGCEN010000378.1:0-14347 GCA_045106435.1 Rhodothermales bacterium
ACATTGAGTGAGCGATCTTTTGGTGCTTTTGAATCCGCTTTTTTCACACGTAACGCTGCTATGCGCTCAAAAAGTCGTATCCAAAATCACTCAAAATCTCATCTCTCTCAATTGCGAACCTCAAATCTCAACAGGTTCTAAACGGACTATGCTGAGCTTAAGTCGTGTTTTGACCCGAGAGCTTTGGAAATGTGAAAAAGAAGCATATCCGATTGTAAGGTAGTCGTTACAAAGGAGGGATGCTGAGTTAAGCTGAGTTAAAAAGAATAATTCAAAGAAAGGCTGGGTTTTTTAGGGATGGGAGTGAAAGATAGCTGGAGCGGATGTTTTTTGTTGTTAGACAGCGGAGAAGGGTGATCCAGCAGGGCGTCAACATAGCTGTAAGCCCAAACGCCGGCAGCTGCAATGAACAAGCTGTTTCTTGCTTTATGCCATCTGTCGAAGGCAGGGTATCGGTTATTGATTTGCTGCAGATCAATCGATGCCAGATAAAACGCTTCTGCTTTTTTTCGCTCGTTATGTGCCACAAGTACTCCAACTGAAGTAAGGCCCCAGGCAGACATTAATAGTATGCCTTTCTTCCGCTGCTTTTTATACAACTGTCCCCAGCCAGGGAGCACCATCGAGCGCATCACTGCCGCGGGTCTGGGGTCTTCTACAATCAGATACCGAAGTTCCGTTTCTGCCGGCAAAGAGGCTGCCCTGATTTGTATGAGTTCATCCAGTATCGCGATTACTTGAGGAGGCGCTTCCCGCGCGGAAAGCTTGAGCTCAGGATTTACTTGAAGGGCGAGGTCTAATTGCCGGCGCGTACCTGCCTGATCGTCTCTTGCAAAAAAGATGAGCGCCGAAATGCTGTATATCTCACCAAGTTCAGCCGGCGTAAACCGATCAAAAGCATCAATTGCTGCGTCAACCCGGGCCTCGGCTACTGAAAAATCAAGGTTTTCATACGCGTTCTTGATATCACCAATGATCTCCTGATTGGACTGTTGACCCAATTGTTGCCCAATGGCTGCTGGACACAAATAGCCCCAAAGTGCGAGCACCAGAGTAGCGAGGAGGACGGTATGATGGGTGTTATTGCGCATGTATTATCGAATGAGCATTAACACCTGGGTTTGCTGCAAATCACCAACGCGAAGCTGTATGATATATCTACTGCTTGCAGCCGGCCGGCCATCAGCATCCATTCCATCCCATTGCACCTGATAGGTGCCCAAGGGCAGTGTACGGGATAGCAATGTTGTGATTTTTCGTCCACTCAAGTCAAACACAGTCACTTCAACCTGTTTGCCCGACTGCTGTATCTCAAAAGGAATAACCGCGGTCACCTGAAATGGATTGGGATACGCAGGATGCAGCGTAAAATCTAATCTTGGAAGTTCTTCTTCATTGCCAACATTCGAGGTGCCAAACCTGAACGTGAACGTTGATGACCATTCGCTGGTGCCGGCGGCATTTATAGCGCGTACCCGCCAGAAATATTTCGCCTCGGATAATTCATCGAAGACAAGAGGAGGAGCGATAACCGTTGTGTCCACTTGAACTGACAGGAAAAGATCATCCGTAGACAGTTGGAATTGATACGTGTTGCCTTCAGATTCGGACCAGGTAAACGATACAGGCGCTTGAGGTATGTTGCTATCATCAGCCGGCATCAAAAGGCCGGGCACTGTCGGCGCTGCATTGACGACGCTTAACTGAAAACTCTGGCGTGTAGTGTCAAGTCCGTCCGATATGAAAAGCTCAATATCAAATGGGCCCACGTCGTCTTGTGTTGGTGTGCCTGACAGGCGCGCGGTGTTGTCTCCGCCATCCAGTAACTGTAACCACATCGGTAGCGGCCCGGCGGTAATGATCAGTGGATCCCCGTCTACATCTTCAGCTGAAAGATCGTAGGTATACACTGCATCAATGAGTGCGCTGCGCACAGGAGTGGTTAAGATGTTTGGTGCGTCGTTGACAGGATCGACGATAAGTTGAACTGTTGCCAGTGCAACGCCACCTGATTCATTCTCGATTGAGTATGAAAACAAGTCTGTGCCCACGTAATTTGGATCTGGCTGATAATTCAGGGTGCCGGCATCTATCTGAGTAGTTGTGCCATGATCGGGCTGGGTGAAGCCGATGATGGTCAGTTCCTCGCCGGCCGGATCGCTGTCGTTGGTTAATACACTGATTGCGATGGAGGTGTCTTCTGGCGTAGAGGCGGAGTCGTTGCTGGCAAGAGGTACAACAACTGTATTATACGCTTCGACGCTGCCCAAAACATCGCCCGCTTCATTGTTGCCGCCAAAGACAATAATCTGGTCATCTATAAACACAGCCGGCGCATTTTCACGTGCTTCATTCAGTGGCTCGGCAAGCTCCCATGTGTTTTCTGCAGGTAAGAATCGGTTGACCGTTGCTATAACCTCATTGTTACCTATTCGTCCGCCAATAACATAAACAGCATTTTCAAGGACTGCGGCTGATAAACCACCACGTGCCGGCGTTACGGGGGCTTTTTCCTGGACTCCTTCGGTAGCATGGTATCGTTGAACCAGGCTTAGGGGCCCAAAAGAGCTGAAACCTCCAAAAACATAGGCCGAATCAGAAAGAGACACAGAAGCAAAGGAGGCGCTCCCGACCTGTAATTGCCATGAAAAAAAGTCTCGCCACCGGTTTGCAGATTCGTCGTAGTATTCTACAGTGTTCAGGATTTGTTCATTCGCATTTGAACCACCCATCACATATATGGTGTTGTCGAGTACTACTGCTGCGAGGCCTTCCCGGCCCACTTGAAGATCGTCAACTGCGCTCCATACTTGTGTTGATGGATCAAAAACAGCCGTATTGCTTAGCGTTTCATTATTACTACCACGGCCTCCCATAATATAAATCTGGCCATTTAAGACAACGGCTGCAGCGTTAAAACGTGCTCTGTCCATTACTGGGGCCGTATCCCAGGTATTTGTTGATGGATCATATCGTTCAACGATATTGACAATAGCACCTGTTTCATCTTTCCCGCCCAGTACATAAACCAAATCATTAAGTACAACAGCCGTAACCCCCGTCCTTGGCGTTGGCATAGGTGTCCTGAATTGCCAGCTTCTTGGGGTGTCAGCAGAAGCCGGCAACACAAAAATGCAGGACAATACAATACTCAAGAGCATTGCACAGAAAGGTTGTATGTAGCGTCTATCCTTCACACGTGTGCAGGTTATGGTCGCTTTTTATGTAAAACATGGCAGGTCTTAACCTGTTTTGCAAGGGTCATACCGTTTCAGTTTTTGAGTAAAGTTCGGAGGTTGTAAGGTTGTCTGCGTTTTTCGCCGGCAGCAACGATGAACGTTGTATGCCACGTCCCGAGCTCGCTGTTCTTTAACGTCAGGGCGTGTTCACCCGGAGCCAATAGAATGGTCTGCATCGGAGGGACCGTTCCGTAGGATACTGAATCAATAATGATTTCAGCCCACGGGATCACCTCGAAATCTATGGTTGCGACAAAATCTTTGAATGAAAGCCTGACAGAATCAACTGCGCCGGGCGTAATATTCACTTCCTGCTTAAATGCCGGATAGTGAGGGTTGGTCAATCGCAGTTGGTACGTGCCGGGGGCTAGGGATGTAATTAGTGCCGGCGGTGCCTGCCCCATTTGTGTACCATTAAGCTGTACTTCACACCAGGGAGTGCATAGAATATCAAGCGAGCCGGGTATGGTCTCTGAGGATGCCGGCGGTAACTGACTTGGTGCCGGCAACTGTATTCTGGAACGCGTAGCACTTGTGTCAGCTAATACAATGGCCGGGATATCTTCAGCTTCTGTTGTTAAGATTGGTTTTGCCGCTTCATCTGTATTTCCAGTTTGCGACGCTGCCGGCTGCGCTATGTTGTCGGATGAAGCTTCAACTGGAGGGAAAGCCACTTCTCCCATCTCTGTCGGCACCGGTAAAGTGGTTCCAGATGCTGCGCCTGGCTGTTTTTGTTGCGGCTGCTCGATAGATGAGGGTACAACATCTTCAGTATTTTGAGCGATGCTGGGTTGGAGGTCTTGTTTTGTTTGTACAGGTGACTCTTGCAAAAAGTAAACAGAGGCACCCATTACAATCACCGCGATCGCTGCCCATAAAAATGTGTACGGACTGCGTTTCTTGATCGATTGTGTAGCAACCGATTTTTGATATTGAGCAGCCGGCCGGTCTTCGTTGCTCTCTTTGTTTAATCGCTGAGGAAAGGACTGTGTTGCCGGCGTATCTGCCGATTTCAAACGGGCGGATGCGTATTCTTCAGGAGCTTCTATATAAGCTTGAAGATGCTCCTGTCCACGAAACGCTGCGTATTGTTTTTTGATGTGATGTATTTCCTCCAGTAATACATCGGTTGTTTGAGGCCGGTCTTTCGGGGCTTTGTTGAGCAGCTTTTGACAAAGAATAATCATCGATGCGGGAAGCAAGTTATCGCTTCTCAGGAGCGGAATCGGGTCGTAGTGCAGGATACTGTCAAAAAACTCACGCGTGTCGTTGCCTCTAAATGCCGGCCGGCCGGCGAGCATTTCATACAATGTCGCGCCCAGAGAGAATAGATCACTCTGGATACTCGGTGCTGCATCAAAGACGTGTTCAGGGGCTAGATACGCCAGCGTGCCCATAACAGCGGCGCGTTCATCGTTCTGAACAGGTTCATCTGACTGATCTGATGCTGCAGACTGGTTGTCTTGCTTGAGCGTGGCCATCCCAAAATCAGCAAGCTTGATATGCCCTTTGGCAGATACCAGCACATTTGCCGGCTTCAGATCTCTGTGAAAAATGTTTTCCTGATGTGCAGCCTGTAAGCCTTGCGTTATTTCCTGTAGTATTTGGAGTGCAATGAGCGGAGGTATTTTACCTGCTGCTGTAATCAACTCACGCAATGAACTGCCTTCGACAAATTCTGTCGTTAAATAGACCTGCTGTGCATCGGTGCCGTAGGATAAAATAGAGACCACATTGGGATGTTGAATCTTGGCCATGAGCCTTGCCTCCAACTCAAACTGATGCGTCAGTGCTTCATCATTTCTGACTTTTTCATTCAGCACTTTCAACAAGACATACCGCTCCAAGGACGCATCATATGCTTTGAATACGTCGGCCCAGGATCCTTCATGGATCTTGAGAAAGGGTGTGACCCCGCCTATGGATTGGTGATTGCCCATTATCTCAGCTTTCCCATTCCTTTAGCCTGTAATGTAGCCAGCTTCGGGAGACGTCCAGTGTGCGTGCTGTTTTAGAAACATTCCCTCCGCAATCTTCAAGCGTATTCAGTACAACCTGTTTTTCAATTGCTTTTAGGGTCTTGCCTTCGTGAGACATCGGCAAATATTTTTTGTCGAGCGGAGCATCAGTAACAGGAAGGTTTAAATCCTTGGGCGCGATGAACTCATTTGATGCAAGGACAACAGCCCGCTCGATGGTATTCTGTAATTCACGCACATTGCCCGGCCAATGATAGGCCTGTAGCGCTTCGAGGGTCTCTTCATCGAATCCCTTGATATAGCTTCGCCGGCCCACAGCATATTTATCTAAAAAGTGGTGCGCGAGCAACAATATGTCACTCCCGCGCGCTCGAAGCGGTGGTGTTGTTATTGTTATTGTATTGATTCTGTAGAAGAGATCTTCACGAAACGCACCTTCGGCCATCAGGTCTGGCAGCGATTTATTGGATGCTGAAACGAGTCGAACATCAACATGCCGCACATGATTTTCCCCAATTCTTTTGACCTCTCCTTCCTGCAATACCCTTAATAAGGCGGTTTGTAGAGAAGGACTCAGGTCTGCAACTTCATCAAGAAAGAGCGTACCGCCATCAGCGGCCTCAAATAATCCGGGTTTGTCTGTAGAAGCTCCTGTGAACGCGCCTTTCTTATAGCCGAACAGCTCACTTTCCAGCAGTGCATCAGGCAGTGATCCACAGAATAATGCAAGGAACGGTTTGTCTTTACGATGACCATTGTAATGTATCGCTCTGGCCGCAAGCTCTTTACCAGTACCACTTTCCCCTTCGAGCAAAACGGTTACATCGGTATCCATAACGCGCTGCAAAATATCAAACAACGCACGCACGGGCCGGCTTTGGCCGATGATCTCGTCGAAACCATGGATTTGTTGGATTTCCTGTCGCAGATGCCGGTTTTCATTTCGGAGCGTTTGATAGACTTTGGCATTTTCTATGGCAACAGCCGCGAGGTTGGAAAAAGCTTCGAGGAAAGGAACGTTTTCTTGCTTGAACCGGCTCCTGTTGGTGAGGCAATCCATGTATATTGCCCCAATTTGCCGGTCTTTCAACCTTAAAGGCACACAGGCTATAGACCTGATTTTTTGCAAGATGATGCTTTGTGCCTGCCCAAAATGAGCGTCTTCCAGCGCTTCATGCAGCAATAGGGGGGTGCCATTTTGTAAAACCTGGTGCACTACGCTGGTGGAAATACTGACAACGTCCCCCAATTGCTCATCTGAAAAATTCTGCGAGCATTTTACTTCAAATCCATCCTGATGCTCTTCGCTGCTCAATAGCACAAAGCCGCGGTCTGCATTCAGTGTGCTGGTGGCAATTTCAAGTACGTGTTTGAGTAATGCCGCCGGCTCCTGGATGGAGTTCAGCGTCAACGCAATATCGAACAACGCCGACAGAGGAGGAGGAGATATTTGTTTAGGTTCGCTCATGGGTTACGGGATCCGAAAGCCGGCTTCTTTTGATCTGCTCAGATTGCCAAATTCATCTACCACCGACACCGTCCAAAAATATTCGCCCGAGGAAAGGGGGGATGTTTGAACGGAAGAACTATCTGAAGAAATATCCGACAGGGATAAAATCAGGTTCTGGATGTTATTGTCGACTCTGACAACGTCTACCTGATAGGAAAAAGGATAATCTTCCGAGATCGATTCCCACGTCAGCTCTGGTGTAGTCGTATCGAGCAATTGTAGGCCTTGCGGTAATACTGCAAGGGGAGAAGCGTCAATAATGCGAAATATAGATTGCTTCTCAGATTGATTTATAGCGCCCGTTCGATCTCTGGCAAAGAGAATCATGTCGCGGCCCAGTAGCGCCGGCAAGCGTACGGGTAAACTGGTTTCCAGGATGGTGTGGGTAAACACACCCGGGCTGGATTGGATTGTTAACGTTTCTTTGTAGTCGAAATCTGGTATTTCAATCCACACTTCTTCAATATCAGCGAGGCCATCTGGATCGTTTAGCGTAGTTTCAAGTTGCAAGCGGAATAACTCTTCAGGAGGCGGCCACCATCTACTTATGTGGAGGGTTGAGATGTCAATGCTGGTAAACTCAGGGAGTCCCGGCATGGGAATTTCAATGTTGGCTGTTTCGCCAGTATTTACATTGATTGTTTGTGATTGAGATGCGTAGCCGGCTTTTTCTACAGTCAGGGAGTAGGTACCCGAAACAAGACCAGAGACAAACACACGACCGCTTGCATCTGTCTCTCCAAAAAAGGAGCCTGGTGTAATTTTAACCGTGGCGTCAGCAATACCACTGCGGGGTCCATAATATGTGGAGACCAGGATGGAAATGCCGCCAATGTCTTCAAAATTTTCACCTTGTGGGTCTAGTGGATGCCTGCGAGGCGCACCTTCAAAACAACCAGCTCCAAAGAGGAGCACGGCGATCAGTAATAAGGTGTTATTTCTTTGAGCAGACAAGGCGATTGAAGAAATGTGTCGATTCTTTTGTCGTTCCAGATATAAGGATCTACGTTAATAAACCTACGTTGTGTGCTAACCTGAAGACCTTGAACTGAGTACGCAGTCTTCAGATATCAGTGTTCAGTGATAAAAAAGTGAAATCTGAGAACTGACTACTGAAGACTCAAGCATATTCTTTAAAAAATACCTCACGACTTGGTTTAATTAGTCTTGGATGCGTCTACTGTAATCAAATCTTGGACGATACTTCATCAATTACCACTGAAAATAGTTATTCAGCATGCAAGAAGTGGACTTTTTATCGATTGTGAAAAAAGCCTGGGAAGCCTATGGCTCGCCCCAGGAATTGGCGTTGGTTGAAGATATAAGCGCCAAGGTTTCAACAAATCATGTATACAAACTGCAATTCGCCGACCAAAGATTCGTAGTTGCCAAATTGTCCTGGTTTGGAAAGTACGAACAATTTAAGGAAGACCATAACATAATTAATGTACTGTCTAATTCTCTGACCGGGCAGTTTGAACATTTCCTCGCTAATTCTTTGACGAAAGGGGACGAGGTTTTTACCTATTGCGACAAAGGGAGTGGTAAAGACGTCTGGGTTGTGTTTTACCATGCAATCAGCGTACGTGAGTTGATGCCGCGGCGGTTGGGAGAACATCATATCGTGAAACTGGCAGAGCAAATTGCTCGATTTCACAAGGCGTGCGATGATGTATCGCACCTGTTGCCGGCTTCTTCCAAGACCCTCCAGTCTGATGTGCTAGACCTGATTCACTTACTACAGAACCAGGTTATTTATAGCAAAGACATCCAAATGGCGCAGCAGCAATGTGATTCTTTTCTGGAAAACATAGCAGCCTTGGGCTATGCCGGGTTTAGAAAGATCCCCGTTTTTGTGGATTGGAATATCGGCAACTTTTCTGTTACGCGGGCTGGGGAATTTTATAGCCGTTGGGATTACGATTGGTTCAGGGTATCCTCCCGGGTTATCGATTTTTATTTTATGAGCCGGGTGGTGTCGGATGTCGGAGATCGTACTGTATTTAGCTATCTGGCCGACCCGATGATGGAGCCGCGGTTTATTCTTTTTCTACAAGCCTATCATCAAGTATATCCTCTTCAAGAAGCTGAGGTACGGTTTATAAAAGAGGGATACCGATTTTTTATTCTAAATTATGTAGTAAAGTATGGGTGGCAATTTTTCCGAGCATCTTATGCTGAACAACTGCAGAAAGAAGCATTTAATCTGTATTTACCACAGATCGACAAGGTTTTTGATACCGAGAAGTTATTGCGTGCGCTAAAAATATAGCTCGATGATGATATACTGAAAACTGTACATCGAAAATTACAGACACCATTACTCCATCGTATTTCTTGCTCATGAAAGTTAGACCATTTAAAGAAGTCATTTCCGGATACAAGGTTGTATTTTTCGATGCATATGGTGTATTGAAGAACTCATCAGGCATGGTACCGGGCATCAAAAAAACTTTTGAGTATTTGCACAAGAAAGAAATTGACTTTTGTGTTTTGACCAATGATTCTTCGCGCAGCCCCATTGAACTGGCAGCTGTGTATAACCGCGCCGGCATCGACGAAGTCACTGAAAGCAAGATTGTGTCATCCGGTATGTTGGCAAGGGAGTATTTAAGATATAAGGTGAAGCACGGTCTGGTAGCTTATTTAGGTACCAAGGCTGCAGCCCATTATATAGAGACTTTGGGTCTGGAGGCAGTAGCGGTCCAGGATCTTGATTTGGCACGAAGTGAAGAAGTGAAGGCGCTGCTCATGCTTGATGATGAAGGATTTGATTGGGTAGCGGATGTTAACAAAAGCGTGAACCTGCTGCGGAAGTTTAATATTCCTGTCATTGTAGCAAATACAGACCGTGCTTATCCTACTTCGCGAACAGAAGTTGCCGTCGCTATTGGCTCTGTTTCTAACATGATCGAAAAGATCGTCCACAAAAAGTTTATCCGATTTGGGAAACCAGATACGCAAATGTTTACGTTTGCATTTGACCGTATTAAAAAGGAGCGGGTGCTAACCAAAGATGATATTCTTATGGTAGGTGATACCCTTGAGACGGACATTATGGGAGGAAATCATTTTGGTATTGATACTGCACTGGTCCTTACAGGTAACACACAATCTCACAATGTAGATGTTGCTATAGAATCGTCTGGCATTATACCAGATTATATTTGTGATGCCGCTATTATTTAGGATTTCTTCGTTACTACACGGCTCATAATAGCTTGCCGGCTGCCCGGGAAATAGTCAGGTGAAGAAGTATTTTTATGTTTCTAAATGCTGATTTGATGCAAATGTAGATGGCCTTGACGACCACTTTAAGCGGGGTAGTGCACAAAGAGTTTTGTGAAGAATATCGAGTATTTGTGCGTTTCTGGCCATTATAGGCCGATTTTTAAATATTGCTGAGGAAAAGGCTGAACCTGCCGATAATTTGTACGTACTAAATTACATATCACCTTTTATACAACTCGCTAATTCACTTCATGGCACCCCGTTGGCTCTTTGAGATTCTTCAGGATGTTTTGCAAGCGTTTTAGTGAAGAATTACAAAGTAAAATTATGGCACAAGGTAAAGTAAAATGGTTCAATGTCGAAAAAGGCTTCGGCTTTCTTGAACCAAACGACGGCAGTAAAGACGTTTTTGTACATCGCAATAACGTCGAGGGACTTGGTTGGGATGATGGTCTTCGTGATGGCGAAGAAGTCGAATATGAAGTTGAGCGCACGCCTAAAGGTTTAGCTGCAGTGAACGTTCAGCGGATGGACTAAAAGAAATAGTACATATAACATTATAGCAAAGCCCGATCCTTGGATCGGGCTTTTTTTATGGGCCTGATTTCTTAAGCACTACCTCTTTTCATTTAGCAGTGGACCATTCTTATGGCCGTGTTGGGGAGATTCATGAATCTCCCTTACTCAGGTTATCTTGAGCACACCAGTGTGCTTAGCTGTTTTCTTATTTTTTCGGTTTATTGGATATGGCACACTTATTCATAAGCGAGAGAAAATGACGGAAATTCTGATTAGGCCAGGCCGGCTTCCTGCTTACCTGCTGTTACTACTGATTTCTGCCGGATGTAATGCACCGGCTGCAGCGCCGCAAACCGTTCAGGAGGCACAGCATGCATTGCCTGAAAGCTTCGGGTTTGGCAGGGAGGTTTCCGAAGATGAAATTGCATCGTGGGATATCGACATTATGCCTGATGGAACTGGGCTGCCTGCCGGCGAAGGATCTGTGGCAGAAGGCAAATCGATTTATGAACAGAAGTGTATGGCGTGTCATGGAGTGGAGGGGACCGGCGGACCAAACGATCAATTGGTAGGCCGGCTTCCTGGAGATGCGTTTGCCATGGACACCGACCTATCTCAACGCAGAATGAAAGCGGTAGGCAGCTATTGGCCATTTAGCACCACCCTCTTTGATTATATCCGCCGCGCGATGCCGCAGCCCATGCCTGGATCGCTAACTGATGATGAGGTATATGCTTTAACAGCTTATATCCTGTACCTCAATGACCTTGTCGGCGAAGACGCAGCCATGAATGCCACCTCATTACCTATGGTGCAAATGCCGGCACGCGATCTATATGTCCCGGATGACCGTCTGGACCATGAACAAGTGCATTAAAAGTGAAAAGTGAAAATAATTGAACAGGCACAGGGCTTGATATGAAGGATGATGCATCAGGGGTACATGGAAAGGGACCTGCTTCGAAACTGACGCGCCGGGCTTTGTTGGCCGGCCTTGCGGGAGGAGCCGGAGTTGTGATGGCGCAAACTGCAACCGGACGGATGATTCAAACGGCTCCGCAAGCCAGGCAGGAAGCGCCTGATGACCCTACAAAGGTGCCCGGGCCTTTGCCTAGTGAACTGGGTACACGCTCACCTTTTGAGAACCCTAAGCGAAACCCATCATTGTCATCCTCGCGTACTCCGCTGGAGTATCTGCACGGTACCATAACACCTTCCGATTTACATTATGAACGCCACCACGGCGGAGTACCCACCATCGATCCGGAACGATATGAGTTGCTCATTCACGGTATGGTCGATAGGCCAATGAAATTTACTCTGGCAGATCTGAAGCGTTTTCCGGCAACGTCTCGCATTTGTTTTCTGGAGTGTTCAGGTAATTTGTGGCGTAGTGCGCCTGAAGAAACACGCGCCGGCCAGATTTGCGGACTCACCAGTCAAAGCGAATGGACAGGGGTTATGCTTTCAACCTTATTCAGGGAAGTGGGCGTAAATCCCAAGGCTATCTGGTTTTTAGCTGAAGGGGCAGATGCAGCGGTTATGACGAGAAGCGTCCCGATGCACAAGGGCTGGGATGATGCGATGATTGCCTATGCCCAGAATGGAGAGCCTGTGCGCCCTGAGCACGGATATCCGGCACGATTGTTACTGCCCGGTTGGGAAGGCAATGCCAATATTAAATGGATCAGACGGATTGAAATAAGTGACCGTCCATTTATGACCAGGGAAGAAACGTCCAAGTATTCAGAACCCGTAAAAGGGGGGAAGATACGGCAGTTCAGTTTCATGATGGATGCGCGGTCGATTATTACGTTTCCATCCTATCCTGCGACCCTTGAAAAGGGATGGGTTGAAATACGTGGTATTGCCTGGAGCGGTAGAGGACATATTCAACGGGTAGAAGTGAGCACCAACGGGGGCCGAACCTGGCAGCCGGCTGAATTACAGGTGCCCGTATTGGATAAGGCACATACACGATTTCGGTTGTTATGGGATTGGGATGGTAAAGAGACCGAAATCATGAGTCGCGCGATTGACCAAACAGGCTATGTACAACCGACTCGAAAGGCCCTGATCGAAGCCAGAGGCCTGGGTGCGGTGCCCTATCATCTCAATCCAATTACCGCCTGGAAGATTCGAAAATCCGGCGACGTGTTTTTTCGCGCCGAACCTTGGAGCAGAGGGTAATACGTAAAATGCCCTCTGAGTGCTCCTACGCATTGGACAAATCAAAGAGGAAAGCGGGCATGTTGTATCATTCACTTGCAAAACATCTGTTAGAAATCATCCTGATTGCAGGATTGATCGAGGTAGCTCCTGTAAAGGCGCAGGACCTTGAAAAAGCGCCGGTATTTTCTCTGCAGAGCGTCACAGGCGAAACGCACAACCTTGAGCAGTATCAGGGCAAGTATGTTGTATTAGAGTGGATGAACTTTCGCTGCCGTACCGTCGATATACTCTATAAAAACCGTGTTTTGCCTATCATGCAGAACGCATTTAAAGAGAAAGATGTGGTGTGGCTTTCTATTGTATCGGAGGCGCAAGGCAAGCAGGGGCAAGTGTCGCCAGATAAAATGCGTAAACAACTGGAAAAGCGTGGTGGCAACCAGGATGCGGTATTAATGGACGTGTTAGGGATTGTTGGGCCACAGTATGAAGCAGTTGTTTCTCCTCATTTTGCGCTTGTTGACCCTGAAGGGATGCTGATCTACCAAGGCGCTTTTGATAACCAGCCGGATGGAGCTTTGTCAGACAATGAAGGCGCTATTAACTACGTTTCCGACGCGCTGAATCAGTCTATGAATGGAGAAGAGGTGCGGTATCCTGTGACTGAATCTTATGGATGCCCTATTCGATATGGGCGGTAATAAGAAAACCCAGACTGCTGGGGACAGGTCTGGGTTTTCTCTTAGGTTCTTCGAACCCGCATAGCTTAAGACAGTCCTAAAGTATGGTAAATTAGTCTAAGTCGCAAGTTTGACTAATTATTTTTTTGTTGAAAGCGCTTTTTCCTCTTTAAAAAAGTTAGTTTTAGTCTTTGGGGTAACTAAATAAAAAGCGCTTCCAGAAATATATTTCAAGCTCCGCATAGGTTGGCACTGCTTTTGATATTTAGTGGCGTGTCCTCCCGATCACATCTCAAAATAAGATTATTCAATATTTCAGGTCGTGAGGACCTTTTCCCCATCTAAAATAAATTAGTCTATCATGTCCTCACGTCAATTGGACGATCGCCGGCGCGCGCAACTGCTAGCCATGCGGGATGCCTCTGCCGGCGCTTTTGAAGCAGCTCGCATTAAGTATTTAAGACTTCGCAAACACGCAGAATCTGTGTCGTTGGATTATGTCTGTGGTAATTGTGATGCGGTGCAAGTCAGAGCTGTTGCTGAGCAAATGCTTGAGGCAGAGTTTATTGTTTCTGAAGCAGCAAGGCGCACCCGCTTGTATCAAGCTACGCTGGACAAGCCAACTGCATCCATCGCACCCTCGAAGAAGCCCCAGCCTGTTAGCAAGCCTTCAAGGCGAAGTACGTACAAACACACGCAAATTCTTAAACCAGCCTACCTTGAACTGCTAACAGCTCCTTGAATGCCAGCAAACCCAGGGCAATTGCATTTAAAATTGTTCTGAATCTTAAGTACTGCTGTGACGCGTTGCTCCGTTGTATAATCGCAATACAGCTTTATCCACTTTTAACACCCTGTTGAGCAAAAACTTTTGCGCGGGGATATCCCGCGAAATCAATGCGCACTTTTATCCCCAATCGCGCATTCCATACCCAGGGCCTGCTTGTGTCACGTCATCTTTTTGTTTTACTGCCCCAAGACCCTGGCTAAACGCTTCGATAAAAGCCCAGCTCACAACGC
>JBGCEN010000379.1:0-6429 GCA_045106435.1 Rhodothermales bacterium
ATAGGAATTTACTTTCAGCGAGCGCAGCGGATGGGATAGTCAATAGTGCCAACAAGCCCACCATTGTGTATTTGACATAATCCCTGTTATCCGTACCGGCCATCCCGCTCTCTCCTGTTGCGAAAATCGCCACCTGAAACAGAAATTAGCCCACCATGGGACATTTTTCAAGTTGCATGCGCCTCGCCAGCACGCGGCAATCCGGGCCGGACAGCAGTTGGGTTAGGCGATGTCGGGAGCGGGGTGGTATGTGAGTGGAATCTGGAAGTGGTCGAGCCACTCCCCTGCAACGGCAAGTATCTTATCTTAGCTGGGATCAACTGTCTGCTTCGGAGCAACTAGAGCCAGTCGCTGAATCAGCAACCTGAGCGAAATTGGAGGAGGCTACGACCGGCAGGTCAATACAAAGCCGTCGTTCAGGATTCGATGCTGATAGTCGGTTGTGTTCACATTTCGGAAGTTGGGCGTTAACAACCATACCCGCCCACTGATGCAGATTTTTGTGGAAGAGTGATACAGAAGTGATACAAGGAGACGATCAATACTCCTATCTTTATGTTTTTATATGGGTTTTTCTAATTGTCTATTCTGTTGGTGATCGGATTAATGTCCTGCATAGTCCTTAACTCGCAATATTCAATGGCAAAAGATTGTATGCGAAGCTCTTGCACAACGCCATCACATAATGAGGCTACAACAACTCTGCCTCTCGCGCCCGGTATTCGCGCTGCACATCCACCATGTAGTCCCTGACGATCGGTGCGGCATCGCGGCTGCGCGACAGCTGCATGTGAAACACCAGCTGGCTGCCGGTGCGGAACATCATTTCGGCGCTGATGAGATAAAATTCCCACATGCGGGCGAATTTCTCATCAAACATCTGCTCCACTATGGCGCGGTTTTTCTGAAATCGCTTCTCCCATTCGGCCAGGGTATCGGCATAATGCACGCGCAGAAATTCTAGATCTGTCACCCACAGCGAATTATGTTCGACCACGGAGAAGACTTCGGAAAGCGCCGGGGAATAGGCACCGGGAAAAATATACTTGCGCAGCCAGGTGCTCGCCATACCCGGCGGACTCATATGACCAATGGAGTGAATGAGCGCTATGCCGTCGTCGGGCATCAGCGCATTCAGCTTCTTGAAGAACTCGTCATAGTGATGCACGCCTACATGTTCAAACATGCCGACCGAAACGATGCGGTCGAACTTTTCATCCACATTGCGGTAATCCTTGAGTTCAAACCGCACCCTGTCCGACAACCCCTCTGCCTGTGCACGTTTCGATGCCAGCGCCTGCTGCTCTTTTGACAGCGTGACACCCAGCACCTTGACATCAGCCATTTTGGCTATGTACAACGCAAGGTCGCCCCAGCCACAGCCGATATCGAGAACCTTCTGCCCCGGCTGCAGGTTGAGCTTGGCCGCAAGCAGGCGCAATTTGTTGCGCTGTGCCTGCTCCAGGGTTTCGTTCTCATCCATGAAATAGGCGCAGGAGTAAAGCATGTTGTTATCGAGAAACAGCTTGTAGAAATCGTTCCCCAAATCGTAGTGGTGGGCAACATTCTTCTGTGCTTCGCCGACAGGATTGGCCTGTTGACGGCGACGAAACTTCATTGCGACTGCGCGAATGGCCTTCTGCACAGGGTAGCTCGCAACATTCATGCGATTAATAGAGAACAGCTGCAGAAAATCGCGCAGGCTCGAGCCTTCGACAAAGCTCATGCGCCCATCCATATAGGCTTCACCAGCGTGCAGTTCGGGATTCAGGACCAGCTTGCGATAAAGCGACGCATCGCTGAGCTTCATCGTCACTTCAGGTCCGCCCGGATCGCCCCGAAATTCGTGCCTCCCCCCCTTGTGGTCAATAATTGTCAGTGACCCTTTTTTTACAAAGGATTTCATCATGTTGGAGAGTGGGAACATAAAGCAGTCTCTGAGTTGTATTTCGATGAACAATCTTACATCACTGCTGACCGCAGCAATTAACTCATTTGCATCGGGGGCTGCCTGTAATTCAGTTCCGCAGCAACACAATATGAGTTACCGCCCGGGTGCAAGCAGCATCGCATCGCCGTAGCTGAAAAAGCGGTACCTCCGTTCGACGGCGTGCTGATAAGCTTGCATCATATTCCCATGGCCGGCTAAAGCACTCACCAGCATCAACAGCGTCGACTCAGACAGGTGAAAGTTGGTCAACAGCATATCAACAACACGAAATTGAAAGCCAGGCGTGATAAATAACTGGGTATCACCGCTGAACGGCTGCAGTTTTCCGCTCGCTGCGGCCGTCTCCAGTGAACGCACACTGGTGGTGCCGACAGCAACCACCCTGCCTCCACGAGCTTTTGCAGCCTCAACCTGGCGGCACACCAGCGGGGAGACCTCCAGCCACTCCTTATGCATCACATGCTGGTTTAGATCCTCTACTCTGACCGGTTGAAAGGTTCCTGCCCCTACATGCAGAGTCACCCAGGCAAATTCGACCCCCATCTCCCGTAGCTGCTGCATGATTTCAGGCGTAAAATGCAGACCCGCCGTCGGCGCAGCCACCGCCCCCTCATGCTTGGCATAGATAGTTTGATAGCGCTCCTCGTCAGCCTCCGCATCGTCACGCGCTATATAGGGCGGCAGGGGCATGCGCCCACGGCTCTTCATCAACTCCGAGATAGAGTGATGCGGCAGCCATAGCATGTACAGTGAGCCCACCCTGCCAGTGACATGTACTTCAGCGTCTTCGATATTGAGAAGTGCACCCGCTTTTATAGACTTGCTCGCTTTGAGATGCGCAAGCACATTATGAGCGTCGACGATGCGTTCGATCAGCACTTCAACCTTGCCACCGGTCTGCTTGCGTCCAAAAAGCCGTGCCTTCATCACCCGGGTATTGTTGAATACCAGCAGATCACCAGGCAGCAGCAGATCGGGAAGGTCGGAGAATTGACGATCCGGTAAAATCCCGGAATCGCCATTGACGCACAGCAAACGGCTCGCGCCCCTTACTTCAGGCGGATACTGTGCAATCAAATCATCCGGGATATCAACACGAAAGTCAGAAAGTTTCATGCTGAGAATATTAGCATTTTTCACAATTACACGACCGCAGTGTTGCACTCTTCACCGCGTGCGATGCTATACTACGCCTCCCATCTGTGCCGGGGTGGTGAAATTGGTAAACACAGTGGATTCAAAACCCACCGACTTCACGGTCTTGTCGGTTCGAGTCCGACCCTCGGTACCACTTTATGTTACTGAATAAGTTGAGAATATTAGGATAAAACGCGGATAGAGAGTCAGTATAAAAAACACTCAACCCGGTGAAAAAGCACCAAACAGTCACCGATATGTTTTTTTGGAGTACCGCGAATGGCCACAATACGAAAGACCCCTGCTGGCAATTACCAGGTCATCATCAAGAAACGGGGCAAGACACTCAAGACCAAAACCTTCAAGTTGAAAAAGAATGCGAGGCAATGGGCACATAAGGTCGAGGGCGATACCGACCTAATCGCACTCTACGGAAGCGATGGCGCCACCGTCACGTTCAGTGCACTGGCCGATGAATATGACAAATGGTGGTCACCAAACCACAACAGCAAGGGATTAAATGCCAGGCTTGGTTTCTGGCGTGATCTATACGGTCCAGAACGCGTTATTGAGATCACTCCGGGCAGCATCCGCAGTGCACTGGCAACATACCGGAAGAGCCACTCCCCCGCATCAACCAATAGGGTGCGCTCCTGCCTTTCCAGCGTATTCTCCTTCGCCATCAAACAGCGTGGCTATGTTACGACAAACCCCGTCCTGCAAGTCCCGTCCATAACTGAAGAAAACAAGCGCAAACGCTACTTGTCTGACGATGAGCGCAAGGCGCTGATTATCGCCTGCAAAGCCTCTGATTGGGAAAAGCTCTATCTGCTCGTCACCTTGGCGCTGACAACAGGCGCGCGTTTAAGTGAGATACTATGGTTGCGATGGAGCGATATCGATTTCAGCAACCGCACTGCCCTGATCCACAAAACCAAGAACGGTGAATCCCGCACCTTGACGATCCCACACATCACGATGGAGGAGCTGCTGCAATTCCGCCAGATCGGCAACGGACTGGTATTTGCAGGAAGTCGAAAGTTTAATCAACCATTCGAATTCCGTCGCCACTGGAACAAGGCGCTGAATGATGCAGAGATCAATGATTTTCGCTTCCATGTTCTGCGCCACAGCGCCGCCTCATACCTTGCCATGAGCGGTGCTTCACTGGTGGAGATTGCCGAGATACTGGGGCACAAGAGCCTCGAGACCACGAAACGCTATAGTCATCTGAGTGTTGAGCACAAGAAGAAACTGACAGACCGAGTGCTCGGGACGTTGGACTTATGACATGACCCGCACAATAAACGACAGCACTTTTGCATCACCCCGCCATGCTCAACTTTGGGCCAGAAAAGAGCTATGGAGTTTTTTCGAGTTACAAGTGATCTGCTGCCATCTTGTCACCCACCTTCCGGAGACACTCGATCTCACTGACGGGGAAGGTTATGGCGATGAACTGTTCGAAGCCCGTCAAACAATCGAACGTGGCGTTTAAGCAAAAAATTTGAAATACGTGCCTCAACCCCGTAGTGAAAACATAGCTTTTTCGGATGTAAGGAGTTGCTACTTCAGACCGGTCGATAGAGTTCACCATCGGGGGCGTTCAGGTAGATCACGGCCGTGTGGTTGACCAAGTAGACGAAGGCGGGTCCTTTGAGTTCGACTTCGTCGTATTGGACGCCATAGAGCGCTGCTGTCTCGGCGACCTCTTTTTCGCAGCCGGTCACACCGATCAGCTTCGGGACTTACGAGATGGTGTTGCATTTTGCACACCTGGCTGGTGAACATCTTCGGGAGGCAGCTCGACGCATCAAGGGCACAAACCTGGCAAATCCAGAAACGAAAAACGACCTACGATTGATCGTAAGTCGTTAATAAACATGGTGCCTAGGGACAGAATCGAACTGCCGACACGAGGATTTTCAGTACTTAGGGCAATTTTTCTATTTATTTCTGATGTGTTCTATATTCTTGATTAATCAGCATATATTATTGATTAATCTGCATATATTCATGCCATTAAAACTCATCTACCTTCTATTTTTTCCCACGAATAGCCTGATTTTTCTCTGCACGATTACACAGGAATTACACGTCCTCCGCCAATGCCAGTACAGTTGATTAAATGATCCAGTAATGCGAATCAGTGACCGTATTTGAAACTGCCGCCTTTGGGGTGTGTGGCGACCTCACCCCACTACGGAACCTAGGACTGAATGTCGATTCGATAGCTGATGCTGAAGAGATCGGCAATGCTGTCTACAGGAGCATGTCAGCAGAAGAGAAAGCAGCACTTCACTGGGAAGCGAGCCGGGATCTGTCTAAAAGTAGAGAGCCGGTTAATTGGGACGATATGGATCTCAGTGTTGGACCTCGAATGCGTGATGAGTCGGAAGCTGATTACCTGCACAGACAGATGCTTGGGGAACTGATACAGCAGCAGATTGAGAAGAGATCGAAGCAGGTGTGTTCTGTTGGTGGTATGCCGGTGGATGGCGCGTAATGTCTCTGACTCGGCCAGCGATTTGATCCTGAAGTAACATCAGGCTTAGCGGGTCGGTTGCAGGGAATGGTTAGGGTCTAACTTCCTTGTCACCCAGTGCCGCAACTTCGAAATGCAGTTGCAAGAACTCCCGCCCGCGTTCTGTCACTTCGAAATAGTCGCACACGTTCCGTTCCCGGCCATCATTCTGCAACAATGTCCGAACACCATCTTCTCCCCGTTGTCTGATAAATCCCAACGCTTTTAGCTTTCGCAGTTCAGCAGCGAAGAAGGAGGATGTCTTGTCCTCCTTGACCATAAACTCCTTTGTGGCAGCAGAGATTTTCTGTAAGTGTTCCCGCTCAGAGACAGTCAAAAAATTGCCCATCAAAAACTTAATCGCATCAAGTTCCCTGGCTTGTCTCGCCTGCTCAGCCTTGATCTCTTGAAACTCAATCTTCATCCCACCGGGTAACTCCGCCTTCCGAAGGAATGATGATAACCACGGCAATGCAGCAAATCCGAAAAGTCCAAGCCCGATAGCATCCAGTTTGAATTGCGTAGTAATATGAAGTACCGCTAACCCAATAGCGGTGGTTGAAAGCAATACCTTTGGTAGTATCTGGTTGCAATTCACAATTATCTCCCGATTCGCTAAACCTCAAAGCATTTTATCACCTTGTGTAGCATGTCGAACTAAGCAGTCCCTCAGGTATGTACAGTCGTTATTGAGTGAATTGACTGAATTCTGGCAAATGGTAAACTACCGCTATAGGTGGCTCACGGCATATTGAGTCACTGGATGCCAATCAGAAACAAGCAAAGGCCTGGAGGATGGCAGTTTGCTGGAATCCAG
>JBGCEN010000380.1:0-3479 GCA_045106435.1 Rhodothermales bacterium
ATCGTTGTGCTCTGTATTATCGGGAGATGAGCTTCTCAACAGAAAGCGATATGAACCCGCGCGGGCGATATTGAATGTATAGGTCAGGAGGCCTGAGCCGGCTCTGTCGATACCCTGGTCATTGTCGCCATGCTTCCATTCATAATATCCGTCACCCAGCGCACCGCTCAGCTCGTTTCTGAGGCCCCAGGAATCGCTCGGCAGCACCGATTCTGCCTCCATGACCAGTAGGCCCTCCTGTTCCTCAAACAGCTTGCATGACGTAATGGATTGTGCGGTCGCAGAATTGACCTGAAAGGCCAGAATGAAAACAAGGATTGCACACCATCGTGTGCCTGTTGAATGCATGGGGCCTTTAATTACCTGATGAGTGTTTGTGTTGTCCATCAGGTCCAACTTAATACTTCGACTTGTGCAATTGCAATCTTATCTGAAAGATCACTAAGCAAAAGATCACTAAGCAAAAGATCACTAAGTACAAGCACACAAACTCTGTCATGTCATGCTGAGCAAAGCGAAGTATCTTTGCGAAGCGCAATCGTTTAAAGAACGTCTGTTTGGTAGCGTTTCACAAAGATACTTCACGGTGCTCAGCATGACATGACCCAACACTTTAACTACTTTCAGTACAAAAACCAGACAACCGGCAAATCCTACCTGGTCGTAGCCGTCCTCGCCAGTCCGCGCAGTGCATTCGTCACAGCTTGAATGCGGGCGTCTTCTTCGGAGATGCCGTGGCGGTGGCGAGCCAGCCAGTTGATGCTGTTGAAGGCCACCTGTACTTTGCCCTCTTCGTCTTCAATTACAAGCATCTTTTGGGGTAGATCAATGCCGATGCTTTGTTGGGCCTGCATAAACGGGGTGCCTACGAGTGGATTGCCAAAGATGATCAGGCGCGTTGGATTAAGTTCAAGTCCTGCGCCGGCGGCGTTGGCTGCATGATCGATCTCCGTTACAATACGCAGGTTAGGATTGGTGTCGATGGCGTCTCGTAGCCGGCTGTAGGTTTCTTCAAATGAAAAAGCAGATCGCCGTTTTTCAATGCCCTGTCTGAAGTCAATCTGGTTTGGATTGGCATCCTGTACTTCGCCGCCTGTAGCCCCTTCAACCAGGCCTTGCAGTGCACCGCGAATGATGTCCAGTTGCGGTGCACCATGAAGACCATGCCGCGATGCCAGATATTCAACGCTGTTATATCGAGCCAGCACCGTCCCATCTTCTTTTTCGTAAAAGAGCACCTTTTGTGGTAAATCAAGCCCCGTAAACTGATTCCGTTGCATCAGTGGGGTGCCGAGATTTGGATTGCCAAATACAAGCAGCTTGGTCGGGCGGAGATCCAAACCATTGGCGGCCGCATTTCCACTGTGATCAAGCCGGAGGATAACACGGAGATTGGGGTTGTTGGTTACGGTTTCATCCAGTTTGTCGAATGCAGCTGAAACTGAATATTCGCTCACGGTTGTGGTCAAACCCGGCATGTCGGTGGATGAATAAAGCGACTGCGTAGCGGTAAGGACCTCTGCTGCATGTGCGCTTTCTGGTTCAGGTGCATGCTGGTTTTCCACGAAATCCGTGCATGAAAAAAGAAGAAGTACAAGTAACAAAGGAAAATATTTATGCATGATATGCGTTGTTGTAATTGTTGGGTTCTTACGTGAATTGCAGGATATCAGGTGCCTTTTAATTAGCCCTGATAAATGTGCTTTCTATTATGCCTGAGAAAAGATCAGGCCTGAACTGGAAGCGTTTCAATTACTTGTGTGTCACTATGTGACGTAACAAAGTGCTTGAAAATAGTGCTTAGAAGTTACTCAAAACGCCTAAGCATGTCATTTTACAAAGATCCTTCCTGCGTCGACGAAAATCGTCGACATCCGATCAGGATGACATGAAAGAAGATCTTTGCTGAAGTAATCGCGGCATTCTATCAATGAGCTTGTTACATCACAGTGTTACGACCAACTTAATAAGCCGTTTCTCAGGAAATGGTTTTTAATCAGCTACTAAAAATTGTATTGATTGTAGATACAAAGCCGATAGATTTATTCTACAAATCATTAAAAACTTGTATCAGTAGCAGGCGTCAAAGGAGACGATGTGCATATCACAAGCCCCGTTTCTTAGAACTTGTACAATAATTGGTCCCCCCGCTCAGCATCAAATACAATGGTTTATCTCAAATTTCTGTTTCTCATCATCTGGTTGGCATCGCCGCTTGTATCCGTTGCTGACACGTTTTATGTAGATCCTTCGGGTAATAACGCCAATCCAGGTACCTCTGCGCAGCCGTGGCGCACCATTCAATATGCGGTGACGAAAGTGACGCCCGGGGATATTGTTATGGTGGGAGATGGTGTGTATCGGGAAAAAGTGATTATCACCCGTTCAGGTACACAGGATAACTACATCGTGCTGAAGGCCATTAACCAGTGGGGCCCAAAGGTTGAAATTGCTGAAGGGGGCAAAACAGACGGCATAAAAATAGCCGCAAACTACATTACAGTAGATGGATTTGAGATTTACGATCCCAATCCTGGTAATGGCAGAATTGGCAATTGTATCACCGTTTGGGAGAATCACCACATCAATATCCTGAACAACAAGGTGTATAACTGCGGCGGCGCCGGCATTCAAGTGGGGCGGTTCGACCATGTACATGTAGAGAACAATACTGCTTACGGCAACGCCAAATACAATCCCAATCAATCGAGCGGTATTGGATTTTTCCAGGCGCGCGCTGTGGACAATGCGCCGGGCTACCACGTTATCGTGCGAAACAACCGGAGCTACAACAATATCAATATTGTCCTGTCGAATCATAAGCCGGGTGAGACAACAGATGGGAATGGTATCATCGTTGACAACTTTTACAATGAAGGCGCTACAAATGTGAGCTTTCCCCACCGCACGCTGATAGAAAACAACCTGAGTTATGGCAATGGCGGCAAAGGGATTCACCTGTTCAAAAGCGATCATGTCGATGTCTTTAACAACACAGCCTATCACAACAACAACGATACAAAGAGTACAGCTACCTGGCGTGCTGAATTGAGCCTCGTGTATGCAAAAGACACGGTTTGGCGGAATAACATCGGGGTGGCAAATCCGGGCCAGGGGGCACTGGAGTGGAATCGGGCTATGTTGATCGCCAGAGCGGAAGACATGGTGTGGGAAAAAAATATCACGTTTAACGGCACAGCGGGGAATGAGTCCATTAATTTCAGCGGTACGTCTGTAACGCTGTCTGACTTAAGCAACAACCTATTGGGAGTAAACCCGATGCTGAACGATCCATCAAGTGGTGATTTTGGGTTGAGAGCGAACAGCCCAGCGATTGACGCCGGCACTGATCTGATCGTTTCGTTTTTTGATATAGATTACAAAACCAAAGAAGCCGGCAAGGTGGATATTGGCGCTTTTGAGCGAGATGGTACACTGGCTACGTTCAATGACCCTAAAGACATAGAAGACGCAGGTCT
>JBGCEN010000381.1:0-11127 GCA_045106435.1 Rhodothermales bacterium
ATGAATCGAACGTGGCGTGTTGCCGGTATTAATTTTGATCATTTTCATATGGGAGATCTCCTTCGAGAGGTCTTTGATCATCCGAATGCAGAAATTGTTGGCATATGCGATGAACAACCTGCACGTATGCAAGCCGCTGCACAAAACTTTGGGATCCCTGAGGATCTTGTATTCACAGATTACCGCGCTTGTCTCGAACAGACGCAACCAGACCTTGTGATCCTATGCCCTGCAGCAGCTGAGCATGCGGAATGGACAGAGAACGTTGCGCCCTATAATGTCCATATTCTGGTAGAAAAGCCATTTGCCGGCTCCCTTGAGGAAGCAGATCGGATGATTGCGGCAATGGCTAAAACAGGCAAGCAACTCGCAATTAACTGGCCCTTGCGCTGGTACCCATCACACGTTACGGCCAAGCGTATTGTTGATGAAGGACTGATTGGCAACATACAGGAAGTCCACTATTATGACGGAAACCGTGGCCCCCTTTATCATACTGCGGATAAGCTTGAGGTCAACCCCACCATGCAGATGAAGGCGGAGAGCTGGTTTTACAAAAAAGCAAGGGGCGGTGGTTCAATGCTTGATTATCTTGGGTATGGAACGACATTGGGTACCTGGTACCACGGAGGCAAGGCCCCTTTGGAAGTTACCTGTATGTGGGATGAACCAGATGGTCTTGAAGTAGATGAGCATAGCATCACGCTTTGTCGATATGAAAGCGGATTGTCGAAATACGAAACACGCTGGGGTACCTTTAGCGATCCCTGGGTTCTTCAGCCGCAGCCGAAATGCGGGTTCGTTATAAAAGGTTCGGCGGGTACGCTGAGTAGCTATGACTACGAGCAGACCATACGATTACAAACCAGCGAATACCCAGCCGGCAAAGAAATACCTGTGGATGAATTACTTGCGCCGAATAACGCGGCCATACCATATTTCATCGATTGTATTGCCTCAGGCCGGGCTGTTGAAGGTCCTCTCTCCCCACAAATTGCACGCATCGGACAGCAAATTGTGGATACAGCGTACAAAAGTGCGCAAGAAAAAAGATCGTTATCCCTGATCACTTAACTTGAGTGCACACAATGGCTGACGCGTATGGGATGGACAAAATTGAGACTGTAGATCAGATCTCAGCTCCCGAACTCAATTATCTCCCGCCTGTCCCCAAAGCATATCGACCTCAGATTGGATTGATTGGCTGTGGAGGTATTAGCGCATATCATCTCGAAGCGTACAAGACGCTTGGATTTGATGTGGTGGCCTTTTGCGACAGAAATGAAGAACGTGCAATAGCGCACAGGGATACGTACAATCCAGATGGGGTCGTGTATACCGATTATCGCGACCTGTTGAAAAACGACAACATTGAGGTGGTTGATGTGGCTACCCACCCGCATGGTCGAAATGCAATTCTGGCAGCAACCATCGAAACGGGTAAACATATTCTGAGCCAGAAGCCCTTTGTTGAAGATCTTGATGAAGGCTATCGTATTTGTGACGCAGCCGATGCAAAAAATGTCAAGCTGGCGGTAAACCAGAATGGACGGTGGGCTCCTCATTTTGCCTGGATCAATGCTGCAATTCGCTCAGGGCAGGTAGGCGAAGTTTCCAGTATTGATTATACCATGCAATGGGATCACACGTGGACAGCCGGCACCCCGTTCGAAGAAGTATATCATCTCATCCTGTATGACTTTGGTGTCCACTGGTTCGATATCACCAATGCTTTCCTGGATGGTAAAGAGCCTGATGCAATTCATGCAGCTGTAACCCGCACAAAATTCCAGAAAATGAAGCCGCCTTTCCTGGCGCAAGTGATGATGGAGTTTGAAAATGTACAAGTACGCATGTCTTTCAATGCGCATGTGATCCATGGTCAGGAAGATCGTACGATTGTATGTGGTGAACACGGTACGCTTCGAGCCTGGGGACCAGAGTTAAATAATCAGCAAGTGGGATTGTGGACCGCCGAGGGGTTCGCCCAGCCCGTTCTTGAAGGGTGCTGGTTTGATAGCGGATTCCAGGGTACAATGGGCGAATTGCTTTGTGCAATCGAGGAAAACAGAGAACCACAAAACAACGCCAGAAATAATCTGAAAAGCCTCGATATGTGTTTTCGGGCCCTGGATTGTGTCGGCAAATAACGCACATGAAATTGGCACAGGTATTCTGAAATCAGGAATGTGAATCAGGGGGGTGAAATGCTGTTTTTTATTCGGATTCAACTTTTACGCTCGTCATCCCCAATCAATACCCAATCAAGTTGAGCACATGGCTGAGGATGACGTTGACTATAGAATTTTGCTTGTTCAATCGTGTCAAAAACAGCGTTCAACCCCTGATTCGCATCAGATGCAAAAAAGTACCTGCAATTATTTCGATGACAAAGCATCCGTTGCTTTAATCCCGTTGCTCACACCTTCCACTTCCTGTACATAGCTGAGCAGCATCTTCATTTGATCCTGACTCAGGCCTTGTCCTATGAGGGCCAGTATATACACGGTGATGCCTAGCAACAGGGCGCCTCCCACGGGCCATAACGCCCATACTGGCATACCTAACATCCACTGAGATGCTGCAAACAACAGGCCCATCAAAATGATGAATGTACTTATTGCATAAAGTGCCATGACCAACGTCCATATGTCGGCTCGTGGACCAAAGTGACCGTGTATGATTGCACCCGTATCTTCACCGTTTACTTCAAGATTTAATTGAGGCGACCAGATACGCTGTTCTGCACGATTTATGTTAAGATAGATATGGTTGCCGGCCAACCTGCCTGAACACTTGCTGCCAGACACACTCAATCCTTCGTGCAAACGGTTAAGTGCTTCCGAAGCAGAGAAGGGGACATGCATCTCAAAACGCGGACGGATACGTGGACTTATCATGTCAGACCATTTTGTTTTGTTTGCAAACCTGCGTTTTTATGGGTCACGAGAAGCGTTCATTTCCCTGTATTAAAAACTGTCTGTATTAAAATTGATACGGATTGTGCTTGTAAGGATCAAGTAATTCGGATATGTAGAGAGGGATCGATTACTGAGAAACGCTGGCGGAATATTTCCTATTTAATAGATGTACCCCAAGCCTGAAGAGACAGCTTGCACGTGTATCTCTTTCGATTTGCCAAAAAGGCCCTTTCTCACTACGAGAAGGGCCTTTTTGCTATAGCGCCAGTGTACCTGACGTTCATCGTGAGATACCACTACATCACTTCACAAACAGCATCTGCTGGGTTCGTGTCTTGTCACCCATTTTGAATCGGTAGAAGTATAGGCCGCTATGGAGTAGCCTCCCGGCATTGTCGCGGCCGTCCCATGTACGTGCATAGGTGCCGGGGGCATGGAATTCACTGACCAGAGAGCGAACAGCTTGTCCCAGTGTGTTGTAAATGGTTACTTCTACCTGGCCGGGTTTTTCGATCGAATAGGGAATTGATGTGCTGGTATTAAACGGGTTGGGATAGTTTTGCTGCAGCCTGAAAGGCTGGTGCATCTCGTATTCAAATTCTACATCCGTAACTACTCCTGTTTCCAGTTGCGCGATGAAGATATCGCCTCCTCCCATACTGGCATGGGCGATATCACTGAATACAGCTGTGTCGTTAAAGACGCCGGTAAGTACGTGAAATCCGTCGCTATCTGTAGCAATGTCATGCCCCCAGTCGTCTGCGATACCGCCGGCTTGTTGGGCCCATAGTGGATTGCCGGTTCCGTCAATTTCGGTGACAAAAATGTCTGACCCACCGCTGCTTGTTAAAGTTGTTTGGCCAAACCCGGCTGAGCCACTGAAGTATCCGGTGATGGAGATATTTCCCGGCGTTGTTGTGGTGATTCCCGTAGCCCTGTCCGTCTCGGGTCCACCAAGCGACGTGGCCCATAGCAGATTGCCATCTGGATCATATTTGGCAAGAAAGACATCCTCCAGACCAATGTTTGTTAACGTCACGTTGTCGAATAAAAGGGTGTCGTCAAAATAGCCTGTCAGAAAGATGTTTCCGGTTTCATCTGTGGCAATGCCGGTAGCCCAGTCACTGTCCGGACCATTGGCATATGTCGCCCACAGCTGGTTGCCGTTTGCATCATATTTAACGACAAAAATGTCAAAGCCATTGCCGTCACCGGGCAAGGTGATGTTTCCGAATGTTGCTTCACCAGTAAATCTGCCGGCAACCACGGTATTGCCGATATGATCAGTCGTTATTACAAAACCATCATCTGAAGAAGGCCCGCCTCCATGTGTTGCCCAGAGCAATTCGCCTTGCGTGTCGTATTTGGCGACAAAAACATCATTGATAAAAAGATCGCTGACCAGGGTTGTGTCACCAAAAGCCGCACTGCCATTAAATCCTCCGGTTACAAAGCTATTGCCCGCCGAATCTGTGGCTATTTCGTACCCCAGATCTGAGCCGCTGCCGCCGGCTTTTTCTGCCCACAAGAGATTGCCGCCGTCATCGTATTTGGCAATAAAAATATCGTTCAGAAGACTCGTGCCTGTTAACGTGGTATCGCCGAAGTCGGCCTGGCTTCTAAAGTATCCCGTGATGATGCTATTGCCCGCCGCATCGGTGGCAATGTCCAGACCTTCATCTGAAGATGTACCCCCGGCACGTACGGCCCATAGCAGGCTGCCTTGATTGTTATACTTTGCAAGCAGGATGTCTGAATTGCCGGCGCTGGTCAACGTTGTATCACCAACGTCAAGGGTCCCCTCGAAACGCCCGACAATCATGCTGTTGCCCGATCCGTCTGTGGCCATACCGTTTGCCCAATCTACATCCGCGCTGCCCAACTGCATCGACCAGGCAAAATTCGGAGTTTGGGCCTGCGTCGCGTTGATGCCAAACGTACAAAGGGCGACTATATTTAATATCGAAATAAATGTTTTCATTAGAATTCTCTTTGATCCGTTAAGTCAGCGTTCTTTGAGATGCTGGGATAAAATCTAATGAGTGCAGCTGTAGGCCGGCTAACTCAGATTGGACATTGTTTTGCTGGTATTGGACAGAGCAATAAAAAAGGATGAAAATACCACAGGCTCGGGGCGTCTATAGTTCAGAGGGCAGCTTCCCAAACTCTTCCTTAAACGTTTTAGAGAAATACGAAAGACTGCTGAAGCCCACCTCGAAAGCTACTTCAGATACATTGCCTGCTTTTTGTTCGAGGAGCCGCTTTGCTCGCTGCAAGCGAACAAGTCGGATGAATTTGACAGGCGATTTGCCGGTGAGTGCGTGTATTTTTCGATAGAGCTGTCGTGCGCCAATACCCATGCTGGCATTAAGCTCTTCAACACCAAAATGCTCGTCTGTCATGTGTGTTTCAATGGTTTCCATGAGTCGATGCAGAAACGTATCATCGACCGACATGACCTCCAACTCCCTCGGGCGCAGCATTCCTTGACGGACAAATCGCTCGCGCAATTTTTGCCTCTGCTCAATGAGATTACGCACACGAATCTGGAGCTCTCTGGCATTGAATGGTTTTACAAGATAATCATCAGCACCTGTTTCAAGGCCCGAAATTTTGTCTTCTTCTCTCGCCTTTGCGGTGAGTAATATTACCGGAATATGGCTGGTTCTTTCGTCGACTTTGAGTACTGAACACAACTCATACCCATCCATTTTGGGCATCATTACATCGCTGATGACAATATCGGGAATGGCGTCTTTGGCGGTCTTTACCCCATCATGACCGTCGATTGCCTCAATGATGGTATACTCATCGGCAAGGCAAGAACGAATATAGCTCCGGACATCAACGTGGTCGTCTACGATGAGGGCAATTGGTGCATCATCCTGTGTGGTTTCTGCAGGCTGGGAGTTTGCAACAGGAAGAGACGTTCTTGCTGTTGCTAATTGCGTGGCATTTGCCGGGAGTGATTGAGTTGGTGGTGCAACAATTTCTTGGTTGTTGAAATGCGCGCGCCCTACGGGTAAGCGAACGCCGAAGGCTGTTTCTGCAGGGTTGCTTTGGATATCAATGGTGCCATAATGCCGTTCTACCAATTCTTTTGTGAGCGCCAGACCAATGCCTGTGCCTTCATGTGATCGGGTCGCACTAGCATCACCCTGGTAAAAGCGGTCGAAAATAAAAGGCAGACGATCTTCGGGAATGCCGGGGCCTGTATTCTTTACTGTTATGTTGATATAGTTCGGCGAATCTGACTTTGTTGATGTGTTTGCCGGAAGATGTTCATCCTTCAGTTTATCCTCCAGCTCAATCTCAAGTTCAACAGAAACACGGCCTCCTGCCGGCGTGAACTTAAAGGCATTCGACAATAAATTGCTGAGTATCTTCTCTACCTTGTCGGCATCAAAATAAGCGTTGTTTACCCCATTGAATCCCTCGCAGTCAATTGAAGTGTGAAACGCGATGTTTTTCTCTTGCGAGAGCGAAGCAAAGGACATCACAATGCCTTTTGCAAAAAAACAAATTTCACCCGGCTGTACCTGGAGGTCCATTTTGCCAGATTCTAACCGGGAAAGGTCTAACATTTGATTGATAAGCTCCAGAACGCGTCTGGCGCTGCGATGCATCATGCTCAACTCATCTTTGTCGCTGTCTTGAGCATTGGTAAGGCGTTTCTCGATAGGGCCGAGAATGAGGGTTAGGGGGGTTCTGAATTCATGCGAGATGTTGGCGAAAAAGCGCGACTTCATCTGATCCAGCGCTTTGAGTTTTTCTGCCTGTTCGCTGATTGTGGCTGTTCTTTCAGCCACGAGGGCTTCCAGTTCCATGGTTTTCTTTTCCAGATGGCGGACACGGCGTTTCAACATGGTGGACACAAGTCCAATGCCGATCATGCCGTACAATAGATACGCAAACCAGGTTCGGTGCCACGGAGGCTGAATTTTGAATGCAAATATGGCTTCCTCACCGATCAGTTTATATATGTTCTGAGCGCGGACTCGAAACGTATAAGATCCCGCAGATATATTGGTATAGTCTTTCTTTGCTTCTGTAGTCCAGGGTGACCAATCCGGGTCAAACCCTTCCAGCTTGTATTGATAAAGCTTGGCAACTGAGCCATCATAACTAGTTGCTGCATATTCAAGCCGGAGACTATTCTCTTTGTAAGGCAACGATGGGTACATGGGTTGCGATGAAGATGTACCTCCATAGATAAGAGAGTCACTTGGAACGGTGGCTATACGGCGGATAAGCGTCGTGAAATCAATTGTATGATCTTTTTTGATAGTGGCATCGAAGCGCGCAATGCCATCGGATCCACCAAACCAGACGATGCCGGTGGTATCTGGGTAAACACTCCATAAATCGCCGATATCTCGCATGGGTAGCAATGGCGTCACTACGGCGCGGTAGGTGCCATCATTCATCGGATCTGCCAGCATGGCTGTCAGTTTGTTGTCATACATTGTTCTCATCCACACGCTTCCGGAATGGTCCTCGATGACATGTGAAAATGCGCGCGTAGTGTCTGCGAACGCAGGACCAAATGTAGAATCAGGAAGAAATGATTGTTGTGCTTTATCGTAATGCCATAAGCCGTTTAGTGTAGCAAAGACCGTTTGCCCATTGACCGTAAAAACATTGGTATACGAATGTGGGAATCCTTCTTCTTTACCATAGCGATTGGCTTGGGCATTAAAGCCATTTTCATGGAGCGAAGAAGCTTCGATCTTTAGCAGTCCCTGATAGGTAGTGCCGAGCCAAATTGAACCGTCATCCTCTTCCGTTATCGTACGAACTTCTTCCTTGATGTTGGTGAATTGGCCGGCATATTGCCATCGCCCATTTCTAAATTCAAGGGTGGCCAATCCTTCTTGCAAGCCTACGTAAATCCTGTTTATGTCGGAGACGGAATGATAGAAACAAAGTGCAAATGATGCCTCCGATTCTATGGATTTTGCGCCGGCTGGGCCAATCTCAAAAATGCCGTCACTGGTGCCGGCCAATAAAACACCGCGTGCGGCGATAAGCGCCCACGACACACTCTTCAGATCGGGTACGGGTTCGAAACGTGAGGGCTGCCATTGTGTAGCTTTTGAAGATGCGGGCTGCATGTAGTAGACGCCTACTGTTGTCGCCGCATATACAATCCCATCATGGCGAACCATGGCATTGACGCTGCCTTCGATCCCCTGATTGGCTGTGAATATAGTAAAAGGCGAATCCATTTCGACTTTTGAAATGCCATTGTTCAGCGCCAACCATAAGATCCCTTCTCTATCTACATAGGTGAAGCGTACTTCCTCATTGCGCAATCCTGAGGCCCTGTTCAGTATCTGCAGCAAGCGGCCTCTATTGTCAATGACAGCTATGCCGCCCCGCAGTGTACCAAGCGCTAAATGTCCGTTGGGGAGCCAGGTGCTATGGTTTAATCTATTCTCAACCAGATATGCGTCAGCCTCTGTAGAAAAGGGGGTAATGGATTCACCGTTGTAATGGAATAGTCCGCGTTTGCCGGCGCCGATGAGGATGGTTTCTTCATCGTAAGGCAGCATGGTGTAAATCGACTCGTTAGCAAATAACTCGCCATTGGGGAGGAGCGATAACGAGCCACCATCCAGTCGCATCAGGCCGATATTTCTGACATTGACGTAGATCGAGTCTTTGACTACGGCGCCCATCTGGATAGGGGGGGGCGGCTCGAAGACTTTAAATCGCCCGCCAGACCATTGAAAAATGTATTCTGCGGTGAAAAAATAAGTGCGATTGCCAACAACCAGCGTCTGCCTGACCTGGGAGAACGCTCGTTTGTTTTCGGGGATTTGATCGAGTAAAGAAACGTACTGCATTTCACCCTTTGCATCGGCCGCAAGGTATCCAAGTTCACTTCTTCCGCCGACAAACACGGTGTTGGTGTTATCGACGGCAAGCGAATACACATTGGGGGTTGCCTGGTTAGGTACGATTTTTCGCCAGGTGACCCCATCGTACTCAAGCACGCCGTCGATATTGCCGAAATACATCACGCCCCGCTGATCTTGTACAATGGCCTGGTTTTCTATGTGCGAGTTGTAATCGTCCGGGCCAAAGTTCTGTACATACGGAATGCCTTTTTCTCTTGAAGATTGAGCTCCACGCTTATCTTCTTGCGCTGCACTCGTAAGGGGTAGCACCAGGCTATAGATGCTGAGAAAAATTGGTAGTATTAGATGTTTGTTCTTCATTTGAAAACTCAAATCTGTACTCCAATACACTGCATTAAGATATTCAGGTATTCACCCAGATGCTGGTACATGCGTTGTCGCAACTACAGCTCGAACTTGGCCTGAGATCGTTTATTAATCCGGGTTAATGTGTATGAGAGCGGATTTAAAGTTTTTATGGACAAACTGAATCTTCGATTCTCCTTGTTTCTTTGCTATTCATGACAATGCTTCCTTGTAACACAATAGTACGTGTAATTTCCTTTCGAACACCCTCCCGATCTTTTTTGTCAATTGCGTGTACTGTAGAAAAGTGATTTTTTTAAAATCACGAGCCGCCGGCTACACATCTTGCCACTCCCCCGGGCGATGCCGGTTTGTTTTTCATTTCTCTTGTTTCAACTCTAATAGGCCTGTTGGTCCTAAATGGAACGATCGTTGATCGTTGTTAACAGCCGCCTTTAACTTTGCACTTCTACCATGCAGTATACTTCATTTAGTCTTTTTTTGAGACCTTCTTATCTAATTCTTTCTTTAATCGCCGGTTTTATGCTCGTGCCTGCTGCTTTTGGGCAGGCTGCCATGCAGCATTCAGGCGATGATTCTGCCGGTCAGGCGAGCACGTATTATGTAAGCCCGCAAGGTAAGGACAGCAACACCGGGACGCAGGCACAACCTTGGAAAACCATGTTGCACGCTGTAACGCAGGTTGCTGCCGGCGATCTTGTGCTGGTTGCTGATGGTATCTATGAAGGCCCGGTTATTATCACACGTTCAGGCACACCCGGCGCTTATATCACATTCAAGTCCATCAACAAGTGGGGCGCGAAGATAGAGGTATTGAATGGTGTGGGGAACGAAGATGGCATCAAGGCAGCCGGCAATTACCTGACCATTGATGGTTTTGAGATGTATGATGTGGCACCTGGCGTTGGACATCTTGGCAATGGCATTACGGTTTACAATAACCATCACGTCAATATCAAGAACAACAGAGTGCACAACTTTGGTGGTAGCGGTATTCAGGCTGCACATTTTGACCACGTGCTCATCGAAAACAATGTGGTGTTCAATAACGCGAATTTTAATCCAAACCAGTCGAGTGGCATCTCCTTGTACCAAGCCCGGGCGGTAGACAGTGCGCCGGGATATCACGCTATTGTACGTAACAACCGTAGTTATGGCAATATGAATGTGGTCACAACGAATACGGGCATCACAAGGGATGGCAACGGTATTTTAATCGATGATTTCTGGAATTCGACTGGGGATGAACTCAACGTCATTTTTCCACACCGCACGCTTATCGAAAACAATTTGTGTTACGATAACGGTGGAAAAGGCATCCAGGTGTTCAAAAGTAATCATGTGGATATCTTCAACAACACGGCCTATCACAATAACCACGATACACAAAATACAGGCACCTGGCGGGCTGAGCTGAGCCTTGCTTATGGTGACGATACGGTGTGGCGCAACAATATCGGTGTTTCCAATCCTGGCGCAGGCATTCTTTCATGGAACCGCGGGATTCTTATTGCAAGGGGCGGAGTAACCGAATGGGAGAATAATCTTACCTACAACGGTAGCGCCGGCGAGATCACCATCAATATTGATGGTGGATCGGTAACAGAGACCTATATGCGTAACAACAATCAGTTGGGTGTAAATCCGCTGTTCCAGAATGCCGGCAATCAAAATTTCTCGTTGACTGTGGGAAGCCCTGCAGTTAATGCTGGCAGCGACGACATTGTCACATTTCTAGATATCAATTACCTCATAAGGCCTCAGGACGCTGTTGATATAGGCGCCTTTGAATTTGATGGCGTTCCGCTACCAGTGGAACTCACCTCATTTAATGCAGTGGTGTCGGGTAAAGACGTTCTGCTTTCATGGACCACGGCTTCAGAACTAAACAACGCCGGCTTTGCGGTTGAGCTTGGTACACCAGATCGTGATTTTGCGCAGGTACTGTTTGTGGATGGTCAAGGTACGACCGATAT
>JBGCEN010000382.1:0-3313 GCA_045106435.1 Rhodothermales bacterium
GCAGGAATACTATTAGTCTGTAGCACTTAACCAGACGCAATTTCCAGGAGTTTTGGGTTGGGGGAATGCTTGATGAAAACACGTGTCAACAACAAGCCCATCTGTGGTCAATATAAACGTTCCTTTATCAAAAAACAGACCGAGGAATTCGTTTTTGAAGGAATCTGAAGTTCACGCAAGATTTGCACGTCGAATGGTATTTATGCAATAAAGCGTTAGCCGTTCGGATGAATAATTTACTACTGCATGTGGGAAAACGAGGGCTGGTAAAGATTAGTCGAGCGACTTGATGAAAAGCAGCAAAGAGGCCATGTCATCGTCATCCAGAATACCGATGTATGATGGCATTTCAACTTCTTTGCCGGCAATTACTCTCGCAGATGGATTCTGTACTGATTCCAGAATATAAGCCTCATCTGCACGCGCCGATGTGCCGTCAATAAAGGTACGCTGACTGCCATAGAGCCCTTTGAATGTAGGCCCTGATCTGCCTTCAGTTGTCCCATCGTCAGAGTGGCAGGCGACGCATCCTGTTTGTTGGTAAATCTGCCTTCCTTTGTCGATCGTTGGCATTGATGTCTGAACAGGAAGAGGTGCTGAAGGCTGCACAACTCTGGCAATGGTTTCTATGGCTGGAAATCCATAGGCGTCTGTGTCAAGCTTGCTTAGTTCATTGATTGTGAAATGAACGACCTCATTAAGCGAGTCTCCGTTTGCTGCAATGAGTTCATAGCGAAGGCCCATTTGCATGACTTCCTGCATGTCATCAACCAATAACAAAATGGTATGCTGATCTTCAGAAAGTACTGCATTCATGATCGTCAGCGATTCTTGTCCGGGCTCACCATCCAGCTTGAAATATCCGGAGCCATATGCCTCCGTTCTTTGGTAATTCCATCTTTCCAGCGTATAGTTTGCCAGATTAGTGGCAGCGTCTGTATTTAGCTTCTGGTCAAATTGCAGTACAACCCCAGCCTGGCCGGCAACAAGTGATGAGGGAAATGGGAGGCTACCGCCAGTATATCGCACGCGAGAAAAGCCGCTGATTGAAGCTGCATCTGAATCCCAAACCTGGAATCCAGTAAGATATAAACGACCATCTACTGGGTGCATTTTTCCTTTCATAAGCGGATCGGAGAAGCTCAGCGGGATTTTTGCTACACCACCCTGTTCAGGGCTTCCTTGCTCCGGGCCTAGGTTCTCTGGGGCACCCATGTAAATTTTGTAGATCGCTGCAGAGCCATAAGAAAGATGTATCAGTGAGTTATTCAACGGTCCCATTTGGTCACTATCTACCCATACCTGCTCCATGCCTGAGCGATCAACCTGATGGGGTATCCAGGTAATCGGTTTCATTGCTTGGGGAAGGTCTGTCCGGTGCGCAGTAGCTGGTACGCCGTAATACCCATCTTGCTGGACGAGGTAAATGGGTGTAGAAGGGACGTAATTTCCTTGTTGATCTGATGAAGTAATCAGGCCATTTGGGTGTAATCCAGTATAGGGTGACCGGAATCCTGTCGCAACAGGATGAATCTGCTTTCCATCAGCTGAGATCTTTAATACACTCCCACTATGCGGACCGCCGGCGCGAAGGCCACTCATTATGCTTGGATTTGTATTGGGGCCGGCGTTTAGCGCTGAGTTTTTTGCGATAAGGAATTCTCCTTCAGGCAATGCATGTAAAGAGACCGGGTATTCTCTGGATTCTCCGGTTTGTACAGGCAGGTTACTAAAATTCTCGTAATAGTCTGCCTCTCCATCATTGTTTAAATCGCGTAGATGAACAATGCCTTCGCGCCCAAATACATAAATCTCGCTGTCTACAATAGACAGACTCATGGGCTCACTTAATCCGGACGCAAATCGTTTCCATACCAGCTTTTCTAACTGATCATCGATACCAGATACAATCCAAACGTCTCCCTCAAAGGTGGAGACTGCTGCGCGTCCGTCATCGAAAAAATCGAGCCCGCCAACGCGTACATTCCGTTGCCATTGGTTAGGGATGGGCAGGCTAATATGATCTACAGCAAATGCACCTTGGGGCTCGCCAAGGATCCCTGGAGTTGTAGCCGGCGCTCCCCATCGGGCAGGTCCTCCATTTGAAAAAGAAGGGAGAGGCAATACCGACTGCGAAAGCATCTTTCTGAAAGCACTATATTTGTTCTTCATGCCGCGCCACTGTACTACATTTATAGTGGATACTTCGTCGCTTGGAGGGATGTGAAGAACGGCATATTGCTCGTCTTCCATGGTTATGCGCGCATGTTTGGTCGCCGAAGTTAATCCAACGGCTGTTAATTCTCGATCAGATTCATGATGAATGACAAGGCGATTGTTCTTCAGCCGGTGGCTCCGGAATTCTTGAAAGTCAGCAAGGATCACCGTTAAGGGTTGATTGTGCGGGTCTATTCGGATACTCCTGATGATACCTGTTTGGTTTTCAGCGACGATGCTCGTCATTCTTTCTGCAATCCCGGTGCCCTTAATCTCGTAACTCAGGATTGCGTGATTGTCGTGAACATACACCCCGTGCCATCTTCCTTCAGATGGAGATATAGGGCCACGGCCGGCTTCTGTTGGATTGGGGCCTTCGGCGCGCGGGTCGGTAAAAGAAGGTGTTGCGCCTTGCCAGCCTGGATAAAGTCCCGTGGCTGTAATGGGTGTGCCCAGAATCTCTGGGATGCCGTTTTTCTTGTTGCCGGCCTTGTGATACGATACTTGTGGCATGCTCAGCATGGAAATGCTTTCGCCGGTCCATGTTGCTGCAACACGAAGCAGGTCCATGTCGAAGCATGCATGCGCCGCATTCCCGAGCTGTAAAATCATGCAACGGACCGCCACATTGCGCTCCGGGTACATGGGACCAATGGTGCCGGCGTTAATGGTGGTTGTTATGAATGGGAAATCGGGCTCGATGAAATCAGCAAACGAGTACGCGGCATCGGGGGCACGTTGTTGTGCCACTGCAAGGGGTGTGGTGATTAGCAGAATGAGTAGTGAGAATAGAATGCCTGATTTCATAGGTATATGCTGAGCTTTGTTCATTTGCTAAAATAGCCTTTTGTTTAAAACGATGCATCGGAAAATTTATTTAATGTACACGATCCCTTGTTTTTTGTTATAGGGCAAAAGGGGTGGGGGAGACATGAAGCCTCAGCATATTTGGAGCACTTAGAACCTGTCTACGATCTATTTCCGAGGTGCATTGTGCGCCCTTTTTGCCCATATCTGCGTTCCTTTTTGCGCCCGATGCGCTGCATCGAACACAAAAAGCGCCTTGATTTGAACAAAAATTGCTGCAAATGCAATC
>JBGCEN010000383.1:0-7254 GCA_045106435.1 Rhodothermales bacterium
TACTCACCACGTTGTTTTCATCAGCAACGTTTTCAACAACCAGCATCCTCATCTTTACCGGCTTTTTCTTTGGCTCTGTCCAGCTCTTGTTTTTAGGAATCATCGGTATTTACCTCATTCGCGTCTACGGCGAAGTAAAAGTCCGCCCAAGATACATCATCAGCTCAGTATGGCATTCCGAAGCCTAAAGGCCACCAAGGGCTATCTTACCCAGAACCCAGAACCCAGAACCCAGAACCCAGAACCCAATGATCCCTCCACTTCACTGGAATGAATTAGCACAGCATGTTGACATGCTCGATCAGACAAAGCTGCCGTTGGAGGAGGTATGGCTTGAAATTAAGACGCCGGCAGCCATGGCGGAAGCCATCAAACGATTGTCTGTTCGGGGTGCGCCGGCTATCGGAATTGCGGCGAGTTATGGTGTTGTGCTGGCTTTCAATGAGCCCATTGATGCGTCGGGGCTAAGACCTCATTTGCAAGGAGTCATTGATCATTTGGCTTCCACCCGACCAACAGCTGTGAATCTCTTTTGGGCGCTGGATCGGATGAGGGCGGTACTGGAGTCAGCAAAAACTGAAGATCGTGAGCAATTGAACGCCCTGCTTTTAAAGGAAGCGATCAAGATCCATAAAGAGGATCTGGCTGCCGGCGAAAAGCTGGGGTTATATGGATTGGAGGTGTTGAAAGATGGCATGCGGGTGATGACCCATTGTCATGCAGGTGGTGTTGCCACTTCAGGATATGGGACCGCACTGGCGCCGCTGTTGATGTCGAAAGCAAAAGGTGTCCACCTTGAAGCCATCGTCAATGAGACAAGACCGTTATTGCAAGGAAGCCGCATCACAGCCTGGGAATTACAGAAAATGGATGTGCCTACCACGTTGATCACGGATTCGATGGCCGGCCATGCAATGCAGCAGGGGATGGTGGATGCCATCATTGTTGGTGCAGACAGAATTGCGTCGAATGGAGATGTGGCAAACAAAATTGGCACCTATGCTTTATCTGTGCTGGCAAATGCACACAAGATTCCTTTTTACGTCTCGGCACCATGTTCAACAATTGACAGGCAGATTGAAGAAGGGAAGGACATCATTATTGAGCAGCGGGCTGATCATGAAATTACGCAGGGATTTGGGAGACAAACAGCGCCCGATAACATTGGTGTGTATAATCCGGCATTTGATGTTACGCCGGCAGCGTTGATTGCAGCGATAATTACAGAGCGTGGCGTGGTTTATTCTCCAACAAAAGAACGCATTGCTGCATTGTTTAAGTCGCTATAACATGTTTGTAGATGGCTTTATAGAAAGCACTTGTTATGCAAGCGAAGTACTGGTTTTTTGGAGTAAGGACAATCAGGCACTATTTTAGCGCTTGCAGCGTTATAAAAAGAATGTAGACGGGGTCTTTGCCTTCAAGGTAAGGCTAATACCAGCATAATTTTGATCTAGATAGACGATTTTCGATGACCCGTAGTGACATGATCGGTTTGGTGAGTAGCTTGTTTTTACATGCGCTCCTGCTTTTGCTTTTTATGCTTATAAAGCAAGAACCGAAGATTTCTGAGCAGATAGGGTTTATTCAGGTAGATTTTGGCTCCTTCTCTGAAGGCCGGCCCGTTGAAAAAGCACCCGAGAATTTACCCGAACGTGATCAGCCTACACCTGAACCTGAACCGGAAATCGATGAACCACCGGCGCCGGCTGATCCTGATATCTCCAAGCCTGTAGATTTACCCGATGCACCAGAAGTAGTCGCCGAAGAACCTCCGATCACTGCGCCTGATACCGAAATAGAAGCGATCCAGCCGGATGATCCCGAAGAAGACAAACAGATTGAAGAAGAAGAAAAAGTAGAACCCAAACCAGTCAAACCGCTAGGAAGCGGCAGCGTTGATGGGAATTCTGGTGCTGAAGAAGGCACCCAGGGAGATGCTGCAGATGAAGAAAAAGCGGCTCCGTTTCAAATCGAAGGCCTCAACAGGACCCCCGTTCGTGTAGTCAGGCCCGTCTATACCGATAAGGTTAATGTCACCATTCGCGTGCTCATTACGGTAAATCCCAAAGGCGAAATTGTTCGACAAATTCCTTTGTTAAAGGGCAACCCAGGCCTTGAGCAGTCTGTGTTGAAAGCGCTTCAAAACTGGCGTTTTAATCCACTTCCTCCCAATGTCCCCCAGGAAAATCAGACCGGTACCGTCACCTTCCGCTTCCGCCTTGAGTAGTTCAGCCCAGGGTAGTTCTGTATCTAAAGTTTAACGAAACCCAAAACAATTGGAAATTCTAAATTTTACATTTCCAATTTGAAATTCAAGACATTATCCAATCGGATCATGTCGAGCTAGTGTTTATTGAGCGTATGCACCCACTGTTTGGGTAGTAAGCTCTCAATTGAAGCAATGCCGTTTTCAATTCGCAGGAAACCCAAACCCAAATGCATGTCTTGATGTTTGATCAGGACGTATCCCGGCGTGGTAGTCTTTTCAAGCAACTCGGCTTTAAACGCTATGGTCTCTCCGTTTCCATAAAAGTATGCCTGATCCAGCGTGAGTTCGATTTGATTCTTTGCCGCTGTTTCGCCCCATTTCATTGCAGCACCCGTTTTCATCTTTTGAGATGTGCCCTCCGGCCGGCAAAACGGCAAGCCGGCTTGAAGCGGAGTGGGGGTGTTGGCCGGCAATATATCAAAGGATCTTATCGATAAAAATTTGCCATACTGCTGCAGCGAAAATTGCTCAAAAACCTCCTTGCTTAAGCCGAATCGATCACAAAATACCCGGGAAATACCATCAGATGGCAAGACTTCAAGAGGAGATGCGACGATCTTTCTGGAAGGTGCTTTGGTGGTGGCATTTTTTTCAATCACGGCCACAAAGAACCCACCCGTATCGTTATGATGAGGCCACACACGATGCGCATGGGAGATTTCTTCTTCAAATGTTTCTCCTTCCCATGAAGTCAGTCCCGGCATTGTTTTGAATCCTTGCACATGAGCGGGGATTACAGAAACCCTTCCTTCGTGTTGCAGCAGCATCTTATTGAGCACCGCTTCATTTTCCTCAGGGGCAAAGGTACACGTAGAATACACAATCCGACCGCCGGTCTTGCATAATGATACGGCCTTGTTCAGAATCGCGAGCTGGATATTCTGAATGTGATCTCTTCTTCTGGTCGAAATAAACTGCGTCTTCTTTTTATGCCGGCGTACAGTCCCTTCGCCTGAGCAAGGGACATCCGCCAGGATCTTGTCATAGCTCTCCGGCTCTCCCTGCAGCGAGGTGGCGTCATAGACGGTCATGGCAACGTTGGTAAGGCCAAGCCGGCTGACGGACCGTCGGAGTATGCTCAGGCGCGCACGGCTCCTGTCATTGGCAACTACCACACCAGTTGATTGCATGGCGACGGCCATCTGCACCGTTTTATTTCCAGGAGCAGCACACATGTCCAGAATGGTCTCGCCCGGCTGTGGATTCATGAGATGTATCGGCAATAGGGCTGCTTCTTCCTGAATCTGATAATGGCCGGCTACATAAGGCAGGAGGGTTGCCGGCTTTAAGTCTTTGGGAAAGAGAAATGCACCCGGATACCATTCAAGTGGTTTGAGGGGGATTTTGGTGGCGAGCCTGGACGATGTGGTTTTAAGTGTATTTGTCCAGATGGTCGCCGGCAATGGTTTTTGTGAATACGCTTCAAAAGCGTCCCAATCATCGATTATTGATTCGTATCGGCTAAAGAAATTAAGCGATGTAGTTGATTTGTCGTGTATCAATGGAATGGATGGATTAGGGAGCAAAAGTGATCAGAGTACTTTTTAGGCCAGTTTGGTGAAAAGCCAGGTTCTTTGCCTGGTTGATTGTGTTAAATATAAATTGAAGGGGGAATGGTAGAAAGGAGGATAATACGATTTTTATCTTCGCGTCTCACCTGCTTCCCGTCAATTCCTTCCCTGGCAAGAATTAATCTTGCGATAAATGAAACCGCTCTTCTTCTGAAAATAAACTTTTTCGTGTAGTGGTCATTTAAGAAATGTTACGTTATTCTGTTTCCAAACAAACTCCCACCCATAGCGCGCAACTCTCTATACGCAGATCGCTACGAACACCAATTGAAAAAAGTACTACATCAGGAGATGATAACATCTTCTGTGGGCTTTATTGGTGTGTTCTGTATGTAGAATTCATTAGCCGTCGATAGTCCGTGACGCGAAAAGCTGAACTTATCGCTTTACTCATTGCAGATGTCATTGCAGTTTGTGCAGCTTCCTATCTGTATTACCTGGCCAGATTTGAATGGATCTGGTTTGAGCAGCCTGATATATACCCCGAAGTACAGCTCATGATTATGGGGCTGGGGATGTACTGGTTGACGATATTTGTCTTCTTTGGCATGTATCGCGAACGGTATGCGTCGAGTCGATTTGATGAACTGATATCCTTGCTCAAAGTCGTAGCCGCCGGCATTCTTGTGCTCATCTTTGCTATTTTTATTGAAACACTCCAAACAAGCACAACGCGTTCTGAGGTTTTCTTTTATAGTGCCGTAGTGTACGGGGCGTTGGCCATGGTTCGGTTTTTTGTGCGCACAGTGCAGAAAGCCTTGATTTTACGCGGTTATGGAACGCACAAGGCCCTTATTGTTGGCTGGAGCGACCGTGTGGAGAAATTGCATCAGGATGTAGCAAAGTATCCCGCTGCGGGTTTAAACGTGGTAGGTACACTACGCATCAGTCAGTCGCAGCCTGCCGCACAGCACGTTCTGGCAGGAGACCACGCAGGTGAAAACACTGTCGAAAACAGACTCCAAGATATAGGCGGTGATGGATCAAATTACGACGTCCAGATGCTGCCGAACGGCGAACTTGCCGACATGTCTACATTACCCGAACTCATTGATTTGCTGGATGTGCAGGACGTGCTCATCGCGCTTGGGCCCGAACAACACACGGAGTTGTTAGAAATACTTCGGTTATGCGATGGGAAGTCCGTTTCCCTGAAGCTTGTCCCTGATTTTTATTCGGTGATCGGTGGTATGGCACGGACTGAGCACATCTACGGATTACCGCTGGTTGAGGTATTGCCGGAGCCTATGCCGGCGTGGCAGGAAAGTACGAAGCGATTAATTGATATCGTTGTTTCTGCGATAGTTTTAGCAGCTGGCTTGCCTTTTTGGCTAATCATTGGTTTATTGACGCGCGTTTCATCGCCCGGGCCGGCCATCTACAAGCAACAGCGCGTAGGGTATCAGGGACGGGTGTTCACCATGCTCAAGTTTCGTACCATGCGTCAGGATGCTGAGGCAGAAACGGGGCCTGTCTGGGCAACAGAGAATGATCCGCGCTACTCCAGTATTGGCCGGTGGATGCGCAAAACAAGAGTTGATGAGATTCCGCAATTTTGGAACGTGTTAAAAGGAGAGATGAGCCTGGTTGGGCCGCGTCCGGAACGTCCGTTTTTTGTAGAAAAACTGGCTGAAGAGATCCCTTTGTACACACGCAGGAGCCGCGTCAAGCCGGGTATTACCGGATGGGCGCAAGTGACCTGGCATTATGATGCAAACCTTGATGACGTACGGCAAAAGGTTAAATATGACCTTTTCTATATTGCCAACATGAGTTTGCGTATGGATTTGAAAATTCTGTTTTTGACGATCAAAATAGCCATTCTGGGAAGAGGGCATTAAAAGAGCATCGTAGGCATAAGGCATGGCGAAAGTGTTAAACGAAGTTGAAGCGCCCATCGATCTAAAAGAAGTATACAGATCTTTAATTTTACCCCGGACCATCGAAGAGAAGATGCTGCGGCTTATCAGGCAGAGCCGGCTTTCGAAATGGTTCAGTGGATACGGGCAAGAGGCCATTTCAGTTGGGTGTGTCCTGGGGCTTAGGGAGGATGATTTTTTGCTGCCCATGCACCGTAATCTTGGTATCTGGACAACAAGAGGTGTACCGCTCGAACGACTTTTCTGTCAGCTTATGGGGCGCAGTGGCGGGTATACAAAAGGGCGCGATCGAACATTCCATTTTGGTTTGCCTGAAAAACATATCGTGGGGATGATTTCCCATCTGGCAGCCATGTTGCCTGTTGCTTGCGGATTGGGTTTATCTGCAACGCTGGACAACAAAGATCAGGTGGCGCTGGCATTGGTAGGAGAAGGGGCAACCCGGGAAGGTGATTTTCATGAGGCCTTAAATCTGGCTGCTGCATGGAATTTGCCGGCTATTTTTGTCATTGAAAACAATCAATATGGGTTGTCTACACCGACGAGTGAGGCATTTGTAGGCAAGAGCTTCGCAGCGGCGGCACCTGGTTATGGGATGGTGGGCAAACAAGTTGATGGAAACGATGTACTGGCCGTTATCAAAGCAGTACAGGAAGCTGCGGCACGCGCCCGTGCTGGTGAAGGACCTACGTTACTGGAAATGAAAACCTTCAGAATGCGCGGGCATGAAGAAGCGTCTGGGACTAAATATGTACCTGAGGAGCTCTTCGAGGAATGGTCGAAGAAGGACCCGGTGTTGAAACTGGAGCGAAAGCTGCTGCGCAAAAAGCTCTTTACCGATAAAGAGTTGGATGCTCTCAAAGAAGAAACGCGTGCACACATCGAGGAAATCGCTGAATTTGCCTTGAAGCAGCCGTTTGTGGAAAGTACGCTGGCCAAGGAGAAAGCGGATGTTTTCGCGCCGGCTGCTGCCGTTAAAACCAACGGACACGCGAAGACAAATGGACACGCCCCCTCGGCTGAGCACCCAGAATCGAAAGAACTTCGGTTTGTTGACGCCATTCAGGAAGGCTTAAGACAAGCCATGGAAGCCAATGATCGCACTGTGATTATGGGCCAGGATATTGCTGAGTATGGCGGTGTATTTAAGGTGACACAAGGGTTTGTGGAGCAGTTCGGACGGGAACGTGTGAGGAATACCCCGATCATTGAAAGCGGAATTTTGGGAGCCTCTTTGGGCATGGCGTTAAACGGGCATACGCCTATCGTTGAGATCCAGTATGCTGACTTTATTTCATGCGGATTCAACCAGATTGTAAACAACCTTGCCACAACGCATTATCGCTGGGGAGCACCTGTACCTGTGACAATCAGAGCCCCTTTTGGCGGCCACATTGGCGCCGGCCCGTTTCATTCACAGTCTATGGAGGCTTGGTTTTGCCATGTGCCAGGCCTGAAGGTGGTTATTCCCTCTAATCCCCGTGACGCTAAAGGATTACTTCAGGCAGCGATTAGCGACCCCAACCCTGTG
>JBGCEN010000384.1:0-6125 GCA_045106435.1 Rhodothermales bacterium
AGCCCGCATTCTTGCCGCGGAGGCCATGTTCAGAACTGCTACCCTTGGCGATCCAACAATATTAGAACAGTCCACGGATCCAATACATAACAACCGCCTCCGCGTTTTTGCGGCCGCAACGCTAACGCTCACGGATCGCGCCAACATGAAGTCCATCATACGTGAAGCCCTCAGCAGCGATGACCCGGCTGCAAGATATATCGCTGCTGATGTGATTCCGCTTATTGGCGACAGGGATATTGATATACCAACTCTCATCGACAAAAAGGACCTCGCCAACAGCGATTTTGAAAGCCTTTACTTTGTAAGGGCACTGGCCATTTTTGGTACCGAAGCTGCCAGAAAAGAGCTCATTGGCTTCCTGAAACACACCGACCCCACCATTCGCTCACGCGCTGCCTTTGCCATGGCTGAAGCGTGGCACATCGACCACACCGACCGGCTTATTGCCTTGCTTGATGACCCCGCTCTTTCCGTACGGGTCCGTGCAGCACAAGCCCTATTTACACTCTCCAACCCAACCTCTCCTTATCGATATCTGAGCCTGCGTTAGTGGCCCGGGATTTTCCATAACAGGGAGGAGAATACAAGTACCCGGCGGCATAAATGAAACGATTAATCCTGGTAGAAGACGGCAAAAAACTTCCATTTCGTCTTATAACTTTGAACCCTGCACATTAAACCCGGAACCAACCCCAGTAACTTTCGACTGTTCTCATCCGTAGCTCTTTCGTCATCGGCACACATCCGTACTTTTTACCTGAAAGACTTCCTTTCTGGTTGATTCTTACTTAACCGCAGCACGTACCATGAGAACAGCACGATCCAAGATGCCGTCGTCCTATACGATTTCGCAGCACGTAGCCTTCATTTTATCTTTAATCCTCACCAGCCTTGTACTGAATGGCTGCATAATAACAGCAGACCCGGACAATATCGATAAAATACAGGGATCAGGACTCCTGGAAACGCGGACCATCGATGTGTCCGACTTTTCAAAAATTTCCACTGTACTTCCAGGCAGCCTTGTTATTTCCCAGGGGATCGAGGAATCTCTTGAACTCTCTGCACAAGCAAACCTCTTCCCGTATATAGAAATATTTGTTGATGATGATGGTTTGCTCCACATAGAAACAGAAGAAGACGTTAACCTAGAGCCAACCCGTCCAATTTCAATTCTGCTTACAGTAAAATCTATCAACGAATTGAATTTCGCCGGCGACGGGCTCGTGCAAATTGACACCCTGGCAACGACACAACTGGAAGTAACCCTGGCCGGCAGTGGAGACATTGAGATTAACCAGCTAACCGCTGTCTTGCTAGATATTTCACTGGCTGGATCCGGCGACATGCTACTTGCAGGCACCGTTGATGAGCAAAACATTATGCTGGCCGGCTCTGGTGATATTGAAGCCCGCGAACTGATCAGCAGTAAAGCAGAGATTGAAATAGCCGGCAGTGGATCTGCCAATGTAAATGTATCCGAGGAGTTAACCGCTTTAATCGTAGGCAGCGGCTCCGTCAGGTATCTTGGCAACCCGACAGTGGAAACAACCATTGTAGGCTCTGGCACCGTGGGGCCTCTGGGTGAATAAAATGGGATATGCTACCGGGCCTCATTCACAGCATAGGTCCGGTAGTAGGTCTCTCGACGGCCAATCGAAGGTTGAGCATTTGAGTATTTGACGCGGAGAGGGCAAGCTGGGGAGATAAATATGGCAGCCCTCTCTGGGCAAATTGTATTCGGCAGGGTCAACTTGTTCATGAAATGGATAACACAAGTCCGGAATAGCCTTTGAACTACTAACAGGAAATCACAAAAACAACCTGTTAATCTTAGTTTAAGGCCCAAAGGTGACTGTTATGCTAATCAACAAGTCTTCTATTCTAGACAACCAACGCCGCCCCGCTCCCACGTTCTTAATTCTCCTCATCGTTTTTGCTTACGCGCTTCTTTCGTCTGGATGTGCAGGTACAAATCCACTCAGCGGATACAACTTTACAGACGCTACCATTGCGGTTGAAGCCCCCGTCGCCCCGCCTCCATCAATCATTACCAATGCAGACGATGACATTCTGGATGTTTTCACGGGTTCTGCGGAATCCCTCTTCCGGGCGACAACGGCAGTTGTAAAAGAATCCAAAATGCCCAAGGCGCGCCGGCGCATGAAAAGAGCTGCTGAAAGCATCGATGTATCGCTTCTTGTGGCCAATGGAATACTGGACCGCTCCGAGCGGTACTTACGTTTTGCACCCGTCGAAAAAAACGAAGCACCAGATCTCGTGCTGCTGCTTAATATTCACAAGCACGGCATCTATTCAGGCCCCTCTTTCGACGGCCGGACGGAGTTTTTTCTGAATGCACATGTCCAATTACTGGACGACTATACAGGTGAATCCTTGTGGGAAGAGGAGGTAAGCATCGTCGAACCTATTTCGGATCACTTGCTATTCAGCAATATCCGCTCGACCCATGAGCTGTCGAAGATGAGCGAAGAAGAAATGGTTGAAGCGCTCGAAAGGCTGAGCGACTATACAGCAGATTCGATTGTTCGCCGGCTGCGTGCAGATGTAAACAGGGCCAACAGATAAGCAATCACACCTAAGTACACGCAATTTGCGATGTCATACTGAGCAAAGCACAATCGTCTAAAAAATACCTGAACTTAGCGATTTAAACAGATCACCCAATCAAGTTGAGGACAGACCCTTGCATACATTCAGGATCACAAGATCCATTGCCTTAACTGTGCTTGTGTACTTAGCCTGAAATATAAAGAAAGGGGGTATGGACATAACATCCGTACCCCCATCTCAATACTATAATTCTGGAATCAGAATAATCTGGCCAGGATAGATCAAGTCTGGATCTTTGATCACTTCTTTGTTTGCTGCAAACAAAGCTTCCCACTTATCAAAAGTGCCATAAACTTCTTTCGAAATTTTAGAAAGTGAATCACCACTTTGGATCGTATAGTGTCTGAGCTTAGGCTCTGCTACTGTAAGCATATCGTTTACAGCTTCTACGCCTTTTACATTGCCAGACATCAGGACAGCTTTCTGCTTTGTAGCCAAAGAATCTGCTTCTCCTGAAATCGTAACAGTACCATCAGCAAAATTAATGTTGAGGCCCTGGATTTTATCACCGAAAGCCATTGCGATGTGCTGCTGAATCTGTTCCTGCTCTTTGCCTTCGTCGACATCCATGCCGAAGGCTTTTTTAAACATGTCAAAAAGTCCCATAAGTAAGTCTGATTACCTCGATGATTGTTTATCGTTAGATGGCTGGAAACAACTGTGTTAAACGCAAAATCCGGCAAACACTCCACCAACCGATGTGAGTTCTAACGAGAAGATAGTGCCAAAGCCATTAAGGGTAAAATGTTTCTTCCACATATCTGCACAAAGGGCCTAAAAAAGCGGTTTAGGCACCAGCCGTGTATTATTTTGCAACAAGTGAATTAATCCGCATTTGTATTATTTTCAGACAGAATACGATCTTAATGCCCTATTTTACGCAATTTGCGTACATGGCACATCATTTGGCTCTTGACTAATTGACTGTAATACTCCCACTCTAATTTATAAATACAGGATTTGTCAAATGGCGAAACTCACCACCATAGAAGGCATAGGCGAAACATCGGCGGAAAAACTCAGATACGCCGGCGTTGGATCAATAGAAATGTTGCTAAAGAAAGGCGGCTCTAAAAAAGGACGGAAAGAACTGATTGAAAAAAGCGGACTCTCCGAAGGATTGATGCTCAAATTTGTTAACCATGCAGATCTGATTCGCATCAAAGGGGTTGGTGGCGAATATGCAGAATTACTCGAAGCTTCCGGAGTTGACACCGTCATGGAACTGGCACAGCGCAATGCCATAAATCTCCACGCAAAAATGAAGGAGATCAATAGCGACAAAAAGCTCGTTCGCCAGGTAGCCGCAAGATCGCAGGTAGAGGAATGGATCCGTCAGGCCAAGCGACTGCCTCGGGCTGTACATTATTAATTCCGAGAAACGGCACCTTACAAAAGACACAAGCTCCATATTCCAAAGACTCTCTTACATTTGGAATATGGAGCTTTCTTTTAAGCAAAAAGCTCATCCCACCAATGGATCTGTTATTCCCAACAGATAAATAGCAATCAAGCCGAGCAAACCTACAGCAAACACATAGTAAAGTGTTGGAATGATTGTTTTTCTCAGGGTTGCTCCTTCCTGGCCCAACAGTCCAACTGTTGCTGATGCAGCAACAACATTGTGTATGGCGATCATGTTGCCGGCGGCGGCACCAACAGATTGAAGCGCGACCACTACAACACCTGATATAAGCAGAGACTCCGCCACGCTGTATTGAAAGAGGCTGAACATCAAGTTACTCACGGTATTGCTGCCGGCAATAAAAGCACCTACAGCACCAATCGCTGGAGCAAATAACGGCCACACAGCGCCCACGCTACTTGCTACCCATTCGGCCATAGCAACAGGCATACTAGACAACTCTGCACCATTCACGCCTGAATTGATATAAATCCGCACCATCGGAACAGTAAAGATCAACACAAAGCCGGCTCCCAGCAGTAGCCGGCTCGATTCACTAAACGCTGCGCGCAACTGACTGCCCTTCATTTTGTGCAAGAAAAAGGTAATGAGCACAGTAACCAACAAGATGGTACCCGGTAAATACAAAGGCTGGGTAGATGCTGTTATTTCGGTACCAAGCACACTGGGCCAGGCAATCGTAAACGCCTTAAGCCATCCACCAAGCGGAAGCTGCGGCAATCGACTTGCCACAAGCAAAACGGCAAGAATCAAATAGGGCATCCAGGCTGTTCGGGCTGACATGGGCCGCCCCTGATGCTCATCCAGTCGTATATCAATATTCCCCATCCACTCATCAGCCCAGCTTGAGCGAGGCCCGAAGGTCCAGACATCCTTAGGCATCAAAAAACCACGCTGCGCAGCAAAAGTTAGCACTGATAGCCCGACGAGTGATCCGAGCAAAGAAGGAAACTCAGGACCAAGAAATGCGCCGGTCAAGGTGTAAGGCACGGTAAACGCCAGTCCACCAAAAATTGCAAATGGAGCAATAGACAGTCCTTCGCGCCAAGACTTGTTTTCGCCATAAAACCGGGTCATCATCATGACCATCAAAAGAGGCATGAATGTACCCACGATCCCATGAAAAAGCGCAGCTGAAGTCGCAATTTGCTGAATCATCCCGTCAAACGTCCACCCAACGGCAGCCAACTGAGCCGTGAGCTCCGGGTTCTCGAGGCCTCCTTTCACCCCCACCAGGATGGGCGTCCCTACCGCACCAAATGTTACCGGTGTACTCTGCACCATCATGCCAATCATTACCGCACACATCGCAGGAAATCCGAGCGCAACCAGCAACGGCCCCACAACGGCAGCCGGCGTACCAAATCCGGCAGCACCTTCTATAAACGCACCAAACAACCAGGCAATAATAACAACTTGCACCCTCCGATCTTCGCTGATACTCGTGAATCCGTCCCGAATGGCCTTAACGCCGCCCGAGTATTTGAGCGTATTCAACAGCAGGATGGCCCCAAAAATGATAAAAAGGATGTTGAATGTGATAAAGAGCCCTTCAATAGTGGAAGCCGCGATGTGCGCCGGCGCGACGTTCCACGTAAAAAAAGCCAATAACACTGCGATAACGTACACAACAGGCATCGCCCATTTCGCCGGCCATCGAAAACCTACAAGAAGTACAGCCGCGACTAAAATTGGAGCAAAAGCGATAAACGCTTGTAGGGGGAGAGACATAGCAAGGCGGGAGTTTAAACAGTGACAAATCACCAGAACGAACACCTGGCAGGTAAGCAAGACCTAAATCGAAAGTAGCAATAGTGTACAAACTGCGCAAGTTAATGCTACCCAAGCCCAGGGCAATAGCATTTAAAATTGTTCTGAATCTTAAGTACTGCTGTGACGCGTTGCTCCGTTGTATAATCGCAATACAGCTTTATCCACTTTTAACACCGTGTTGAGCAAAAACTTTTGTGCGGGGATATCCCGCCAAATGCGCGGCGTTGTGCGGGGGCTTTTATCGAAGCGTTTAGCCAGGGACTGAGGCCGGCGTGTTTCATGTCATAGC
>JBGCEN010000385.1:0-3984 GCA_045106435.1 Rhodothermales bacterium
GACAGGGAGGTATTCAGCAGTACGGGGCTTCGAATGCCCAGATAGAATTCTGTGATGCGGCTCTCCAACTCATCATTTCCAAGAAATGCCGATTGGCCGCCATTGTTTGTGGCCAGCAGTGTTAATAACTGCGTATCAACATTGGTCCCAATACCAAAGGTATGAAGTACGGGATTGGTCTCTGCCTGAGCAACTGCTGACTCGACAAGTGCCAAAATGCCCGGCGTATCTTCAACGCCAATTGTAGCTTCACCATCTGTGAAAAATACGATCAAGTTGGCAGTATTGTCGTCTGCAGCTTCAAACTGACTGATTGCCCCGGTAAGGGCATCAGCTATATTTGTACCGCCACCTGAATTCAGGCCACTAATGTAATCAAGCGCAGCCTGCTTGTTGCTTTCATTAAACAACACGTGCTCAGGCCTGAAGTTATTGGCCGAACTACTAAAATCTACAATATTAAATCGATCGCCTTCATTCAGGTTGTTTACAATAAAACTGGCAGCATCTCTCGCCTGGATAATCTTATCCCCCTGCATACTACCCGATCTATCGATAATCAGCGTAAAGACCTTTTCGATTACATTTTCATTGTCATTTGGATCTGGCTCAACCACAAATGTAAAGAAACCGCCTGCCCGCTCATCAGCCACGAGTGAATCTACCAGTAAAGTGCTAAACCCAAAAAGGCCCAACTCCTGCTGACTCAGCGTATAGCGGACGTGGTAATGTGTATCCATATCCAGTTCAGACCTGTCCAACATCATCGTTGCCTTGTTTACCAGATTTTCGGTGGTAAATCCAGGATGGCTCAGCATGGTTATGTTGTCGATGCTTCGCTGCGATGACAGATCAAACTGAAAAGATTGTTCAGTAATCGGGCCGGCTTGAATCGGTGCGTATGTATTGGGGAATTCAAAATCTACATTCCCAAAGGCATACGGCAATAGCTGAACATACTGCAGTTCAACAATCACACTGGCATTCGCCGCAAGCTGATGCTCTATATCAAAATAAAATGGCGTTTCCCCCAGATATTGCCTCAGTCCTGACGGATCTCCTCCGCCGTCACCACCGCCACCGGGCAATGTTGTATCTGGCCGTACCGCTTCTATGATGCCCCGATACCAAACATTATCAATGAACCACCGAATCCCGATCGGACTGGCGTCTTCTGCCAGCGGGAAGGCGAAGGTAAACCGAATGGAATCCGCCGATGTGTTTTCAAATAGTTGTGTAGAAGTAACGACGGCCACCTGGTCTTCGACGTTCACCAGTACATTATTTGCATCCACATGTAAATAGTGCCCATGCGCCCCGCTCACAACGCCAACGCCCTGAGCCTGGACTGCTGTTTGTTGAAAACACACGCAGAACAATAACGCTGCGGCTATCAAAAAAAACGTTCTGAACCGGGTGGGCAATTGTGTCAATCGATGCATTGGTTTCATCTCAATTTCGACTATCTGAATAAGGTTTTGAACGAAGGGCAATGTGGGCATGGTGACGTTCGACCGCTACCCTGCAAGGTCGCTTAGTCAAATTGGATGCCCATTTCACTTTTGAGAGAAATAGAGATGTTTAGCGCAAAAACTTGTGCACAGCACGAGCACGAAAATTGAAAAGTGACCACGTTATGCACAGGTACGAGGAACTACAATTTTAAATGTACGTACATTTGGACAATTAGAATAAACGCCCTCCGAAAGCCATTGTCCGACGAAAATCTGGAAATAAAACCAGTAAACCCCGGCAGTCCGATTCCCCTGTATTTCCAGGTGGAAAACGACTTGCGGCGGCTGATATATGAGGAGAAGTTGAAAGCCGGCGCTGCGGTGCCCCCCGAGCACGAGCTGTCAAAAGCCTATCAGGTAAGCCGACACACCATACGGCAGGCACTATCACGCATCGAGGCAGATGATCTGATTTCGAGAGGCGCCGGCCGCGGGACCATTGTAAAACACCGCACGAACCTGACGATGCTCTCGGTTGCTCGCAGTTTCACCACTGAAATGGAGACGCAGGGCTATACAACCAGATCAAAAATTTTGGATATATCGGCAGGCGTCATAGGCGATTCGCCACTGCCTGCACTGGAGCGATACGCCGGCAGCCCTTGCTTGAACCTGAGCCGATTGAGATTTGCAGACGACGAGCCGGTGTGCCTGCAATATTCAACCATCATTACCACCGAATGCGCAGACCTGATCAAGCACGATTTTGAAAAAGAATCGCTGTATCAAGTACTGTCAGAACACTACAAGCTTTATATCAAGGAATTACATTATTCGTTATCAGCACAATTGGCAGATAAGCTTGTGGCTGAGCATTTGGACATCGAAAAAGACGCGCCTGTTCTGGCTGTTTCAACGACGGCCATATCCAACGAAGGAAAGGTCCTCGAATATGCTGAAAGTTACTACCGGGCAGATAAATACCAGTACGCGATATCTCACCAGTTGAAACCAGTTAAGAAATAAGCCGGCTCCTTTTAATCATAAAACCAGAGACACATTGAACCCAGCAGTTGAATACCTGAACCAGGCCGCAAAAATCATTACGCGGATCCAGGACACACAGATCGACGCGCTTGAAGAAGCAGCAACAATTTGCGCCAATTCCATTGGCACAGAAGGCCTGGTACACTTATTCGGATCCGGCCATTCCCGTATCCCGATTGAAGAGATGTTTCCCCGGCACGGCAGCTTTCCCGGGTTTCACCCGATGGTTGAGTTGTCGCTCACCTTTCACAACCAGGTTGTTGGTTCGAATGGTCAACGGCAGGCGATGTACCTGGAGCACGTTGAAGGATTTGGAAAAATCATTCTGCGCAATTTTGTATTTGACAACAGAGACAGCTTCATCATTTTCTCCAACAGTGGCGTGAATGAAGTAGTTGTTGAAGTGGCCATTGAAGCAAAGAAATTGGGGCTTCCCGTTATCTGCGTTGTGTCCAAAGACCATTGCGAGTACTCTGAGGCAAAGCACAGTTCGGGTAAAAAACTGACCGATGTAGCTGATGTTGTCCTGGACAACGGCACTCCTGGTGGCGATGCGATGGTCGAGATTGAAGGGTTGGAAGATCCAGTGGGCCCCGGCTCTACCATTGGCGGCGCAGCCATCGTAAATGCGCTGAAGTGCCTCATTGCCGATAAACTCACGCGTATGGGTAAGCCGCCTATTGTGTTATCCAGCGGGTTCTTTATCGGTGGAGAAGCGTCGAAAAAACGCTTTGACGTTTGCTACGACGATTATCGCCGGCGCATGCGAAAAGTATTCGGATAGGGGGGCCACAGATATTTCTGTGGCTGGTTTAGGGTTCAAGGTTTCGGGTTTGTTTTTTTCATCTACATAGCTAGAACGAGTTGGTATGCCAACATTCTCTCTTCAGAACAAAGTGGCCTTTGTCACCGGTATAGGTAGTGGCATCGGACGCGCGTCTGCTCTGCTGTTTGCACAGGAGGGTGCGCGGGTTGCTGGTGTTGACATCAATGGTGAATCAGCCCGGGAAACGATTGCTCAAATTCAGGAAGCCGGCGGAGAAGCCAAAAGTTGGCAAACGGATTTGACCAATCATGAAGCGGTCAAGCAGACCTTCTCGGATATCCTTGAGACCTACGGCAAAATCGATGTCGCCTTTAACGTGGTAGGCGCCAGTGGCCGGCGACACGGTGATGGGCCGGTGCATGAATGCACTGAAGCCGGCTGGGACTGGACGATGGATGTGAACCTGAAGAGTATTTTCTTCTGCTCAAAATACCTCGTCGACAACATGCTCAAAAACGGCGGCGGATCCATCGTGAATCTTGCTTCCGTGCTCGGTATGGTAGGTGGAGACGAAGACTTTGGCACCCACGCGTACGCAACAAGCAAAGGAGCGGTGATTAGCCTGACCCGCTCTATCGCCAGTTACTACGCCACCCATCAGATTCGCGCAAACGCCGTGTGTCCGTCGCTCATCGCCACCGGCATGAGCAAACGCGC
>JBGCEN010000386.1:0-21000 GCA_045106435.1 Rhodothermales bacterium
TCCCAGGTACTTCCTTGAACTGATTCTTGGTATTTCGAGAGATCCTCAACCAATTTGAGAACAGGCTTTTTGACAGGCCCAAGATCGCGATCTGTTAAGTCTTCAGAGCTAGCTTGTCTACATACTCAAAACTAATAAAGAGAATTCTTCCTGCACTAAATGCGGCGAAACTCAAAATCGAAGCGAGGGGTAAGGAATAGGGTAGTTTCGCGCAAAAATAGGCTAAATTGAACGAAGGCCCCTTTATGAAGCAGTCTTTTGCCGATGATATCAATGCGATTATCTATAAGAGTCGAGACATGGCAATTCAACTTGAGCAGTATCAAATAGACCTTGATATGGTTATGTTGGCGCTTACGCTGGTTGAAGAAAGCACAGCCCGACAGTTACTCCTTGATCTTGGTTGTGATTTAGATGTGTTAGCGGAATCAATTGAAAAAGAACTTATTCCTTCTGATCAAAGAAAGGATGGGAGTATTCCAATGACCAGACTGGCGGAAAAGGTGATAAAGTGTACCCTCATGGAAGCCTATGATCTAGGTGAGGAAGAGCTCTTCGAGGTACTTCAGACGGATTCTCGTCCAGCAGATCGTCCCGTTAGAAGCGAACATATGCTCTTGAGTATGTTGCGCATGGAAGATGAACCACTCATCAAGGAAATGAAGAGGCGGTGGAATATTGACCACCAACGTGTAAAAGAGGCCATGTAGCCGGCTTTAATACTTGAGCCTTTGTGGATATTCAACGCAATGTCTCTGGCATGATCGTCTGCCTCAAAACTGTAGCAAATTATTTTTGAACCCGCATATGCCATACTGTTGGCATTGGTCTGTAATATCCTCGCTACCATGTGGCATGCGCTATGCCTCGTTCAAAAATATTAAAGAATTCCAGGAAGCAGTTATGCAAGATTTCAAGATACATGCAGCAGTTGCTCGATTGTGCAGTATTTCGAATACCCAGCAGTTATTGCGAGTCTCGGGCTTACCCGACAGCGACCTTTTTGGCTTGTTTAAATCTCCGATGCACAAGCGGAAGTAATGCGATTGTCAGGAGTGAAGGCAGAAGCCACGGGATGAGGGTCCACCAGCCGGTAAGAATATCCCCCAGTATGGTGCGCCCTCCGAAGGCGAAAAAAGCGGTATAGGCAGCTGCGCCACTGAATAACATGCCTTCATAGTGCTCCCGTAGCCATGTTTTACCTGAGCCCGTTGGTCGGGTAAATCGGCGGAAATCGGCGAAGCTTCCCAGAAGACCGATAATCGCGAAGCCGAGTAATAACCCGTTGTCGAGTATCTGCCAGCCGGCGAAGAGTACAATGCTTATTGCCAATAACAAACTGGCCAGAAAGAGCCTGAGTTTTCGGTATTCGGGTGAGGGTTTTTTAGCATTCAGAATCTGCATGCCGCTCAACAGGGGCACTGCTGTCAAAATGCCCAGGAAGAGCAACGCGAGGCCGGCTCCATAGCTGCCAGCCGAAAACCTGATCACGCTCAGTATGATCGAGGTGATCAGTACCGTATACATCATATAAACGTAGGCGATACCAAACTTTCTGTGCAACGACCGTCCTTTTTTTGTGATAAGGGGTATCCAGAAAAGAACGAGACTTAGTACGCCGGCGGCAATATGGAGGGTTAGCAGGATCTGAGGAATTGTAACAGGCATAGGACTTTCTTTGCAAATGAATAACAACATGTGCTAAGCCCATATGTATCTCAAAAACGGTTGGTTGCGCCGATTAAGCAGGTTTGGGATGGAAAACAGCCTGCCGGGATGAAATGCAGTTTTGGGGAGTCTGTGGGTTTGAAAGTCTGTGGGTTTGAAAGTCTGTGGGTCTGAAAGTCTGTGGGTCTGAAAGTCTATAGGTCTGAAAGTCCTTATGTTTTACTGCCAACTGAAAACTGCCAACTGAAAACTTTAAAAAATTACCCCAGCCTTCTTTCTACTTCTTCTATGTATGATGCTGATACGGGGACTATAGAGGTTGAATTCTTTAGGGAAAGTTGTAGACTGCGGGATAAACGCCGGCGGTGGACCACCTGTCTGAGGTTTACCATGTAAGACCGATGGCAGCGGATTACAGTTGATCCAACCAACTGCGCTTCTATAGTTTTAAGTGAAGATCGCAGGAGATGGGGTTTTTCTTCCAATCTTGTATGAATCAGAATGTAATTGCGGTCGGCTGATATGAACAAGAGATCATTGGCTGCTACCGAAAACGATTCACGATCATTCTCGTCTTGAAATCTGAAAATGGGATCTGGGTTTTCTTCCGTTTTAGTTGTGCGGCGGCGGTGATAAAAGAGCAAAACAAATAATGTGGGGAAAAGTGCGATCAGGAATACGCGCCACGTTACCGTGAGTATACTCGCCCACTGAAATTCATCTTGTAGAGCAATCTGGTAGAACACGTTTCCTGCTACAACAATACATACGGTTGTGAGGAGGCCTACAGACGGATTGTTCAGCAAGGGTAAATGTTTTGCCAGGCGTTCAAACAACACGTCGAGTGTTAAAACCAAGGCTGCGTTAAAGGGGGCTAGGCCGAGAATCAGCCAAAAAACGGGATCGAGCCATCCCTGCCAGATGAGTCCGAAAGGTCTGAAGACCAGTAAGAAGGCAGCCACGAATACACCAATGCCGGCGGCGAACCAGTATGGATTATATTCATCGTTATGTTTCGGTTCAGTCTTCACTTGATTAGATTACGGGAGTTGTATTCTTTCCTCTTTGGCATTACGAACTAAGCACTAGAAACCAACCACTAGCCACTCAAAACTTACCCTCTTTTTATCCTTGTATTCAGTGGCAGGTGGCAACATAATACTTTATTTACAAAAGATACTTGCCACATTGAATTGATTACGGTATACTGCCAGTATACAATGTAAATACATCAACAAAACTTCCTCCAACTTATGCTACCCAGTCGATTTCAGCAGGAGATGATCCGCAGCGAGCTTGAAGAAGTAGTGGGCACGGATTACATAACCACTGGCGAGGCGGAAAAGCTGGTTTATTCAGTAGACTGGTCATGGATGCCTCAAATGTGGATGGATCGTGGTGAAATGCTGCGTCCGCCAGACTACATCGTACACCCTGGATCTGTGGAAGAAATTTCAGAGATCATGATCATCGCCAATAAATACAAATTGCCTGTTATACCCTGGGGCGGCGGATCGGGCACCCAAGGTGGCGCGCTACCAATTTATGGCGGTATCATTGTTGACGTCAAGCGAATGAACAAAATCATCAATATAGATGAAGAATCGCTTACAGTTACTGCGCAGGCCGGCATTAATGGAGCCCAGCTCGAGTGGGCCCTCAACGAACGTGGACTTACCCTCCCGCATTATCCAGCTTCAGCAAATTGCGCCACGCTCGGTGGTTACCTCGCACCGCGTGGAACGGGTACCATGAGTACCAAATATGGCAAAGCAGAAGACCTCGTGATGAACATGGAAGTGGTGCTTCCAAGCGGAAAGGTGATTCGGACATTGCCTGTTCCCAATCATGCTTCAGGTCCTAATTTTATGGGGCTGTTTCTCGGTTCTGAAGGAGTATTCGGATTTATCACAGAAGCGACCATGCAGGTCGATTACATCCCTCAATCGAGACTACTGCGTGCTGTTTTGTTTGATGATTTCTCCAAGGCGATCGAAGCCGGCCGGCAAATCATGACAAAGCGACTGGATCCATTTGTGATTCGTCTGTACGATCCAAATTCTACCCGTATGCGCGTAAAGAATATTCTTGGTTATGAATATGAAGGCGCTTATATGGTGATCGGGTTTGATGGAGACCCTGATATCGCGGCACTGCAGGAAGAGAAGGCCCTGGAAATAATATATGGCCTGGGTGCAAAAGACCTCGGTCGGGAGCCTGGTGAGAAGTGGTGGGAGCATCGATATGATTTTTACTATCCACCAAAGAATCTGAAAATGCCCTGGATGTACGGGACCACCGAAACGGTGACCACCTATGACAAAATGGAAAAAGTGTATTGGGCGCAGAAAAAAGCAGTGGAGGAGACGTACGCAGATTGGGATGTTACCTACATCGGCCACTTGTCTCACTGGTTTCATTGGGGCACAATGGTGTATGCACGATTTATCATTGAAAACCCGCCTGAAGATGCACAGGATGCATTAAGGCTGCATAATCGCGTTTGGAATACAGCGGTGACAGCGGCCTTGGAAAATGGCGGTATGATCAACGAGCACCATGGTGTTGGGCTGAAGCTTTCTCGATTTATGCGCCGGCAATATGGAGATGCATGGCCTTTCCTCGAGTCATTGAAAAAGACCATCGATCCAAACGGAATTATGAACCCCGGCAAAGTAGGATTCGGGATTTAACAAGTTAAGAGTGTCGAATGTCGGGTGCCGAATTGGGGTAAACCCGACATCGGCATTCTACATTCGAAACTCGACATTCGAAACTGAGATGATAGATACGACTGAAAATTGCCGGCACTGCTTAATGTGTCGCCACATGTGCCCCGTAGGTCACGTTACCCACCTTGAAAGCTTGACACCTCACGGCTGGGGACAGATTGTAGCCTCTGAGAAAAGGGGACTGATCGAATGGAATAAGTCGACGGTTGATACCATGTACGGCTGCGCAGATTGCGGCCTCTGTAAATCACATTGTGTTACCGATCAACGTTTGCCGGATACCATTGCCGGCGTACGTGCACAGCTGGTTGAGGGAGACCTGGTCTCTACCTCAATACAAGAGCTGAAAACACAGTTTGAACAGTGGGAAAACCTGTACGAGAAAAAGGCGCCGGCTCCTTCTGAGGGTACATCTGATGATGTATTGTTCGTTGGGGATGCAGCCGTTTATCTGTCTCCTGAGAGCCTCTCCGCGGCGTTGAAATTACTCGATGCTGCGGGTGTTTCGCCCTTGCTGATCGGATCTGGACGAAACAATGGCTACCTTGCCAGTTCGTTGGGATATGCTGATCTTGCGAAGTCGCTCGCTGAGAAAAATCTTGCTGAAATCGCGGCAAGCGGTGCAAAACGTGTGTTTGTGCTTTCCCCAGGCGATGTCTACACCTTTACAGATTTGTACGAGAATCGGTTGGGGCTCAAGTGGCCAGATAATGTAGAGCTGGTTGATGTTGTCCCCTTCCTGGATGAAAAACTTACTGCCGGCAAATTGAAATTCCAGCGTATTGAGATGGGACTTCCACATGCCTATGTTGATCCAACGCATACGATCCGGGTTTTGGATCGGGTAGAAGCACCGCGCAGGTTGTTGGAAGCAGTACTTCCAACAGCGCCTCTTGAGTTATTCTGGCGAAAAGATCGTGCCTTTCCCTGTGGCGACGGAGCCCTGCAATTTGTCAATCCTACCATTTCGGAGAAATTGACCAACGCGCGTGTTGACGATGCCCGTGAAACGGGTGCGCAAGGTGTGATTACCGAAGATCCAGCCACGCTGCATCAACTGAGTAATGCATCGGCGAAGGGGATGCCGGCAAAAGGATTGTTTGAGCTGCTTGCAGATCGGCTGGCCTAAAGCCCAGGCAATATAATGCAATATTAGTCTCATGCTTTTGTATCGATGACCATTTTGTACCCTTGACCATTTATGTATAGCTGAACAATTTTATGATGTCCCATGCCTAAAAACATTGTTCTCGTTGGGACCCTGGATACGAAGGGTCCGGAATATGCCTATTTGCGGGATCGATTGCACGATCTTGGAATGACGACAACCGTAGTAGACGCCGGTATTCTCGGTGAACCGCTGGACATCGTACCTGATATAGACCACGCCGAGGCAGCTACCTATGGCGGAACAACGATCGAGGCATTGCAGACCGCCGGCACCAGAGGGAAAGCCATTGAAGGCATGCGGGATGCGCTGATTAAATTAGTACAGACGTTGTACAAAGAAGGCCGGCTCGATGGCATTATGGGAATGGGAGGGGCAGAAGGTGCGGTAATGAGCGCTGCCTGTATGATGGTTCTGCCGCTCGGTGTGCCTAAGGTGCTACTTTCACCGATCGCTTCGGGTAAGCATTATTTCGACCCGCTGGTTGGTACCAGTGACATCATGGTTGTGCATTCTGTTGTAGATATTCTTGGCCTGAACCCAATTGCGTGTACTATTTTTGACAATGCCGCTGCCGCCATGAAAGGCTTAACTGATCATGGCCATATATTGGATTCTTCTAAAGACGAGCAGCGTTATGTTGCCGTTACCATGCTGGGCAATACCACCAAGGCAGTTATGGCGCTTAAAGAGCGGCTTGCGAAGGAAGATATCGAAGCGGTAATCTTCCATTCAAATGGTGTGGGTGGTTCAGCGATGGAGGACCTTGCTGAGACCGGCCAGTTCATTGGTGTAATAGATTATACCACCAATGAGGTGTACGATCCGCTCGTAGGAGGTATTCACGACGCCGGCCCGGACCGTTTGTCACGCATCGGTAAGCTTGGCATTCCACAAGTTATTGTACCCGGTTGTATCGACTTCTCCGTTTTTCATACAGGATCCATTCCGCCGGAATTACACGGCCGGCCTGTGTATGATCATAACCCTGAATACGCGCTGGTTCGTACATCACATGATGAGATGATTCAGCTGGCGCATATTTTCACGGAAAAGCTTTCGCCATCTACTGGGCCACTTACCATTGAAGTGCCTACCCAGGGATTGTCTATTCCAAGTGTGCCGGATGGGGTTTTCTGGAATCCTGAATCAGATAAAGCTTTTCGGGATACGCTGCGCGCTGAAATGGGTAAAACCCGACCAGACATCCCAATCACAACACACGAATACCACATTAACGACCCAGCTTTTGGGGTCATTGTGGCTGAACGTTTTCTCTCATTACTTAATGATCAATAGGAGGATGCCCATTCTGATTCGCTTATAATAATCGGGTCAGAATGAAGGTAAGACGTGAAAGTTATGATACTTCTCTTCCCGTGTTACCTTCTTCCTGTCAAGAACCTGGACGACGCTAATAACTTGGCGGTAGACCAGTTCTTGTAAATACGATACCCGTAATTTCACTACAGAATTTCTGAACGCAAAACCTAACCTTACCATGCATGATTTAGACGGGCGCACACCAACGCCAGTAGCACCCATAACAACTGGGGATGAAGAGTTTCGCAGTAAATTTATCTCCTGGCAGATGGCGGATCTTACCGTTACGGATATCAAAGAATATCTGAAGCATAAAGACCTTATCCTCGTACCTATTGCCAGTACAGAGCAGCACGGACCGCATCTCCCGCTTTGGACAGATACCATTACCGCGATGGAAATATCGCGCCGTGTTTGTGAGAAAATTGGTGTTTTGCGTACACCTCCGATCTGGATGGGGTATTCACCTCAGCATATGCATGAGCCCAATCAAGGACGTGGCACAATTACCGTGAGAAGCTCAACCCTGTTGGCGATCATGCATGATGTAGCACGGAGCCTGATTCATCATGGTTTTAATCGCATTATTTTTATCAACGGCCATGGTTCAAACATCAAGGTGGTAGATCCTGTACTCCGTCAATTGCGGTACGAAACAGGCGCGTTGATCAGTTTTGTTAAGCCCTACATGGAAAACTACGAAGGCTTGATGAAAGGCCTGCTGGAAAACCCTCCAGAAGAAACGCCTGGATGGCATGCCAGTGAGTTGGAGACTTCTCAGGACCTGGCATGGGATCCTAATATTGTGCGTATGGATCGTGCCGAATACACAAAATGCCACATCCCTGAATTCCTGCCGAAGTCTTTTGAAAAGAAAGACGGCATGCCTGATGTGGAATTTGATGGGTACAAATACTTCAATTTCCCGATGGATCACCACGAGTTTATTGAAAGTGGTGTGATTGGAAATCCGGTTCGTGCAACCGCAGAAAAAGGCGAAGAAGCATTTCGCCGGTACTCAGATCATGTGGCACGAGGCATTTTGGAATTAATGAATGTGAAGGTTGAAATTAAGAACAGAGAGTTTAGAGATAGAGTAATGTAAAAAAAGCCGGCGCTGCAGTGCGGAAGTAAAAAAGCTTCCGTACTCGCAGTGCCGGGTTCTGTTGGGTGATTTCACCTGTTTGTTTTATTCGAGATATCCCTTCTATCTGGTTGGGGTAAGGCTTTTTGGCAAGCTCAAGTTAACATGCAATCATCTGATGATACGCCCAAACTACTGCGTGACATAGCTTATGTCCGGCTACGAGATGCCATTACAGAAGGCGATCTTCCGCCGGCAACACCGCTATCCGAGGTGCAGTTGGCTAAAGAAATGGATATTAGCCGTACGCCCATTCGTGAAGCACTGCAGCAGTTGGCAAGGGAAGGACTGGTTCACATCATTGCCGGCCGTTCGGTGAGTGTGGCATCACCATCCATGAAAGAAGTTTTGGATGTGGTACACATGCGATTGGTGCTCGAACCTGAATTGGTGCGCCTGGCTACAAAGGCGGTCACCGACGACATGAAAAAGACGCTGGCGCAGACCATTGACCAGATGTTTGTTGCGGTTAAAAAGGAAGACCGCAGATCCTGGTCACGATTGGATACGCTATTTCACGAGGCCTTGAGCGAGGCGTGTCCCAACAAGCTGCTCAGTAAACTGGCCTTGCAGATGCGCAACAGGGTTCACTACATGGTGAATGACCCAAAGACGAGCATCGAGCGGGTTATCGCTTGCACCAATGAACATAAGGCGATTGCGGATGCTGTCATTGCCGGCGATGCTGCATTGGCTGAAGCTGCTATGCGAGATCATATAGAGAAACTACGCGCAAGTCTTTTTAAGCGCTTTGCACACACGTAGGCATTGTCTGATAAATCAGACAATGCAGTTCCGGGTTTAGAGTTCAAGGTTTCGGGTTCTTGAGTTCAAAATCTCGAGCCGTAAATCAGCTGCAAACGCACAAATGTTTACATTAGCCTGTCAGGTGCGGCAAAATAACCTTGAACCTTGAACCCTAAACTAGGAGTGTTCAGAAAAATTCCGAATCGATCTGTTAGAGTAAATTCCCAGGATTCGCTTGGATTTCAAAGTGCGAAATTAGCCGATTTTGGACGATCATAGCGCTTCTAGTTTTGCTCAAAAAGCTCCAATTGTAACGAACATGTTTTTTCTGAACACCCTAAACCCTAAACCCTAAACCCGGAACGTATCACAGATAAAATATCTGTGATACCAATTACCCCTCCAAAGCTGCCTCAACGGCCTGACGTACAACATTTCCGTCTGCTTTGCCTTTGAGCTCTTTCATCAACATACCCATCAGCATACCCATTTTGGACTTGTCGGTGATGCCGAGGGCTGTTTTCTTTTCTTCGACTATTTTGCGCACATCGTCAGCGGACATCATTTCTGGCAAGTACTCTTCCAGAATCACCAACTCGCTTGCTTCCTGCGCTGCTAGTTCGGGGCGATCTCCCTTGGTGAACTGTGTGATAGACTCTTTGCGCTGTTTGGCCAGTCGAGACAGCACCGTGGTGGCTTCTTCGTCACTTAACGTATCCTGAGGGGTTCTTTTGGAAGCAACCAGCTCGTTTACAAAAGCGGTTTTGATACCACGAAGTACATTGAGGCGGGTTTTATCTTTGGCCCGCATGGCATCTTTGATGCTGGCGATTATCTGCTCCTGAATCATTTTTTCGTTCGCTTCTGCTGGATGGTGAGAAACTGTTTAGGTTAGCTCTTAATAACGAATCAGGGTACCATGTTCCTCTTTGCCAGTAAACACGCGCATTTGAAATGAAAAGGTTGAGAGAAGAGGGGTGACTGAGCACAACTCTCTTCTCTCAACTCTCTTCTCCTACCAAGGTCACTCCATCGGATGATCAGAAAGCAACTCTGCCGGCGTGTAAAAGCCTGTCTTATCTGCAATGGCAGCGCGAACTTGCGCAACCTTTTCTGCTGAAACCACAGGCGCCTCGTTGCCAAACGCATTCCGGACGTAGGTCAACACGTCAGCCATTTCTTTATCGTTGAGTAACCCGCCGAATGGCGTCATCGGGACTTGGCCGCTGTAGGTTTTGCCCATCAACTCCATTGGTCCCATCAGGCCTTTAATTGTCAGCTTGATGAGCCGATCTTCATCTCCTGTGACCCACGGACTTGCCGCAAGTGGAGGAAATTGGGACGCAGAAAGACCTTCACCGTTGGCTTGATGACAGGTTTGACAGTAGCCATCTCTTTCGTAGAGTTTCTTCCCTGCAATAAACGATTCTCGATCAGCACCTGTGAGCTTGGTCTCGATCATTTCGTTTTGTCTTTCCACTACAGACTGGTCGTTTAAATGTGCAATGGCTGCTTCGTGCGCATTTATAATCCAGTCATCGAGCGGATTTGAGGCCGCGAGACTTGCCTCGTCACCGCCGGCTGGAGGGGTTGCGGCGGCTTCTACAATGGCGAGTCCCGTTTCTTTGTCGAGCCAGGATGCTGCAGCAATGGCTTCAAGTCGTACCCTGCCGTGCTCATCCTGAGCAGCCTGCATCAACAGCTCCGGCTGGTTCTCAATTTGATGGCCGGCGTAGCGAAGCACACGCGTTGCCGCGGCGCGCCCCCTAAAGTCTTCTGCCTGTAATAGCTGCGTAACCAGGTTGGCGTCTATGTCATTTAATGACCACGATACCCACAACGCTTCCAGCATATGATGCTCGTACGCAGGATCGTTTTTGTCCAGATTACTTACCCATGTTTGCAAGCCAGTCATTACGTCTTCATGATTTCTGCCACGTAATTCCCGACGCGAACGATAGCGCGTTCTAAATTCGGGGAGTTTCAGGTTGTCCAGGAGCTCTTCGATTGAAGCTTCAACAACCTTGGCGGGCTCAACAAGCGGACGAGAAGGATAGGTAATCCGGTAAATACGGCCATGTACGTGGTCGCGGAATGGATCGCGTGCATTGTGCTGCATATGGCCAATCAAGACGTTGTGCCAATCAACAACATAGAGCGAACCGTCCGGTGCAAATTCCATGTCCACCGGGCGGAAGTTTTTGTCTTCCGAGGTGATCAGGTCAAGTCTGTGCGTACTGCTGAATCCAGTGCCATCATCTACCATCTTGTGCAACTTGGTGCCGAGGAAGCCAATGGTGTTGTTGATGATGAGGTCTCCCTGGATTTCGTCAGGAAAATGCCGGCTGGATACAAACTCAAGACCTGAAGTTGGTCTAACCCGATGTGCATCTTCGATCAGGTTGCGAGACTTGTGTGTGGCGTTCCCATAGCGGGGTTTTACTGAGCCGGGTAACATCCAGCGAACATCTGGGCCAGACGTTTCCGCAAAGAAATTCTGTCCCCATTCATCAAACGCAATACCCCACGGGTTGGGAATGGCAAGCTGAGCGACTCTTTCCAGATGATGCCGTTGTGGGTTATAACGAATAAAACCGCCGTTGGTCGCGCGTACCGGACCGTATGAGGTTTCTACATTGGTATGCAAGAACACACCTTCGCCCATGTAAATGGCACCAGAAGGATCTGCGGCAAACGCACTGATTACATGGTGCGTGTCGTGGTCATCAAACCCACTCATGATGATTTCTTCCTTGTCCGCTACATCGTCGCCATCAGTGTCGGTAAATAATTTCAGGTTCGTCCCTTGAGAGACATACACACCTTCCGGCGCAAACTCGAAGCCAACGGGAATATGCAAGCCATCCGCGAAGGTCGTCTGTTTGTCTGCCTTGTTGTCTCCGTCAGTATCTTCGAGGATAATGATTTTGTCATTGGGTTTGGGGTCGCCCGGTTTCCAATGAGGATACGTAGGCATGGTGGCTACCCAAAGCCGGCCTTTATTGTCAAAAGACAACTGAACGGGATTTGCCAGGTCAGTGAACTCTCTTTCGGATGCAAAAAGTTCAATTTTGTAGCCCGGCGGAACGGTTAGTTTGGCCAGTGCATCATCACCGTACAAATAGTCAATGTTTCCGGTTTTTAAGCCCGGTTCATAATTGGTTTCAACTGGAGGAAGTGCTGAAGTCTTTGCGTCAGCCGCTGCCAGATCCAAAGAGACTCCTTTGTTTGCTTCCCAAATAGCTGCATCTCTAATCGCGGTCATTTCACGGATTTTCTCCAATTCAAACGGATAATTATCTGGCCCATGCGGATTGTAGCGCCGGCCAAATACATGTACACCATTGGGGATTTTGAAATCGTTGTGCCAGAACCAGTTTTTCTCTTGAACCGCCGCATGGATTAAATCGCGGTGCGATGTTGCCGGATTGTCCGAAGTGCCAAAGGTTACGTCAGCAAGAAACGCTGCGAACTGTGCGTAGCCGGCGTCGTTGAGTTGTGATCCATCGATGGTCAGGGGTTCTCTTGATGAAGCATACCATTTTTTGGATGGATTAAAGGCATCAACAAAAGAGACTCCGTTTTTTTCAGCGACATCACGCATGGCCTCTGTGTACAGCGCCAGATTTGCGTTTTCTTTTTTGCCATTCGGTACATCCTTCAGGTCTGAAATATCTTCGAAGGCAATCGGCGATACAATCACAAGCTGCGGGGCTGTTTCACCGTTATATTTCTGCTGCAGTGTGTGTTTGATAAAGGCTTCCAGCTCGGCCTTGTAGTTCTCAATGCCGTCCTTTCCATCAAAAGACTCATTATGGCCGAAGAAGGCAAGGATCATGTCCGCTTCGAGCCGGGTGAGCCATTCATCGGGGTATTCGAGATGTCCTACGCTTCCTGATTTGGTAGCCATCTCGGTTTGGAAAGCTTCAGCTCCTTCAAATGCCCAAGGCGTATCGCGTCCTGAATGTGGGCGGAATCCAGGGGTGTTGCCTCCGTCGCCCATGTTGCGGATGTAAAGCAAGCTGTCTGGAAACCGCACCTGCATTTCAGTTTCAAAATGCCCGTAATTCATCATTCGGGAAGGCAAATTATTGCCAACCAGAAAAATACGAGACCCTTTCTCAACGGTCAATAAAGGGGCGTCGGGCGTGCATTGTGCTAAAAGCAGGACCAGGGTGAATAATCCAATTACGCGTGAAAAGGCCTTAGTCATTCTGTTTGCCGGCAATAGGGTGGGTTTTGGACGTATAGTTCAACGTGGAAAAACATAATACAAAAAACTGCGTGTAGGCTCCAATCTCATGCGCCTCAAACGCTATACATATGCGCCTTAAAGTTCCGAGCCGGGTGTTCACAGTTTCGAGTATGTATCAATGTGTTCTTTGGTGACACATCCCATACTGAAGCCCCCCTACTTTCGTTTTCTGGTTGTATTACAGGTAGATGAGTAGGATTTCCTTGACGCTAAGCAGATTTTTGACCTTTCAGCCGCATGTATTGCCGCATCGCGCAATACGCATTTCCCAATTGCACTTCACGTGTTTGGCGGTTTTTGTTGTGCTATGCGCCGGCATTAGTCGGCCGGCTTTTGCACAATTTGGCGAACAAAGAATTATCAGTGTAGAAGCAGAAGGGGCCACGAAAGTGTACGCTGCTGACATGGATAATGATGGCGACCAGGATGCTGTGTCTACTTCTTTGTTGGATAACAAAATTGCCTGGTATGAAAACCTCAATGGCGCCGGCGACTTTGGTCCGCAACGGATTATTTCGGTAGATGCACTCAAAGCGTATGCACTCCACGTATCAGATATCGATGGTGACGGCGATCAGGATGTGGTATCTGCGTCACTCGACGACAACAAAATTGCCTGGTATCAGAATCTGGGGGGAGGTTCGTTTGGGCCTCAGCGTATCATCTCTACAAATGCGTTAGTCGCACAGTCTGTTTATACAGCTGACCTGGATGGGGATGGTGACCTCGATGTATTGTCAGCATCACGCGATGACAACAAAATTGCCTGGTACGAAAATACAAACGGCATCGGAGACTTTGGTTCAGAGCAGGTGGTGAGTACAAATGCCGTATGGGCCAACCGTGTCATTGCAAAAGATCTGGATGGGGATGGTGATCAAGATATCATTTCTACTTCCGAGCAAGACGACAAAGTCGCGTGGTACAGAAATATAGACGGCGCCGGCACGTTCAGCAGCGAAATTGTCGTTAGTTTGAACGCTGATGCAGTGCGCGATGTGCAGGCAGTGGATTTGGATGGGGATGCAGATCTGGATTTGCTATCTGCATCATCCAGAGATGATAAAATTGCCTGGTATGAAAATACAGATGGCTTGGGGGCGTTTGGCGGAGAACAAATCATTTCCACGCAAGCTGATTTTGCGCAGGCAGTATACGCAGCCGATATTGATCTGGATGGAGACCTGGACGTCATTTCTGCCTCGATCAACGATTCTACGCTTGCCTGGTATGAAAACACGAATGGTCTTGGAAACTTTGGCGGCCAACGAATTATTACCAATCTGGAAAATGGCGCGGTAGCCGTTGTTGCAGCAAATATTGATGGCGATGAAGACCTGGACATTCTAACGGCTTCTACTTTTGGAAACAGAATAGCCTGGTACGAAAGCTTCGCCGGCAAAGGGCGGGTGCAGTTTGGCTCGGTGAACTTTATCGGCGGTTTTGCAGAGACGCAAAGCGCACAGGCTGTCTTTGGGGCAGATATTGACGGCGATGGGGACAAAGATGTACTTTCTGCTTCTTACAATGATAGTAAGATTGCCTGGTACCCCAATAACGATGGGCGCATTGGCCAACAACGCGTCATCTCTCTCAATGCCGCCGGCGCCCGCGATGTGTTTGCTGCTGATATTGATGGGGACGGCGATCAGGATGTGCTTTCTGCCTCTGGCGGAGATAAAGCCATCCGATGGTACGAGAATTTTGACGGCGCCGGCAGTTTTGATCTGATACACGACATCTCCCTCAATGCGAACAATGCATACGCTGTCTATGCCGCTGATATCGATAATGATGGCGACCTGGATGTGCTTTCTGCCTCTTCATCGGACGACAAAATAGCCTGGTATGAAAACCTGGATGGCGATGGTACCTTTGGCGAAGAAATTACAATTACCAAAGCAGCAAAAGGGGCAACGGATGTACTTGCAGTTGATGTAGACGGGGACGGCGATCTCGACGTTGTATCTTCCTCTACTTTTGATGATAAAATAGCCTGGTACGAAAACACAGACGGCCTGGGTGTTTTTGGTGTACAGCAGGTTATTACCGTGGATGCCGATTTAGCTATCGCGGTACACGCGGCAGACCTGGACCAGGATGGAGACATGGATATCCTGTCTGCATCGAGCGGTGATAACAAAATCGCGTGGTATAAAAATCTGGACGGACAGGGTACCTTTAGCGCGCAGACCATTATTTCAACGCAGGCTGACCGAGCGTTTGCTGTTTATACAGCTGATTTGGATAGTGACGGAGATCTTGATGTGATTTCAGGCTCTCGCGATGACAATAAAATTGCGTGGTATGAAAATCTGGATGGCAGTCTTTTTGGTGCGCAGCAAATTATCTCAACCAATGCAACGGGCGTAAGGTCTGTTACAACATTTGATGTAGATCAAGATGGTGATCAGGATGTGCTTGCTGCAGCACAAGACGCCAACTTGATCGCCTGGTATGAAAACCTGAGTTTCATTTCCAATGTGCTTTCTTCGGAAGGGCCTGAAGAAACCACGCGCCATTTCACCTTGGGACAGGTATACCCCAATCCGTTTACTTCTAATGCAAACATAGCATTGTCTGTAGCGCAGACGCAGCACGTGCGTATTGTGGTCTATGATGTACAGGGCCGGCTCATCGAAGTATTACACAACGGTTTGTTGGCGCAACAGCAAACACACACCATCGCATTTCAGTCTGTATCGCTGCCGGCGGGACTTTATATCATGATGTTCGAAGGCGAGTTCTTCAGCGCCGCCCGCAAGATGGTGTATGTGCGGTAGATTTGATGCAAGGTTTCGTTCAGATGCTTCCTTTGATTTCAGCATATCGATCAAGGATTAGCGAATGAAGAAGTGTCTTTTTCGAACCACAACGTTTACTCTCCAGCCAACGGCACCACAAACACCTTTTGGGCCACAACAAATCCAACAGTTTTCGGCGTATCCTCAATTTTAATAGAGATCGGGCCGTCAAAAGGCTCTTTTTTGAGGACTTGAACTTTTGCACCCGGTAATAAACCGAGGTCTTCCAGGTAATGTAAAAGCTCTGGGTCAGAATCAGATACGCGTTTTACCTCAAGTGCTTCGCCGGTTTGGGCGTCGCTAAGCTGATCAACAATGGTTGGCGCTACTTTGCCATCGCGGGTAGGGATTGGGTCGCCATGAGGATCGTGGGTAGGATAACCAAGCATTTGATCGATCCTGTTCTCAAATTCTTCCGAGATGTGATGTTCAAGATGCTCGGCTTCTTTGTGCAGGTCTGCCCACGAATACCCCATCACCTCCTTGAGATACAGTTCCAATAGCCGGTGATGGCGAATGATTTCAAGGGCAATTTTGCAGCCGGCATCAGTGAGACGGGCACCTTTGTAAGATTGGTATACAACCAGACCCATTTGATCGAGTCGCTTCACCATATTGGTGACAGATGCGGAGGACACATCCATGGCCTTGGCGATGTCCGTTGTAGAAACGGTGCTTTCACCCTGAAGCTTGTAAATGGCCTTGAGGTAGTCTTCGACTGCCTGGCTCAGCATGGTCGTTTTTCGCCGGCTAAAGATACGTAGGAAGGTTCAATTCAACGAACCCTCCGCCAAAAGATTTGATCCAAATGCCGAATTGGAAATAAAATCGGTTAAAGGGATACCAACACGGTTAACGTCGTTAGAGTCGTCCGAATTGGCTTAGGAGTTGGTGAGTCGGTGAGTCTGAAAGTCGGTGAGTCGGTGAGTCTCAAAGTCTGTGAGTCTAATTTTTTTGACATGGACTAACAGACCTACCGACTCACCGACTCTCCGACTCCTAAGCCCCCACGAAGCTGTAACCCCGATACTTCCCCATGGATTATGGAACCCTCATCATGCTTGCAGCAAGTTTGCTTGCGCTGGTTATAGGGCCTTCTTTGTTTCGCCTGTTTGCTACGCGACAACATTTCTATCGTTTAATGGATGGATTTATTGTTGTTTTGATCACGGGTATTGTGATTATCGAGGTGTTGCCGGAAATGCTGGAGCATCTTCCTTTTGTGGGCATCGGGCTGATTATTGCCGGCTTTGTTGGCCCCACCATCCTTGAACGGCTTTTCCATAAAGCAGCACGCCAGGTCCATCGTACGGCCCTGCTCATTGGCGTGGGAGGGATTGTGTTACACACGATTATCGATGGCGTTATTCTAGGGGAGTTGTCTGAATCTGGTGGACAGTTGTTGGGATGGGGGGTAATCCTGCATCGATTGCCTGTAGGCATTACCATCTGGTGGTTGATCGAGCCCCGATATGGCGCACGCGTGGCGTGGTCGGTGTTGATCCTTATGATTGTTGGAACCCTTGGCGGATATTGGATGGGCGTTGAGGCAGCAGCATTTACATCAGAAAACAGCGTCCTCTGGCTCAAGGCGCTGGTCGCCGGCGCTATTCTGCACGTTGTGATTCATCGCCCGCAGTCTGCCGGCCATGGTGGTACCGCATCATCAAAAACGAGCATTTTTAAATGGTCAGAAGGTATTGGGAATCTGGCCGGATTAGGGATCCTCGGGCTTATTTTGTATTTCGACGCGCAGGGTGGCGAAGTTACTTCTGGTATGGCCCACGATCATGCCGGCCTTTTGACAGGCGAGACAGCAGCCATCTTTTGGGGAATGGCGCTGGAAAGCGCGCCGGCGTTGTTACTCGCTTATCTGTTTGGTGGACTCATTGGAGAATTTCTGCCGGCTACATCCATTCGCTGGATGAAACGCGGGCCGGCGTTGGGCAGATCGGTTAAGGGCGTTACGGTGGGGTTGCCGTTGCCGATATGCACTTGCGGCGTATTGCCGCTGTATCAGACGCTTATCAAAAAAGGCGCGCCGCCTACTGCTGCCATGGCTTTCCTCATTGCTACGCCAGAGTTGGGTATTGACGCGTTGCTGATCTCTATTCCCCTGCTGGGTGGTGATATGACCATTGTGAGGCTGATCGCTGCAGCTACCATTGCACTGGCTATTGGCTGGATTGTAGGCACATGGACAGAAAAAACAACCAAGCCGGTTGAGGTTACAGAAGAATCAGAACAGAATGCTTCGCTACTTCCAGTGTCTAAGCGGATCCAAAAAGGATTAAAAGAAGGATTTGGCGGCCTTGTTGATGATACGGCACCCTGGATATTGGTTGGCCTGCTTGTCGCAGCTTTTGCACACCCGGTACTCGGGCAGGGGTGGATTCAGAGTTTACCTGCTGGTCTGGAGGTACTCATCTTTGCAATGATCGGGTTGCCGATTTATGTATGCGCTTCAGGCGCAACGCCTATCGTGGCAGTGTTACTGATTAATGGTGTTTCTCCCGGTGCGGCGCTTGCATTTTTGCTTACCGGGCCGGCTACCAATGTAAGCACGTTTGGTATTCTCTCGAAGGTTCATAACCGGAATGTTGCTATTGTGTTTGGCGTGTCCACTATGCTTATTGCCGTAACCCTCGGCATGTTTGTAAATATCCTCTGGCCGGATATGGCGTTGCTTTCTGCCGCAGATCTTGATTTGGAAACCCCAAGCCTTCTGCAAACGCTTAGCCTCTGGCTGCTATTTGGTATTTTCTTGCTCTCCGTATTACGTATAGGCGCCCGGGCTTTTGTCGGAGAAGTGACCTCAAATTTCCGTTTCAAATTTGGTCACAACCACGACCATGAACACAGCCACGATCATGATCACGGCGAACAGAGAACCGTCAAAGCGTGCGATGATCATTGTGAGCGATGCTGATATTCACGACAATGCGTACTGAGGATTTGACGGGAAGACAAGAAGAAATACATTGTGGATTACCCACTTTTCTTCTTCCCTTCTCCTTTTCATTTTTAACAGAGATGACAACAAACAAAAAGGCGGTGCGTTTTAATTTATCTAGGCCAGTTTTTGCGGTTTAATATGGGTGTGTAAAAGACGTCATCCTGAGCCTGTCGAAGGATCTCGCGCATCACCGTATAATACCATTACTATTTGGCTGAACCCTTTTATTGTGATTGAGTCTGTGATGTAACAATATGATTGATGATTTTCATCGCAAGTAGCTCAAAACGCTCAATCATGTCATCCTGATCGGATGTCGACGAGCATCGTCGACGCAGGAAGGATCTTCGTGAAATGCCACGTTCAGGTTACTGGAGCGTTTCACTTCGCGAAGATCCTTCAATACGATCCGAATGATCGGATCTCCTTTCAGGATGACGCGGAGGAAGGTTTTTGTTAAGGCAATCGCGACATTTTATCAATGAACTTGTTACATCACAGATTGAGTCATTAGTTTCAAACGCTACGACAAGACATCCTTAACCGATTGAGCTTCGCAAAGATACTTCGCTTCGCTCAGCATACCATGTCGAAATCGTTGTATGTGAACTTGAAACGCTACGCTACAAAAAATCAGCCTGATTGGCTGAGCCCTGGAGAATCAAACCAGCATCAGTACAATGAACAGTAAAGCTGCAGCAACAGAATCATCTATGGCGCGCCGGCTCGGGCCTTTTACGGTGCGTAGATGGTTGGTAATTGGTGGATTTGCACTTATCATCGCACTCATGATGGGTGAAGTGCTCGATCCATATGGAGAGAAGGGATACATGGAAATCAACCATGGAGATCATAAGCATTATATGCCGGAAGATCGCGACCCGAACGTTTCTGTTTCTAACTTCCCCTCATCGCCACCGGGCCCCAATGAGAAAATCGCTCCTGACGGTCGCATTGTGCCCAAATGACACACGCTCACGAGTTTTCCTTTTCAGCCGATGTGGTTGAAGCGGACCGCGTTGTTAGGTATAAAATGCTGAGGGATAAAGACATCCTCAGCTACGAAGAAGTCATTGCACTACTGGAAGAGGACCACGCGTTTCGCACGCTTTTTATAGAAATACTGGCGTCATCATCTTTCCAAACCTACCGATGGGAAACGCCGGCGGTTAGCGTATCATCGATCAATCAAGACTTTGAGTTTGTCTTGATCAACAGCCCGGGCCTCGCTGCATCGCCCGATCAACACGCTTTTCGGGACCACTTCATTTCATCCGAAGAAAACGCCGGCATTGTCGTCTTTGATAACCTCGGCAGAGATGCCATCCTGGTAGCCCCGTCGCCTCTTGTACCTACAGATACCTTTAACCATCTCGCCCGCTTCATCCGGACGGCTACAGAAGCACAAAACCATGCATTGTGGAAGACAGTCGCTCAAACCATGTCACATCGGTTGTCAAGCCGCCCTGTATGGCTCAATACCGCCGGCGGTGGTGTCTCCTGGCTACACGTACGGTTGGATAACCGGCCGAAGTACTACCATTATGCTGCGTATCGGGTGATTGCCGGCGGTTAGTACAGGTTATTTGCCGCGTCATTCCCGCGAAGGCAGGAATCCAGAAAACAGGCTGTTTTAGCGAAAAAGACTGGATTTCTCCCTTCGCAGTGATGACGAGTGAGCATTGGGGGGAATTTGTAAGTATTCTAATGCCTATTTTTTTGAAGCGCATGCGCAAAGCTGAAGTGCTGTATATAGAGTAGCAGCAAACTCAAAAAACCACGCCATTACACGATGGTATTTATCGACTCAATTTTGTAGTTAAGGAATTGCTACTTTTGCGGAGTAAATCTACTTGTGTATATGCGGAATTACAGGACGTATTTCGAAACATCTTATCCCTTAATAGTACTGATTATCCTTGCCGGGATACTCTGGCCCGTGCTCCCTTCTTCTGCTCAGGTCTCACAACCTCAAGTAAACGCCCGGGCCGAAGTTGCAGCCGCTTTGTATGCTGCCTCCGCAACACAAGCAGCGGCTGAGCGTGCAGCAGACGAAACGATCCGTACACAGCGCGCACAAATTGAGGCGCTCGGAAAGCAGGGTAATGAGACAACGGGCGAGTCTCCGCAGTTGCGACACCAATTAACAGCCGCTGAAGAGGCCTATGGAGCAGCGCTCGCTGAAAAGGATCGGGCGTATGTG
>JBGCEN010000387.1:0-8350 GCA_045106435.1 Rhodothermales bacterium
CGTGCCAGACGATAGCTTGCCGTGATATTCTTAGCACCACAAATCACATCCAAGCTTTCAAGATCAAAAACACCTGCTTCCTTAAAGCGATGTGGTAAGTCGCTCTGATTGGAACAATCGACTATAGCCCATGACACCGAACCCTCATCGATAGTCATGCGTTGATGTCTCTGGTAGAGGAAATCCCTAACTTGAGCGCGAGCTATCATTAGATTATCTGCAATTCTATTGAGCTTTGTTGTTTCGATCGTGGAAACCTGTCGCTTAAAATCAACCAGGCATGCGGTATTGTTCTTTCGATTAATAATCAACGCATCAGGACGATAAGTCGAGCCTTTCGGTTCTGGATCATAATCCGTTTGTAAATCAGCCAAACGTGCTGCATCGTTTGATTGAATGAGGCTGAGATACTTAGGATCAATGGCAAACTTCAGGCCGTTATTGATAACAGTTAGTTCTTCGATATGTTGGGCAATAAGACCCAAGATTTTTTCTTGAGCGGTACCATCATTGCGGGGAAACATCATATAGTAAGTGGCAAGTGTGCTTGAGCTGCCCAATACTGGATCGGTACGGGCTGCCCTTGCTTGTGCCAGTGTTTTATCAACTGTTTCTTTGGCAAGACTTTCTAAGTCGGGGCGGATCAGATCAAGATTAAGTTCAGGAATGCTATCAGAATGAAGATTGCAGTTTGGTTTTGTATTATTCATAGGGAAATCCATTAATATTAAGCAACCTGGACATGGCTACGCTGGTCAATCTAGATCGTGTGCACAAGAACAACGCATTATCCAAAGTATAAGGCACGCATCATGCTTTGCTCACCAAGTAGGCTGCTTGTTTCAAATTTAATTATTGAGATGATTTTGCGTTGAGACATTCAGCGAAAGACAGTTGTACAAGTGCACAAAGCGAAATGCCCTGCGAGCGTATACAGCATCTATCGAAAAACAACGTCAAAACAAAAAAACGGGATATTCCCTATGGGGATTTTCGTGTAAAGATTCGCATAGCCGTGCTCCTATTCACGTAGGTGTTTCGGTCAGGCCTTCGTGAAGTGTTACAGCACTTTCGGAGGCCGATTTATATCAGGAAGCATGGTTCGTTCTCTGACTAAAAGAAGTTAGCCCGGAATATCTGCCCAGGCAATCTGAAAAGAACAGGCCGGGAACAAAATTCCAAGTTATGGTTAATAAAATATATTCGTTGGCGCTTTCGTCAAGGATGTCCGCCTTGCGCTACGAAGCAGAAACATTAGTATTTCCGTTAAAATGCCCCTGAGTGCCAATTAGAAACAACTTATCTATTGTTTTGTGTTGCCATGTTGATGACATATGAGATTGCATAAATAGCTTTTGATGGCATTGTAATGGAGCTCAGAATGCGATTTTGTTTGGTATCTCTGCTTGCCTTTAAAATTGATCATATAAATTTCAGTGTCACAGAAAACTGATAATAGATCAAATGTCGTCTGAAGACCTACATCATTTGTATATTTCACCACATATCCGGCTCTCAGCCCCAAAGATAAAAACTGATTCACGCTTGCGCCTGAACACACATTCTTTATTGTCTGGTATATGACACTAAAAATACAGTTGCGTCACCTGTTGGCGTTTCGCGCGATTATGAATACAGGATCGATATCTGCTGCTGCCGATGGCGTTGTCAGAATGCTTCTGAATTATATCTGTTGTGAAAACGCTTCTTCAAGATCAATATCATGTATAAAATAATCGGGATAAAGGTCCCGGAACTGCGGCATATCAACCCGAAAACGGTCCAAATGTTCATTCATAGCAAGTTCAGCCTGTTTACTATCCCTTCCGACTAAGCATTGATAGATACTGCGGTGTTCTTCAAGCGCCCGAAACATACGACCCTCTTGTGGAAGACTAAGGTGTCGACAGCGGTCAACATGCACTTTCACATTATCGATATAATTCCAAATCCCACCTCTGCCTCCCATGGTGGCGATGCTATGATGAAATTCTTCATCGGTTTGGTGGAAGCCAGAAAAGTTTCCAGAATCAGCAAACTCTTCTTGGAGTTCAAGATTTGCCTTTAAGGTTGTTAGTTGGCTTCTTGTTGCATACTTAGCGGCATATCTGACGGTGATAGACTCTAATGAACGCCGAATTAGTAGAATATCTGGAAGTATCGAAAGAGCGATGCGCGAGACAAAAGTCCCTGATTTTGGTACAACTTCAACCAACATTTCATCGGCGAGCCTTAGGAGTGCCTCCCGAACTGGCGTGCGACTCACGTTGTAAGTTGCAGCAATTTCATTTTCAGCTAACAGGGTTCCAGGTCTCAATTCCATGGAAATGATTTGAGATCTTAATAGGTTGTGAATTTGATCAGCATTAGTTGATCGGGTAGCTCTAGTTTGCAAAGAATTACCAGTTGGTGCGGAGTTTTGGGATCGCTTTTTACGATGTTTATTTGTTTCTCCTACTTTGTTTTTGATCGGGGTGCTCATTTTTTATCTCTGCAAAAATTCAATATACGCTTCAAATTCATAAACCTAGTTTATAGCGCATGTTGTGGCAACTAAATACATATCCCAATGGTTATCCAATGCAATTGAACTCTAAAAAATATTGAATTATTGTCTTGTAATTATCTTGTATATTAGATATGCAAGATATATTGACTTGAGCTCGTCGCACCTACTCTTAGTTTCGCGAGGAGGTTGGGGGGTAAAAATCTAAATTTGATCACTTGGGAGGAACAAAATGTATTCGGATAAAATTAAGAGGATCTTTGTAGGTGCAGTAATTGCATCGGCTATAATTGGAGTTTCATCATTCTCTGTTGTGAATGCTGTGGCTGCAAAAACACTTAAATGGGCGCACGTTTATGAAGCGGGCTCAGCATACCATGAAGCAGCAGAATGGGCATCCAAAGAGGTAAAGGCTCTTACGGACGGGCGAGTTGAAATCAACGTATTTCCGGCTTCATCATTGGGTAAAGAGGTAGAAATCAACGAAGGTCTTGGAATTGGTGCAGTTGATATCATTTACACTGGGCCAAGCTTTGTAGAACGATACTATGGGCCAATCGCAATTTCCGATTATCCGTTTATTCTGCGTGATTTTGGGCATTGGGAAGCTTATCGCGACAGTGATTTGTTTTCAGAATTGTCGAATGGTTACCATGATGCAACAGGCAACCAAGTATTGGGGTTGGTTTATTATGGTGCACGTCACGTAACATCAAATAAGCCTATTCTGTCACCCGCTGATATGGAAAACTTGAAGATCAGGGTTCCAAACTCTCCTGTAATGTTGATGTTCCCGAATGCAGTTGGTGCTAACCCGACGCCAATGGCTTTTTCTGAGGTTTATCTCGCCCTTCAGCAGGGTGTGGTTGATGCGCAGGAAAACCCTCTTCCCACCATTAAATTTAAAAAATTCTACGAAGTTCAGACTAATATCAATCTGACTGGTCATATCACAAACTCTTTGCTTGTAATTGGTTCTGATGCAGCACTCGGTGGTCTTGGTGATGATGAGCAAGTAGTTCGTGATGTGCTAAAGCAAGCTGCTGCAAGAGCTTCGGGTGAGATCATTAAAGCCGAGAATAATCTGGTTCAATGGTTCCGTGATCAGGGAATTACGGTGAATGAAATCGATAAGCAGCCGTTTATGGATGCCGTAAAGCCAATGCTTACAGGTGAAGATGTTCCATACACAATGGAGCATTTTGACAGACTTGTTGGGCTTTGAGTTCTGGCACGAAAAGGAATGCTCTGTTGAGTAAATTAGATGATGATAAAAGTAGAGGCATGGAGAATGCCTCTACTCCAGCATTTGAAGTTGAGGATAACCCAGTAGATGTAAGTGACATTAGCCTTGTTGATGTTCCTGGGATCCTGATATTTTGGGCGCTGGCTGGCATAGTATTTTTGCAGTTTTTTACGCGTTATGTATTGAATGATTCCCTTGCTTGGACCGAAGAAATAGCCAGATATGTCTTAATTTGGGTTGCGTTTGCGGGTGCGATAAGTGTTTCTCGTCGAGGAACACATATTTTTCTTGAGTTTTTCTACCGCTACATTCCCAGCTATTGGGCTAAAGTATTGGTAATATTCAAGGAAGGCCTTAGCGCAGTTTTTTGGGGTTACATGGCTTACGTTGGTATTGAGTTGGCTCAGCGTACCAGAACAAAAATGGCAAGCGCGGAAATACCGAAAAGTATCCTCTATTGGGGAGTAACCCTATTCTTGACGATTATGGCCATCTATTCGCTTGTCTGGCTTTTGAGGCAAATCCGTCAGAAGCCCGAAGATATCCTTGTGGATATAGAAGACCATGCGAATAATTTTTGAGAGCACACCTTTATGACCATTTTAATTATGTTTGTTATACTTTTTGGCCTTCTGTTAATTGGGGTTCCGGTTGCTGTCGCTTTGGGTACGGCGTCGCTGCTATTCATCGCAACGAATGGCATGCCGAGTGTGGTCGTGCTGCACAATATGGTAAATGGAATTAATTCATTCCCTCTAATCGCAGTACCATTCTTTATTTTAGCCGGACACTTGATGAACTCGGCTGGTATTACAACTCGAATTTTTGAGTTTGCTCGCGCATGTGTGGGCTGGATGCACGGCGGATTAGGCCATGTTAATGTCGGAGCCAGTGTGATCTTTGCAGGTATGTCTGGCGCTGCTGTAGCAGATGCTGGTGGACTAGGTAATATTGAAATTAAAGCGATGCGGGAAGCAGGCTATGACACAGATTTCTCGGTTGGAATTACCGCTGCCTCGTCAACAATTGGTCCAATTATTCCACCTTCGCTTCCGTTGGTTGTCTATGGGGTTATAGCAGACACAAGCATTGGACAGCTATTTGCTGCTGGTTTATTGCCTGGTTTATGTATGGCTCTTTCTCTTATGTTTATGGTTTCTTGGTTTGCCCGTCGGCGGGGATATCCGCGCGATAGCAGCTTCAATGTGGTGCGGTTTCTAAAAACAGGAATGTCGGCCGCACTTCCGTTATTCACTCCTGCCATTATCGTGGGTGGAATAATTACAGGTATTTTCACGCCTACTGAAGCTGCTATCGCCGCGGTTGTCTATTCTATGTTCCTGGGTTTATTTGTATATCGCTCACTAAATTGGAAAAAGATTTTGCGAGTTACGAGTGATACTGTCGATACAACTGCATCGATCTTGATGATTGTCGCTGCATCTACAATTTTTGCGTGGATACTAACAGCGAATCAAGTTGCTGAATCATTTGCAAGTTCGTTATTGAATTTCTCCGACAATAAGATTGTAGTGTTGCTTATTATAACTCTGATCGTGTTGGTTATAGGATGTTTCATGGAAACATTAGCGGCCATTACAATTTTGGTTCCAGTTTTGTTGCCTGTTGCAATGGCAGTTGGTGTTGACCCTGTTCATTTTGGTATAATACTGATCATGAACTTGATGCTCGGATTACTAACTCCTCCAGTGGGATTGGTTTTGTATGTTTTATCGAGAGTTTCAGGGGTGCCATTTGAACGTTGTGTTAAAGCAACTGCCCCCTTCCTCATTCCCTTAATAGTTGTGTTATTGCTTTTGACATTTGTGCCTGAAATTTCGATGTGGTTGCCGACATATTTTTATCGGTAGTCATATACAAGTTATTAATTTCGTATTGTAGGGAGTATTAAAATGACTATTTTTCCAGTGGTTCCATCTGGAGATGGGGTCACGCGGCAAGTGCTTGCCGATCATCCAGATTTGATGGTCGTTTTGTTTTCGTTTGGTTTTGAGGGTGCTGAGGGCACGCTGCATAACCACCCACACGTTCAGTCTACTTATGTAAAAAGTGGGCGTTTTGTTTTTATGGTCGATGGAATTGAGACAGAAGTTGGGCGAGGGGATAGTTTTGTTATTCCTTCCAACGCTGTGCATGGTTGTGTTTGTTTAGAGCCTGGCGAGCTTGTTGATTGTTTTACTCCCCGTCGCGATGATTTTTTATAAAGGAAAAAATAATGCTTAATGTCAAAACTATTTATGCGGTTGATCCGGTATCAACTAAAGCGATGGATACCCAGGAATTACGAGATGCATTCCATCTTGCAGATATGTTCTGTGATGGTCAAATTAACCTAACTTACACGCACTATGATAGAATGATCGTTGGTGCCGCGGTCCCCAATGGGGGAGTTCTGGAGCTCAATCGCGTCGCAGAGGCGGGTACACCGAGCATTTTGGATCGTCGTGAAATAGGCATATTAAACATTGGTGAAAAAGCTAATGTAACTTGTGGCGATGACACTTACGAGGTTGGTGAGGGTGATATTTTGTATCTTGGAATGGGTGCAGGGGTGATTACGTTCTCCGGTCAAGGTAGATTCTACATGGTTTCTTCACCAGCCCATCGTAGCATGCCAAATAAGCTCATCAAGCTGGAAGATGCAGCAAGTTTGTATCTTGGCTCTAAGGAAACTGCCAATGAACGTACTATCTATATGTTTGTGCATCCTGAGGTCATGGAAAGCTGCCAGTTGGTGATGGGGTATACCAAATTCCATGGTGGTTCTGTTTGGAATACCATGCCAGCTCACGTCCATGATAGAAGAATGGAAGCGTATCTTTACTTTGATGTAGCAAAAGATAACCGGGTTTTCCATTTCATGGGCGAGCCTCATGAAACACGCCACATCGTGATGAAGAATGAAGAGGCTGTGGTGTCTCCACCTTGGTCAATTCACTGCGGTGCTGGAACAGGAAGTTACACATTTTGTTGGGCAATGGCCGGAGATAATGTAGATTATAAAGATGTTGATATGGTTGCGATGGAGGACTTGCGATGAGTTTGTTCGATCTCACTGGAAAGCGCGCCATGGTTACAGGTGCTAATGCCGGGATAGGTAAGGCGATAGCCGTCGAACTGTCTAAGGCAGGTGCCCACGTGATTTGTGCAGGTCGTAGATCATGTGATGAAACACTCAACACAATCATAGAAACTGGCGGATCTGGTGAAGATGTCTTGTTTGACCTTGCAGATCCAATGTCTGGAAGTGAGGCCGTTACTAAGATTGGTAATCTAGACATTTTAGTCAACAATGCAGGTATAATTCGCAGGGAAGACTCGGTGAATTTCAGTGAAAGTGACTGGGATGATGTAATGGACATCAATCTTAAGGGTTTGTTCTTCACCACTCAGGCTTTTGCAAAGCAGGCGCTAGACGAGGAGAGGAATGCGAAGGTTGTTAATATCGCCTCTCTATTGTCATTTCAGGGCGGCATTCGTGTGCCGTCTTATACGGCGTCAAAACATGGTGTTGCTGGGCTTACCAAAATTCTTGCAAATGAATGGGCAGGAGTTGGAATAAATGTAAATGCGATCGCTCCCGGATATATAGCTACAGATAACACGACCGCACTTCGCCAAGATCCGGTTAGATCAGCGGAAATCTTGTCTCGAATTCCCGCTGGTCGATGGGGTGACCCCAAAGACATTGCTGGAACAGCAGTTTATCTCTCATCAAGTGCGGCGAATTACGTAAACGGTGCGGTCCTGAATGTTGATGGTGGTTGGTTGGCAAGATAAAAATATTGGATGGGGTCCAGGGAACACATAAATAACCGAAAAAGTTAAGTTAGCGTGGCTAACCGGCCCATTTAAAATCCAAAAGGTGCATTCTAAAAACTTACCATAAATCCTGCTTCAAAACTGGAGAACTTGATACTATTTACGAGTGATATCCTATAGAATTTATATTGCCGTACCTCTATTTGCTGTGGGGGTTCGGTAAGGCTCTTGCGATGCGGTCCTAATGCTCGCAAGAGCCAATTTATGCTGAGAAACAGTTCTGATTATTAAGAAAATTTTGCTGCCGTTTTCACTCAGCAAGTCTACTTGAAAGTGCACAACGAAATAACAGTCCACTCAAGGGCACATGCAACTTCTTTCGGAGCAGCCGGTCCAGAATTATTCAAATTACTATTTCTAGGTGAGGAGCGACGGCAGTTTTTCTTCACAAATTTAGGTGCACTTTATCATTTTGCTGTCATGGGATTAAAGCGGCGTTGTCAGACGAACTCTATCCATTCACAAAGGTTCCAGAAAGTTCATATTTTACGCTGCACAGATTTCGCGCCACTCAGTCAGCGCAGCAGCACGTTTTTGCTTATAGGCCTGTCTGTCTTCTAGATGTCTTTCGTGATTAAAATGGTTGTAGATTGAACCGTGTACGGCGGCGAGTTTCTGCAGTGTAGCGGGGCTTCTGAACTTTTGCATTGCCCTCTCCCGCCTTCGAAATGGAAGGTGAGAGTTTTCACATCTGTTGTTATGATATTGCGTAGTATTTTGCAGGTGCTTCGCGCCTAAAACGTTCAAAGCAGCAC
>JBGCEN010000388.1:0-19610 GCA_045106435.1 Rhodothermales bacterium
ACGAACCGCTCAATACCCTGCGGAGATGTCTGCGCCTTCAGAATACTGACCATGGTAGCGCAGGCCTTGCAGCCAAGCTTCCGCTTTGTCCACAGTCCAAAAGGCGCCGGGGACAAGCAGCCCAAGCTCGGCAAATTGTAGAGACCCGTCCCAACCCGGTTGAACCAGACCTTCTTCAGGGGAAACAATCTCAAGGATACGGGCGTGGGGCGCGATCTGGGGCTGCGATCCAACCCCTCAGGGGCAAGTGCAACACCGGCACGCGCGGCGCGTGGCCCATGCAGAACAAGACTTGGATTGGGGCGCACAGAAACGTGCGCGTCTTCGTGGGAACTCGTCCTCGGCCTGTCGTTGATACCCAAGGTTGGGGGACGCGGGCTACGCAAGGTAAGGGGTGTCATGCTCGCACTTAGGCCAGTTTAATGGTCAAAAGTTCCCACCAGACCAAACCGGTTTTCAGACCAAACGCCCGACCGATCGGAAAGCCGCGCTGTGATAGAAAAGGCCGGGACGACCGCTTGCTGCGTCACCAGCGTCTCATCCTCGCGAACCGTCTCAACCGAACTGCGCGCGCGCCGGGGTGGATGAACAACCGGGCTCAAACCCGCCGGCAACTCGGCATCGTATCCATCAGGCAGGGCCATGGTCAATCGGGCCTTGCCTCCATCTTTTGGCGCCCACGGGCTTGCCTCACGAAAGGCCACATCGGCCCGTTCCTGCAGACGCACGCCAACGCGGGTCTCCGCGCTGGAACGCGGGACTTTCTCCGCCGGGCCAAGGTAGCTGCCGCCAGCAAGGTCCCAATGGATTTGACTCGCCGTGCTCGACAAGCGCAACCCTGCGGTCAGGCCACCTGGCACAACGCCCGGATCAGATGTCCAAAGCGCTGCGTCGCTCGCCCTCGGCATGAAGCCCGCATTGAGCCGCTTTGGCAACGCTGCGTCGTCGGCTACTACGGGAAATGGCACGCGTTGTGGCTCTGGATACCGGCGGCGACCCAGAGAGATCGCCTCGCGTGGGCGCGACGCCCCAGGCCGCGGTGGTCGGTGCCCAACGCGCGGCGCCCCCGGCGGCGGCGGCAACGCGTAATGTCTTGATGAAACATCTCCTCCGTCACCGAAATCTTTCGATACAAGAACGCCATGCTCGACCCAAGGCGCCAAGCGTAAAAGCGTTTGCTCTGCCCAGGCAAGATCAGCAGATTGCGTTTGTGTGGGTCTGGTCTGTAACGCCGCTTGTGCAACCGTCTCTAAACACTGACCACCGCGGCGCGCGGCCCAAATCGACAGCGAGCGCAACTTGGCGGTCGGGTCCTTGATGGTTTGGTCTAATCCAGGCCCTGGTACCAGATGTGCGTCCCACCTAGCGCTCATCATCCGCAGGTTTCTGGCCATGCGATCGCCTGAGTATTGTTTGTCACCGGCAACCAACTCCAAACGGTCAGCGGAGAGGCTGGAACCATAGGCAACCGGGCGATCCGTCAATCCCATAACCAGATGAGCCAGACACTCTCTTAATTTAAGCCGCCTTTGGACCCAAAAACTCTGCCGACGTACAGTTTTTGGAATCAACGATTGGCCTTAATGCGATCTTGTCTTTAATGATGAACTAGGCAGCGGAAGCAAACCCAACCACATCGAAAGAACGACTTGCTAGCTGGAAGAAAATTGCGCGTCGACTAGTTCTCTTCTAATTTTGGAACTTGGAAAGTCTCCCGACCATTAGTGCGGCATACAACACGGCTCTTCCTAGCTTATCTTAGCGGAGAGAGTCTAAATCAAGTTGCCAAACAATTAATCATCCGTTCAAGGTTATCCATTGCCAAGACACCATCGACAATGGTGGGCGCTGCTGTTGGCTGGCCAGAAAGTCCAAGAGCTACGTCTGCCATCAGCGCGGCGTAACCTTTGTGATCTTCGTTTGCTGCTGCTGTAAAGTTTGGCCGCCAAACGAGGGTATCGCTACCTATATCTAAGACTGCGCCGGGATCTTCAGCCTTAAAATTTGGATCTCTATGCCAAGCGACATCGATAACGTTATCAACTTCGACCCTATTATGATCGCCCATGATCGTGATCTGTTCCATTGGTGTGCCACGCGATTGTACCGTTCCCATGACAACGTTGCCGATCACACCATTTTCGCAGGTGAAACCCATATGGAATAACATTTTTCCGGGTGCAGGTGTGTTCCTGCGAACACTCATTTCGGTGATGGGACTGCCGGCAAGCCAAGGCATTAAATCCATGTAGTGGACGCAATGGTGCAAATAGAACCCGGTATAGTCGACTTCGCCTTCAAAATAGGTGGGCGCGGTCATGTAGCTCGCTGTGATCCCAAGCACGGGACCAAAATCAACGTCACGCAAAATGTTATGGGCGATCCGATTGCCCGTCGAGTAACGTTTCATAAATCCAACATAAACGGAAACACCGGTGCGTTTTGACGCCTCCAGCAGCTCAATCGACTGCGCATGATTAGCCGCCGGTGGCTTTTCCATAAACACCGGCAAACCCTTGTTGAGGGCTGCCAACGTCGCGGCATGGTGCACGTCCGGTCCGACGGCCATGCAGATTGCGTCTAACCCCGGTTGCTCAAGCATATTGCGCCAGTCGGTGTATGTCTGTTTAACGCCATAGTGCCCAGCGGTAACGGCAAGCGCACTTTCATCCCGATCACAAAGAGCGGCCACGCGCATCCCGGCACGCCCAATTTGTGGCAACAACATCCAAGTTGCATGGCGACCGCAACCGATCCATCCAATGTTCAGGGTCATTGCGCATACTCTGCGAGGTCTAAGGCCGACCGTATCAGAGTCCGCCCAGCAATCAATTTGTCTGTCTCATCCTCGGCAGGCGCTCGCCATTGCGCAATAGGAAGAGCCAAGCGTTGGTCGTCCCGCCGGAAGGGTTCGAGCGAGACCGGCCCTGCATAGCCAACCTGATGCAGCGCACGCATGATTGCTGGCCAATCCATATTGCCGGTTCCAGGAAACCCACGATGGTTTTCATTGGCCTGAAAATGCACCGCTCGAGATCCTGCCAACCGGATAGCGTCTGGGATTGATTGATCCTCCATGTTCATGTGAAATGTGTCGAGCATCAAACCAAGCCCTGCATCATCCACAGCATCTACTACCGCAATCCCCTGTTGCGTTGTGTTCAGCATGTCCGTCTCAAACCGGTTGAGTGGCTCTACTGCAAACGCCTGCCCTGCGGCCCGCGCCAATGGTGCGACCTCAGCCAATCCAGAAATCATCCGATCCGCGCGCGCTTTCATTTCGTCATCGGAACGCGGAAGCGGAGGACGCGATGCAAAGACCATTGGTTCGCCATAGAGCGGACCACCAATAATGGTCGCGCCGATGGCTGCGGCGCTGTCGATGCAGCTTTTTAGATAATCGAGACCGCCTTGCCTTGCCGCTGGATCTTCTGAAGAGATTGACCGCTCTGCGTTAACCCGAGCAGCAAGAACAACATCAAGCCCTGCCTCGGTCAACGCAAACTTTGCCTCACTCAAATCAATACCGTCTTCGGGTTCAGGAACGAGAAGTTCTATGAAGTCAAAGCCCATTGCTTTGATCTGCTTGAACAGATGTAAGTGCGCACCTGTAAAGGGGCGTACAAACTGCATAGAGATAATTCCGATAGGGTTCTTCAAAGCATGCATATCCTTAGCCTTTGACCGCGCCCTGGGTCATGCCTGCAATGAGGCGTTTTTGAATGATGAGGAACAAAAGCGTTGCGGGCATGGCTCCAACAATGCCCCCTGACGTCAGCAAACCCCATTCGACTTGATATTCGCCGATCAGCGTTTGTATAGCGACGGTGATAGGTTTCACTTCGCGCCCACCAAGAGTTAGAGCGTACAAATATTCGTTCCAAGCGGTGATAAATATATAAACACCTGTGGCTATAATCCCCGGCGTACAAAGCGGCAGCACTACACGATAGAGGGCGCCAAAACGGGTGCAACCATCTGTCATGGCCGCCTCGTCAAGCGATCTAGGGATACCATCGATATAACTTGTCATCATCCAGACAGAGAATGGGATTGCAACAGTGGAGTTGGCAATGATCAGTGCGAGATAGGTATCGACCAGCCCAAGTGTTTTCATCAAAATAAAGAGAGGCAGAATCAGTAATACCAAGGGAAACATATTGATCAGCAAGAACTGTAGCATCAGCAATCGCCTTCCCTTAAATCTAAAACGAGAGAAGGCATAAGCAGCTGGCACAGCCAGCGCGAGACCAAAGACCACAGTTCCAACAGCAACGATGAAGCTATCGAGCAAGTTTGCTCCAAAGCCAACTGTCGCAAATAGCCTGATGTAGTTCTCCAAAGTAGCACCCACGATGGATGGGCCTTCGGTAAACAATTTGCTTTCTTGTGTGACAGAAGTCAGCGCCATCCATAAATAGGGCGACAGCGTGAACAGGAGCACCGATGCCATTGGTAGATCAACAGTCAGAATTCGTCTGAGTTTGGATTGGTTACGAACCATCATGTGATGTTCCTACCCGCGCGACGAAGGTACAACACTACGAAACCCAAAAGCATTATCGTAAAGCAAACAGCCAACGCCGAGCCGTATCCATAGTTCAGCCCGGTTCGCGCTTCGACAAAAGCGTAAAGTGGCAGAGTATAAGTCGAATAACCTGGTCCCCCGCCGGTCATCACGAAAATAACATCTATAGAGTTGGCAACCCATATGATGCGCAACAATATAGCAGTCATAAGAACGCCACTCAAACCCGGCAAAGTGATGTGCCAAAACTGGCGGAAGCGCGAAGCACCGTCGATAGAAGCGGCTTCATAATAACTGCCCGGAATGGACTGCAGTCCAGCAAGAATCATCACTGCAAAGAACGGAAAACCCTGCCAGGTCAATGTTAAAATGATCGCGTATAGTGCAGTATCAGGGTCTGCAAGCCATGGGATGGACGTCTTAATCAGGTTGAGACGCAACAAAAGATCGTTCAGCACGCCATAGTTTGAATCGTAGATCCAAACCCACATAAGCGCGATAACCACAGACGGCAGCGCCCATGGAATGATTACGAGAGCCCGTGCAAGCCCACGCCAGGGAAAGGTCTGATTAAGCAGCAAAGCAGTAGCCAAACCCAATAACATTTGCGCTGGTACAGTTATGGCAATCCAAGTCACCGTGTGACGAAGTGACGTCCAGAAAACAGGATCTTCCAATGCTGCTATATAGTTTTTCAACCCAACCCAATCAAAGTTTTTTGGGCGGAATAGCACATAGTCGTGGAAGCTCATCCACAGCGCCTGCACCATCGGCAGAAACACGATAGCCAAGGTTACCAAGACGGCAGGTGATAGCATCACCAAAGGCAAAATACGGCGTGATAATGGCACCGTCACCGCAGCTACGTGGGACATAAAGTGTGTTCCAATTGGAGATATTAGCGGGTCGGAAACCGACCCGCTAATTTTGATCATTTGTTATACAAAGCCTCGATTTCCGCATTCATCTCGCCCGCGGTAATCTCTCCGATCAACGCGCGTTGCATAGCGATAGGCCAAACAGTGTTTGTGAAATCTGCAGTATCACTCGTGTTTGGCAACAATTGCGCAAAAGGAAGCGAGGCTACAGTTGCTTCGACAAATCGTTGCTCGTGGATATCCCACGATGCGCTGTCTGATTTTGTCACAGGCAATTGGCCAGTAGCCTTGTTGAATTCAGCATTATTACCTGCACTGGACAAGAAACTGGCCCATTTCCAAGCTGCTTCTTTGTCTTGCGCGGCCGAGAAGACCGCTGTGCTTTCATCGCCAAATGCGGTCCAATGCCCGCCGCCACACTCTGGAACAGGAACTGCAGAAACTTTATCGCCTAGCGCAGCGACCATTCCCGCAGATGACCCAATATGGTGAATAGTCATAGCAGTATTTCCGCTCTGGAACGCGCCAATGACTTCCTTGAATCCATCGTTTGGAGCAGAGGGTGGGAAAACCTTATCTTTCTGGAACAGATCAACCACAAACTGCGTGCCTGCGACACCTGCGCTAGACGTCAACTCATTAGCACCAAAGCCAACACCTTCACGTGAGAGTGTCAGGCTGGCCCAATGATCGTGTCCGCCTTTACCGCCACGAAACCCAAACCCGTAGACATCCACTTGCCCGTCACCATCTGTATCGCGCGTGAGGGCCTTAGCGACGTCACGGAACTCATCGCAAGTTTTCGGCGGAGTAAGGCCGAGTTCAGCGAACATATCTGTGCGATAATAAAGGTAAAGAATAACGTATTGGACCGGCAGATAGTAGTGACTTCCGTCAGCCGCAGACGTGAGTTTCAACAAGTTTTCTTGAATTTCAGAAGCGCCGTCCCAACTGTCCATCCAAGCATCTAGCTGCTCAAGAGCTCCCATCTCAATCAAACGCGGCTGCGCATTGAGTTTGACGAGTGCTACGTCGGGTCCAGTGCCTGCAACAATGGAAGTGTACAGCTGATCGTAATAGCTGTTCCACGGAACATTCTCTGCATTAACTGTGATACCAGGATTTTCCGCTTGAAACTTTTCGACAAGTGTCGACATCGGGTTATCAGCATTGTCAAAATGATACCAAAAATTGACTTCTGCGGCCTGCACATTGCTGGCCAATAACGTACTCGTCAGCAGAGCTGCTGCGAGTGTTTTATATATCTTCGTTTTTTTCATTGTAGTTCCTCCATTTAATGAAATTTGGTTCGTGTTTAATCAGCGCCATCTGTGAAGTCTCGGAAGGCGCGCCCTGCGTCGACAAGGGCCAAACGTGCTTCCTCCAGTGTAAATGTCATCTGCATGAAGCCATGAACGACCCCGCCATGAAGGCGAAAACGGTCTTTGCGACCCAAACCCGAGAGCCGGGCAAATAGGCGTTCAGAATCAGAGCGCAATGGATCGATCTCAGCAGCGTTCAGGTAAAGCGGAGGCAGCGCCATCAGAGCAGCATTGCTTGCCGCCAAGGGGGCCACCGTCGGATCGGCGCGCGCGCTTTCGTGTGCATACCAATCCCAGTAACGCATCATCTTGTCGCGGCTCAGCCCCGGCCCATCTGCGCAATCGACATAAGATGGTGAATTGAAATCTGCGCCGTAAACGCCATAGAACAACAGTGCACAGTCAGGTTTTGTCACATCGCCAAGCATTAGCGCCATTGCAAGGTTTGCTCCCGCACTGTCTCCAGACACAGCAAAAGGACCTTTCAAATCGCTCAACGGCCGTGTATCGCTTGTCAAGGCGGACCAGACAGCAATGCAGTCTTCTAGTCCTGCCGGATATGGATTTTCGGGCGCAAGACGATAATCACACATAACGACTGAAGCTTGCGCCTCGTTTGCCAATACGCGTGCGCAACGTTCATGGGTTTGCATTGAGCAAAAGGCCCACCCTCCTCCATGTATGAAGAGTATGGTCCCGCGAGGAGTTCCCTTTGGTGTCAACACGCGGCAAGAAATGGCCGCCTCAGGCCCCGCCAGGGAAACAACCTGAACGCGTGCCATGTCTGGAAGGTCTTTATTCCATCGTTCGTTGCTAATCGCGGCCTGCTCGCGACCCATCTTGGGAGGTAGTTGGGTTGGATCGGGCAGGCCTGCATCCTCGACCGCGAGACGGTCAAGAATTTGTTTCATCTCATCTGAAAGATGCGAAAACGTCATTCTCCGCTTCCCAAAATACTGGGACCAAAGTCTGCGATGGTCATTATATGATGAGACAAAGCTTCAGCTGCCTTGTCAGGATCCCCAGCTTTTAGCGCATCGACAATCACAAAGTGTCTGCTTGCAGTTTCCAACAAGTCTCGACTTTTCGCCGGGTGCAAAATTTTGAAACGATGAACATGCACCAACGCCCGCGCCAACACAGGCTGTACAGGCGGCAAATCAGCTCGTTCAAACAGATCCGTATGAAATGCTCGATCATGGACAGACAGCAGGTATTCGTCGCCTTCTTTCGCTGCTTCTTGCATAGCCAGGACATGCCCATGCATCGTCTCAACCAAATTTGCACCATTCAGCCCCATTGCACGCCGCACGTTCCGGCATTCAATGTCGTGACGCAGACGGATAAGCTCTTCCGCATCCTCAGCGCGACAATCAGCAACAGTTGTGCCACGATGAGGAACACGATGAACCAACCCCTCTTCCTGCAACAGCAAGAGTGCTTCGCGTACGGTTCCCTGACTAGCCTCAAATCTGTTTGCTAACTCAAGCTCGAGCAGCACAGACCGCGGCGCCAGCATGCCCAGAACGATTTCACGTTGCAGGCGTGTGTAGATTACGAACGAGCGGCGCGAAGCCACTGCTCGCCCGGATGCTGTCCTTGTCGATTTGGGAAAATTCTCTACGGCCATATCGATCCGCTTGCTTTAAATTATCATTATCAATAACATTATCAATAATACGTGAATAAGAAAGTGGCAAGCCCCAACTCGGCAGCCGTAAAAAAGAGGACTGAGCGGATGGCCACAATTACAATGGACAAAATTGTCAAGAATTATGGCGATGTGAAAGCGATCCATGGGATTGACCTGAAGATCGAAGATGGTGAGTTTGTGGCTCTTGTTGGCCCTTCTGGCTGCGGAAAGTCCACACTTTTGCGTATGGTTGCAGGCCTTGAAGACATTACCAGTGGCCGCTTGCTGATCGGGGACAAGGTTGTGAACTCAGTTGAACCACGTGAGCGTGACATTGCAATGGTGTTCCAAGACTACGCGCTTTATCCTCACATGAGCGTCGCCGACAATATCGGCTTTGGTCTAAAAATGCGAAAAGCAGATTCTGCAGACCTCAAATCCAGGGTCGCGGAAGCAGCTAAAATGCTGCAAATCGAGGCGCTTCTTGACCGCCGTCCTGCAGAATTATCTGGCGGTCAACGCCAGCGAGTCGCTATGGGCAGAGCTATCGTACGCCGCCCTTCAGCATTTCTATTTGATGAACCACTGTCCAATCTGGATGCAAAATTGCGTGTTGAAATGCGCACTGAGATCAAGCGGCTGCACAACCTTCTTGGGCGCACAACAATTTATGTCACGCATGATCAGGTCGAAGCCCTGACGTTAGCTGATCGAGTTGTGATCCTAAAAGATGGCAGGGTCCTTCAGGAAGGTCCGCCGCTAACATTATATCAGGCTCCAGCCACACGTTTTGTCGCTGAGTTCATTGGCTCACCACAAATGAACATGTTTGACGGCACCGTGCGTCAAACCACAAACAGAACCTTTGTTGATATCGATGGAATACAGTTGCCATTCACCAAAATTGACGCCGCCGATGGGACACCGCTTCATCTTGGAGCGCGGCCTGAAGCTCTGCTCGCGTCCTCAGCTGAAACTGCAGACTTAAACACCAAGGTTGAAGTTTTTGAGCCTCTCGGATCAGATACGATGGTATCCGCCCGCGTCGCTGGAGCCATGGCGATTATAAGGCTAACGCCTGAAACACCTGTGGCGCGCGGCATGGATCTATCTATTTGTTTTGATCGAAACAAACTACATTTATTCCACGCTGAAACTGGCTACAGAATTGTCTCAACGCCTGCGGTGTAGACTGAGTATAGAATGAACTTGATTTTTCCCTGGCAAGCCTTGCCACATCTCCCCTAGTACAACACACAATGATCTGTCGTTTAAAGCAAACACCCTTATGACAAGCCCAAACCACCGAACAAGCACGGTTTTAAGAAATGGCGCCCTATGCAAGGTTCATCCGACTGCATATGCCCGGCAGCCCTTTTAAATGTCGAAATCGTGAGCAGTATCGACTCCTTCAATTCAAAATGAAGACAATACGGCCACCCAGCGAAAAGCGAAGGAATCTACTCAAAGCAACTGCTCAAGGCCTTTTCGAGCCGCACGATTTCCAATCGAAAGAAGCTAAACCAATTTTTTTGATGCTTGGAAATTAGTAGAAAGTTAATTCCGATTCCCTGCTCTCAAGAACGGTTTCGTTGTTACTCGCATTTATTTCCCTGTTATTTGGGAATTTCGCCGGAGACTGGTTCGCCGTCACCTCGGTACACCGCCACGATAGTTCCTGCCCTTGGGGATGAGCACACACCCTATTGTGATGACATAGTGTACCCCGAGCGCAGGCCTGCGTTTGCTAGGGTTGGTGGCTTGTGAAAGCTTCCGTCTTTCATGATGGCTAGCAGGCGGTTGGGGTCTTGTAGGATGCGTACGTCTGCAATCGGGTCGCCATCGACAAGCAACAAGTCGGCAAGATAACCCTCCTTTATCAGACCCAATTCATTTCCCATGCCCATAATCTCACCACCATATTTTGTTGCCGCCTGGATCGCCGCCATTGGTTTAAAACCCAGCCGATCGACAAAGGTTTCGACATCCTTGGCGTTCGTCCCCTGCGGTGTCCAAGCAAATCCATAATCGCCGCCGATGCAGATCTTGATGCCGCGTGCGTGCATCTTCTTCATTGTCTCTTCGCACATTTGTAGTTCACGCTCATATTCCAAGGCGACGGGAGAGCCGGGTTTGACGCCATATTCTCCCGCGTGATAGGCGGTGTTGATAAGCCAGGCGATACCGGGCGCGACGAAATGCTTGTCCTTAGCGCGCTCAAGCATCGACAGCGCCTCCTCATCAGCGAACGAGGCATGATAGATATTTTCAATCCCGAATTGAACGCATTGTTTGACCGAGCCCGACGAGCGAGCATGGGCAGATAAAACCTTTCCGCGCCGGCGTGCTTCGCGTACCGCCATCTCGATCTCTTCGTCCGACATTGGCGTTTCTTCGGCCGCCATGCCCGTAATCGCCTCCCCCGATAGGTTCAGTTTGATCGAGTCGACACCGTATTTGATAAGTATACGTACGGCGCGACGCACTTCCTCCGGTCCAGAAACAACCCACCCCAGGTTCAGCCCTTCATGTGGAATGTGCGAGGGTGCGGCATCGCCCAGACCACCGACGGTTGTGATCTCTGGTCCTGCCGCCTTGTAGCGTGGGCCTGGAAAGCGTCCCTGTTCGATAAAGTTGCGGCACACCACATCAAGGCGTGGCTTGGCCGCAGCAGCACCTCGACCCGAAGTAAATCCGGCATCCAACACCAGCTTGGCCATCTCCATTGTCACCAGCATGTGCTCTTCGGTTTCCATCATCTGAATCGGATCGATACCGGGTGCGTTATTCCAAGTGAGGTGCAGATGGCCATCGATCATTCCCGGCATCAGAGTCGCCCCTTGGCCATCGACAACATTCACGCCATTGTCCGTTGACGGCATGGAGCCACTGGGCGTGCCGAAGCTGCCAGCAGTAGTGCGCTGGATGGTCTTGATCCGGTTGCCTTGCACCAGTACCTCGCCGGAATAAGGTGGTTCACCTGTGGCATCCAAGATGCGCACATTCTTAAACAGCGTGCTGCCCGAGCCGACATCTTGCCATAAAGGTGAGTTTCCGGGATGTGCCATGGCGTTTTCTTCCTTTACTGTTGATGTACTATTGCGCCGTCCTCCTGCAGGCCGCATAGCGGCACGACCATCGGCCAAAAAAGCCGAAAGATAGTTGCTGCAATCCTGGGCCCGCTCGATCATCGGCCAGTGGCCGCAACCGGTCAGGATCGTAACCATGCTTGTTGCAAGATGTTGATCGAGCATTTGCGCCATAGCCGGTGGCGCTATGGGATCTTCATCTCCGGTTATCAAGAGGCAGCGAGCGTGAATTGCGCGCCAATTTAAGGCACGCGCGGCAGACAGAGCCTCACATGTACGGGCATATCCTTCTGGATCCTGGCGCGTAAGGCTTGCGCTTACCGCCATGACCGCGGCCTTGTTCGTCTCGCGTGTCTGTTTTGAAAGCGTGCGTTCGATAATGGTCCGGGCAATTCCGGTCATTCCCTCCTTTCGTGCCTGGATTGCACGACTCTCCAATCCCGAACGTGCCTCCTTCGGCGGCTCAGTCAGTGGTCCAAACAAGGCTAGGGAGCTCACAAGATCACGCTGTCCAATCGCAAGATGTTGGCAGACCAGGGATCCCAACGAATGACCGACAAATTGAGCTTCTGTCACGTCCATCTCACGCAGCAAGTTCCGAACCGACTGGGCAAGGCCATCTATCGACAGGCTTTGATAGGAAACCGGCGACGTGCCAGATCCCGGCAAGTTAACGCGGATCGTACGATAACTTTCCAAGGCGGGCATCAGCAGCTCAAAGTTATCCGAACAACCACCCAATCCATGTATCAAAACCACGTCTGGACCAGAACCGACAATATTTACATCCATGCCAGACAGTCGTTGCATTACCATATCAACCGCACCACTCTACTAAGTTTTCCAACGCACCAATCCCGTCTGCTTCCACCCGGACAACATCTCCCGCGGAGAGATATTTTGGGGGGGTAAACCCAATTCCAACACCAGCCGGTGTGCCGGTGCAAATCACATCCCCCGGCATCAGGGTAATGCCGGCCGAAATGGTCGAGATGATGGTTGGGATATCAAAGATCAGCTGTGTGACGCGGGCCTCCTGGCGCACTTCACCATTGACCAGGCCGCGAATTGTCATTGTGGCAAAGTCAATCTCATCTGGTGTCACAACCCAGGGCCCCATAGGACAAAACGTATCCTGTGACTTGCCTATCAGCCACTGTTTGTAACGTAGTTGAAGGTCGCGTGCGGTCACATCGTTGACCAAAGTATAGCCCCAGACCAAGTCAAGCGCGTCAGCCTTTGAAACACTCCGGGCTTCTTTGCCGATGACAACTGCAAGCTCGGCCTCGTAATCGATAGCTTCAGAAACTTTCCGGTTGATTTTGATTGCCGCGCCGGTCGGTATCACTGTTTCCGGCAACTTGGAAAAGATAATCGGCTCTCCTGGCACCGGGTCGGTACCTGCACTGCTATCAAAGCCACTTGCAGTGAATTCCAACGCATGCTCGTGATAATTCTTGCCGACGCAAAAAAGGTTGCGTTTCGGATGAGGTATGGGCGCACGCAAAGTGACCTCGCTTAAGGCTACCACCCCGTTAATCGGTGGCAACTCACTATTCGATTGCCCAATCAGCGGCAGCACACCCTGTATCGCCTCATCGGCAGGTAGATCAAAAATCGAGACCGTCTTCTCATCCGCGCTGACCAGCCCGACACCTGGTTTTTCAGCAATAGTAAAGGCCGCCATTCTCATATTAATATTATACCTTTATTGATCCAATTTTTGCTGCTAGAATCGAGCATTGCATGCTAACTATGCTAACGCAATGCTATGATTGCGCATTGTAGAAGCTAAGCAAACTTTGGGTGGATCAATAATGGTTCAAATAAATGCCGAAACATAAAACTCGCGAACTGACTGCTGAATTGAGGCGTCGTATTGATGACGGCGAATGGCGCACAGAAGGCACTCTGCCGTCCGAACGTCAATTGGCCGAAGAACTTGGAGTGGCGCGCAACACCGTGCGCAGCGCCGTTGCAATGCTGCGCGAAGAAGGCACGCTCGTCAGTGAAGTCGGGCGGGGAACATTTTTGACAAGTCGCAACGATTGGTCCCTAGCTGGTATTATCAGGCGTATGCGCGATGCCAGCCCTGCAGACATGATGGAAGTTCGACTCATTCTTGAACCCATGGCGGCAGCTATGGCGGCAACTGCCGGTTCGATAAGCGATTTCGATGCCATTGCCGCTGCGCATTGGTCTGCCATCGCCACATCAGATCCTGCCGAATTCGAGGAACAGGACACGGCTTTTCATCAACATATCTTCGCCTGCACCGGCAACGAGCTGCTTAACGAGCTGCACAATCTAGTCTGTCGCTTGCGTAGCCAACCGCAATGGCACGCAATGAAACAGAGGACCGCCACGCCCGAGCGGCTAAAACTTTACGGCGAACAGCACGCCGTCATCTTATACGCCCTCCGCTGCCGCGACCCCGAATCTGCGAAAGTCGCCATGATCGCACATTTGACGACTGTCCAAAGTGTCCTTTTGGGACGATAGAATTTCAGCAGATGATTTCCACGCCTAATGCTGACTGAAATTGGCCCTCCGAAATGATATGAATACACCTTGGATGCTCCTAGGACAGTGTCATGCACGATGCTGATAGAGGGCACTGTCAGATTAAACCCGTTTGAAACGAAACTATCAATAAATGAGTCTCGCCTCACAACAGAACGGTCGCCCGTTTCGGCATCCGATGCATCATCAACCTTGCTGTCTTTATGAATGATGATTTTCCATAGGAAAGGTCAGAACCGAGCTAACCAATAAGTGCTGCTTGATGGGTGCCAAACCACTTATTTTGAGTTAAAGGTTCACTATTAGTTTAAGTCGATTCCCAGTTTGGCTTAATTATTTTCCTGTTTATATATTACGGAATTTCATGCCAAGATACTGAAATACCACCGCTATTTTCGACACGACTAGCAAAGACCGGTCTGAATCCGTAAAATTCCCAGTTAAACCCCTGATTTATGGGAAACCTGCTGAGACTGGTTAGCCCTCACTGCACTCCACCGCCACGAAATTTCTACAGTAAGATTAGGATTTAATCCCGCCCCAAACTTAATCATGTGTTAAATTTTCAAAATTTTAATGTTGTAGTGAACGTTTCAACGGTACTGGTTACTTCTCCAAAGACTGCATGTGACGGTAAGTTGTCCTGAGTATCTCTACAGGCGATAAAATGAGTACGGTTCAGAGTTTCTGTGGAAAATTATGCCTCACATAAGCAGCCGCTTAAAGCTATTTGCCATTGTTAGTGCCGAGTTGTTCAGGTTGATAAAGTCAAAAAATCGTCAATTTTAACATAGAAATGTCAATTGACGATGGCGGTATGTATTCTCAGAAATACTCACGCAGCGCAGTTGCAAAAACACTCTAGCCGATTGTTCATTTGCGTATTGATCTCCCGCAATATCCCCAAAACTTTTTAAACACCAAAGCTTTGGAACGACGCAAGAGCATGAAATTTTTCTTCGTATCTGCCCATCGATCCAGACCTATTCCAAAGTCAAAACACCTATCTACTAACGCCAATCAATCGATCTCGTGTAATCATAGATTCTAGAGCGTTAGCATCCAGCTTTTCAATGTTAGCAGGTGGCTGTGGCAGAACAAGATACCTCATATCTGCATTACTATCGTGGACTATCAACTGAATATCTTCGGGAAGTTCCAACCCAAACTCTGACAATACACTACGCGGCTCTCGTACAGTTCGTGCCCGATAGGCTTTTGAAATATACCACGATGGCGGTTGACCGAGAATTGAACGTGGATAGCACGAACACAGTGTGCAAGTAATGAGGTTGTGAACCTCATCTGTGTTTTCAACAACCACGATTTGGGCCTCGCCGACGGGCACACCAATTTCCTCAATGCAACTTTTGCCATTTTCTAAGAGGCGGGCTTTGTAGTCAGGATCGAGCCAAGCCTTTGCCACCACTTTTGCACCCAAGTGAATACCTTTGGATTCCAGGTTTTCAATTTGTTTGGTCACCTCGGGTGCGGTCAGTAGGCCCTTCTCGATCAACACGTCCTGTAACGCGTTAATGATAATTTGTGCTTCTAAATTTCCAGCATCATCTTCCACGACCAATGCTTCATGATCGTCGTGATGATTGTTTTCGCCGTGGTTCTTGCTCATCTCAGCTCCAATTTTGTCACTCTTTGCCACTCTTAGTCATTTACTTGAAGGTTTTAGCCAATGATCATAGATTTCAATTATGAGGCGATCATGGATTGGGTGCTCGGGAGTTTTCCAGAGTTTTGTTTGCTCAAACTCCACGCGGTAAAGGTCAATCCCCGGTCCAGCTGTATTGCCTACTGCTAAATCTTCCGGGTTTAAATAACGACCGCAATACTGGACTACAGTTCCTTCTTGCCCGCGGATATAAAATGGAATGCGCACATGGCCAGCCTTTACCAAGGATAGCACCTCTACTTTGTTCCCGATGGCGAAGCGCGCACTCACCGGTCCGCGCCTTCCTCGAGCTCAGGAGTCCAAACTTTCATTTTCGTCTCAATTGCAGATTCAAGTTCTGCCTTTGTGATGATGTCTTTCTCAATCAAAATATAGGTCATGGCTTCCAACCGCCTGCGATAGAAAGATAAAGATTTGTATTTATCTTCGCCAAAGCTCTCGAAACCCCGCCGCATTTCATCCAGGGCAATAATGCGCCGGGTCCCGTCCCCCAACAGATTGCGAACTGCTTCGACCTGCTTCTTCCAATGAAGCCATGGCAATTCTTCTTGCGGGACTGGACCGGCATCATCGCCGCCAATATCGTGATATCCCCTCACTACAATTCTCCTTGTCGATTTTGATTTAGCGTCATGTGGCCGAGTTTGCTTCCCGCTGAAAAATCTCTAAACATTGGCTGCGCAGTGCAACAAATTCTGCATTCACCAGAGACGCGGCATCTCTTGGTCTATCCAATAGATTGTCTATAAGTGCCGCCACCCGTGTAGGTCTTTTTGTCAAAAGCAGAACTTGGTCGGCCATCTGTACGGCCTCTTCCAAATCGTGAGACACCAAAATCATTGTTGTGCCCGTTTTCTCAAAAATTCCCTGAAGTTTCTCCCGCATCAACAATGTCATTTCATAATCAAGCGCCGAGAAAGGTTCATCAAGGAACAACACCTCGGGATCTCGCACTAACGCGCGGAGTATAGAAACGGCCTGTTGCTGCCCACCGGACAAGACATAAGGATAGGCATTGAGATCTATTTTGATGCCAAAATCTTCTACCAATTGCTCAACCCGTCGCGTGCGATCGACCTTCGGTACACCTTTCAATTTCAATGGGTAATGAATGTTGTCAATGGCTCTTAACCAGGGGAATAGAGCTTCGCGATAATTCTGAAAGACATAGGAAATTCTTGTATCGCGAATAGTTTGGCCATCATACAGCACTTCGCCAGAATCCATTGGCATCAAGCCGGAAATCATGTTGATCAAAGTGCTCTTGCCGCAGCCATTGGGACCGAAAATGCTTGTAAAGGATCCCAGTGGCAGCCTCAAATCGAAGTCATTATATACAAGGGTTTCCTGAAACGATTTGCGCAATCCATTGATTGTCAAAAAACGCTGGCGATCCCCGAAGGGAGACGCAAGGCCGCTATGCGCGGCCTTGGTGCTTTCCGGTTTATGGGTGAGAGACTGCTCCATCATCCTTGCGCTTAGCTGCCGCCAAAGTCAGTTTCTTGCAGCATTTTTGTGCGCACATCCATTGGCTCACTCATGACACCTTCTGAGACAAACACATCCACAAAAGCCTGATATGAATTCAAGTCGGTCTCATTCAATGTTGCAAAGCTACGCAGATATGGCTTGGCCAATAGGTCAAGTTGATCGTCGCGTATGGCTGTGTATTTCGGAATAATCGCCTTATATTTGTCGAAATCTGTCATTGCCAAAGCAGTTGCTTCATCGATGATTTCCACGATTTTTTTCGCAGTCTCAGGCCGCTCCTTAATGAATTTCGTTGTGAGCACAGCGGCCCCAGAATAGAATGGGTCTGAGATTACGGCAGCTACCGGGTTGATAACAGCGCGGGTGACACCATCAGTCGATGCAGCAATGGAACCAACGGGTTCAAGCGAAAGGGTAGCATCTACGCTCCCCCCCAACACAGCAGGCACCTGCTGCGGGACAGCTAAATCGACAAGCTGTACATCACTATCTGGATCAAGACCTGCCGCACGCACCAAATGTTTCGTGATTGTGCGCCACTGAATTCCGGGCACATGGCCGATGGTTTTGCCCTTAAGATCCGCGAAAGACTCAATACCGCTTCCATCTTTTACGATCAAACCATCATTAATCAGGTCGATCTTAATTCCGCCGCCCTGCAAGCCGAATACTTTAAAAGTACCAGGAAACTTTGACTCAGCAATCATGGCGATACCGGCGGCAGCTCCTGGCGGGCCAAAGTCTGCACGACCGCCAACGAGAGCGTCGATTATGTGGTTTGGAGATTGCATCTTATTTGAATTGACCTTGATACAGGCTTTTTCAAACAGGTTTTCCTCGTGCGCGACGTAGTAGGCAGTCGTTTGCATGATGGGTAACCATGCGGATGTCACCTCCTCATAGGTTTCACACGTAGCCGCTTGCGCGTTATTTAAACTTAAAGCCTGAGCTGCGCCAAGCGCAACCGTTAGCGTTAAGTATCTTAAGTTCATGACTGTAGACATTATGGTATTCCAGTTAAATTGAAACAGGGGGTGAGATAGGCGGTTACTTTCCAGACCAATGTACAAGTTTTTTTTCAGTGAGCAGAAACACGGCGTTCAGAAGATATCCCAGGGCGCCTGTTACCAGAATTGATCCATACATATCGGTCAACTCATAGGATATTTGTGCGTCGATAATGCGGTGTCCCAGACCATCAGTTGCACCGATGAACATCTCGGCTACGATAATGACAACCAGTGCCATAGATACGGCCGTGCGCAGACCGATGAAGGTTTGAGGAAGCGTTTCAAAGAACACCACGTCAATGAACACACGTATGCGTGAGGCACCAAGTGAGCGTGCAGCCAGCATGCGCGTTTGTCGTGCATTCATTACGCCGTAAGCGACGTTGAATATGACGATAAGTAGTGCGGCGAAGGCGGCGACGGCAATTTTTGAAAAATCCCCCAAGCCGAAAAGCAGCAGAAAGAGTGGAAACAGAGCCGTTGCCGGTGTGGATCGGAAGAAGTCAATTATAAATTCTACCGATCGGTAAACCTGTTGGTTTGCTCCTAGCAGAATACCAATCGGCACGCCGAGTAACCCTGCAATCAGAAAGGCATACATGACGCGAACCAGCGTGAACCAAAGATCAGCGAGCATGTCGCCGTAGACGATGTTCCTGGCAGTATCGAACAACGTTGCGAACGGTGAGGGAAGAAGGTTCTTATCGACCAGTGTCCAGTTGAATGCTATCCACCAGACTCCAATCAGAATTATGGGTCCCAGAAAATGGACACCGTGTGATATCAGCCGCATAACACTTCCGAATCTGCAGCGCTTTATCGCCTGCTTTAAAAAAGATAGTGTATAGCTGAAATAATAGTATTCGTTATGTTCCTTTTGCAGCGTTGTGTTGCAAAAAATGCACAGCTCTTGTAGTAATATTTATGTGATTTTTTTGCATGTTCAGCACAGCACGGGGAGTCGTTCTGAATCGCTACGATCCGGGCGTGAACCGGGCTAGCGAATCCGATTGACAAACCGTCGCCAGATAACCGCCCTCAATCATCAACAGCTTTATCGCAATAGCATGATTTTCGTGATCTGGCTCCGCACAACAGTCGCCAAGTACAAGCACATTGAAGCCTCTGTCACTGCCTTCACGGGCTGTTGAAGTAATGCAAACACCCGTAGTAACACCCGTTAATATAATGTTTTCCAAACCCTGTGTGCTAAGCACATGGTGAAGGTCTGTACCATGAAAGGCGCCTGTGCCGGGTTTATCGATGATTACCTCATTATGCTCTGGCTGTAATTCCGGGACTATTCCCCATCCAGCCTGGCCACGCACAAGCAGTCTGCCCAGTGGACCTTCACTGCCGATTTCTGCGCCGGCCAGGGCTGTCTTCAAGCGCTTGTTCGTTGGTAAGTCAGACAAATCCGGCCTGTGTCCTTCGCGGGTATAGATGACC
>JBGCEN010000389.1:0-15944 GCA_045106435.1 Rhodothermales bacterium
AGGTTCATAGGTACGAGGAGTACAAAGCGTACGATAAGTACGAAAGAAGAAAAGAAGACTTTTTCGTACCCATCGTACGCTCATACGCTTCGTACCCTGAAAATCTGATACTCCATTTATTTCCCTGACAGAGTACTAGTACTTTGTCTGGCAGATAAAAGGAGATGTTTTTTTGAAAAAGGGGGATAGGGAGACGGGAAGACCTTTTCTCTCCATCTCCCTTTCTCATACGCTCTGGCTATATTAGAAGTCAGAAAGCTACGTTTTATTCGCTGACTGAAGTATGAGCCACTAATCTCGAATACCAGGCAATGAAGCCCTTTGTTTAAAGCGTTTTCATGGCTATTCGTAGATAAACTGAACACTTTTAGCTTTTGATTTTTAACTTTTTAATTTCACAATGATTGTTGCTCTTGACGGACCCGCCGGGTCAGGAAAAACATCTACGGCGAAGGCTGTGGCTGGTGCGTTGGATTTTGCATATCTCGATACCGGGGCCATGTATCGGGCTGTAACATTGGCTTCTCTTGAATCAGGCAAAGAGATAACAGAATTGATGGTGAGCGAGTTGGCTGCCGAGATCTCTGTCGATATTAGATACAAAGCCGGCGTGATGCATGTCTTTCTTAATGGCCGTGAAGTCACTCAGGCTCTGCGTTCAGAGGCGGTAAACGAAAATGTCAGCCTCGTTAGTTCTTTCGGTGTTGTACGATCGCGTATGGTGGCAGCACAGCGTGAAATTGCCAACCGAATTGTAGCAGAAGGCGGCGGCGTTGTTATAGATGGGCGGGATATTGGCACCGTTGTTTTCCCTGAAGCGCCCGTTAAAGTATTTATGAATGCATCTCCAGAGGTGCGAGCGCGCCGGCGGAAAGAGGAGTTAGATGCACAAGGCATGCCAGCAAACGAACAAGAGATCCTTGAAAATATCAAGTTCAGGGACAATTTTGACAGTACCAGGGCCATTGCTCCGTTGCGAAAAGCGGATGACGCGATAGCGCTCGACACGTCTGTGCTCTCCTTCGAAGAGCAAGTTTCACGGGTAGTTAATATAGTGAAGGAACGACAAGTTAGGTCCGACGTTTGAGAGGGTCGCATATTTTCGGGGATAACAGGCATTTTGCCTGAAATGAGTCCTGGAAAATGTATTCACTATTGTTTAACTAACTCGGCATCTTTCTGTATTGTATTGAGGACAAAGGAAAGATGGTGTAATAACAACACAGGGCGATCTGCTTATTCTCAACCCGCATGAGCCGGCGAAGCAAGAAACCCGAGAGAACTATATGGCTGACGATCAGCAAAAAGATCCTGAAGTGCCAGAAGCTGTAGAAGCTGAAGCAACACAGGAAGAAGCGTCAAACGACGCTGCAGAAGCAACCACGACAGAAACAACCACGACAGAAGCAACCACAACTGAAGAGTCTGCAACACCCGCAGAAGCAGCAGAAACTGTGGCTGAAGTCGCTGACGAAACTCCCGAAGCAGTAACTGAAGAAGCGCCGGCGGAAGAGCCTGTTGCTGAAGCAGCTGCTGAAGACACATCTGAAGAAGCCCCAACGGCAACCGAAACAGTCGCAGAAGCCGCAGCAGAAGCTGTTGTTGCTGAAGCAGTTGTAGCAGAAGCCCGTAAAATTGTTGGCTATACCGGAGAAATCGAAGGCGAAGTAGTCAAGCTCGAAGACCTTGAAGACCGCAAGGTTGGTGCAGACATTCCGAATTACGACGAATTGATGCAGATGATCGACGATACGTTGACTAACGTATCTGAAAATGAGATCGTCGAAGGTAAAATTGTTAGCATTGGCGAAAAAGACGTCGTTATCGATATCGGCTTTAAGAGCGACGGTATTGTATCGAAGAACGAATTTTCCCATGAGCTCGAGCCCGGTGAAATTGTAGAAGTCTTCCTTGAACGCATTGAAGACTACCATGGACAGCTTGTCCTGTCAAAAACGAAGGCTGATACAGTCAAGCGTTGGCAGAAAATTGAAGCTGCTCATGAAGAAGAGCAGGTCCTTGAAGGAACGATTGTTCGCCGCATTAAAGGCGGTATGATCGTCGAGTTATTCGACGGCGTAGAGGCCTTCTTGCCGGGATCACAGATTGACGTACGCCCTGTACGCGATTTTGACGCCTATCTTGAGAAGAAGATGGAGTTCAAGATTGTTAAGCTCAATCCTGTGAACGAAAACATTGTTGTTTCTCATAAAGCACTTATCGAGAAGGATCTGGAAGACCAGCGTCAGAAGATTCTTGCTTCCATGGAAGCCGGCCAGGTACTCGAAGGCGCGGTCAAGAATATCACCGACTTCGGTGTGTTTATCGACCTCGGTGGCGTGGATGGCCTGTTGCATATCACGGACCTCTCATGGGGCCGCGTATCGCATCCATCGGAGCTCGTAGAGCTTGATCAGAAACTAAACGTAGTAGTTCTCGACTACGATAAAGATCGTCAGCGTATTTCCCTTGGCCTGAAACAGCTTCAGCCTCATCCTTGGGAAAATATTGGAGAGAAATACAAAGAAGACGACGGAGCAGAAGGAAAGGTGGTTTCGATCACCGATTACGGTGCTTTTGTCGAACTCGAAAAAGGCATCGAAGGTCTGGTCCATATCTCGGAAATGAGTTGGACAGAGCACATCAAGCATCCAAGCCAGATGGTTTCGCTTGGTCAGATCGTAAAAGTGAAGATCCTAAACATCGACCACGATGGCAAGAAGATCTCCCTTGGCATGAAACAGCTCGAGCCCGATCCTTGGGATGGCATCGCAGCGCGTTACCCAGCAGGTACAGTGCTTCGCGGTACTGTTCGCAATATCACCAACTTTGGTGTGTTTGTTGAAATCGAAGCCGGCATTGACGGTCTTGTTCATATCTCTGATTTGTCCTGGACCAAGAAAATCCGCCACCCTGCTGAGTATGTCAAAAAAGGACAGGAGCTTGATGTTGTGATCCTGAACATTGATGAAGGCGAACGCCGGATTTCATTGGGACACAAGCAGATTGAGACAAATCCATGGAACGACTTCGGTAAAATTTACAGCGAAGGCACCGACGTGGAAGTCACAGTTAAGCGCTTCCTTGACAATGGCATCGAAGTAGATCTCGGACTTGAGCTGGAAGGTGTAGTACCTGGCAGCGAGCTGAAAAGCGGTCCGAAAAGCTTCAGAGAGTCTTATAAAGAAGGAGACACACTCCAGCTTCGTGTGATCAAGTTTGATCCAACAAACAAAGAGATCATTCTCAGTGAAAATGCGCCGTTAAAAGCTGCAGAACAAGCTGAGAAAAACGAAGAGAAGAAAGAGAAGCAAGCAGAGCAGGCACGCGCCCGTCGCGAAGTTTCAGACTACCAGAAGAAAGCAAAAACAGCTACCGGTCCTACGACCCTTGGCGAGCTTAGCGGTTTGGAAGCACTGAAGTTGAAGATGGAAGCGGCAGAGGCAACTACTGATGCAGCAGCGGCAGCAGACGCACCAGCGGCAGAAGCTGTAGCAGAAGCGCCGGCTGAAGTAGAGAAGCCCAAAAAGGCACCAGCTAAGAAAAAAGCTGCAAAGAAAGAGGCGAGTGAAGAAGCCGTAGCTGAAGAAGCACCAGCAGAAGAAGCTGTGGCAGAAGCGCCGGCTGAAGAAGAGGAGAAGCCTAAAAAAGCGCCTGCGAAAAAGAAAGCTGCAAAGAAGAAAGATGATGAAGCTGAAGCAGTAGCAGAGCCTGCCGCTGAAGCCGAGCCAGAAGCTAAAGCTGAAACCGAAGAAGCCAAGGCTTCCGAGTAATTAGCGGCTAGTTAATCTTGTTTAAAGCAAGTTAAAAGGGCAGGACCTACAGGTTCTGCCCTTTTTTAATGCATAGACTTTTATTGTGCAAACTCAAGGAATAAAGCCCCACAGACTCACCGCTCCACAGACTCACAGACTTAATACCTCACCGACTTTAAACTCCCCCCAATCCAATCCTTAAAAGCGTCCGGCTTCATTGTGCCGGCAATCACTTCCGCGAGACGGTTACCGATCAATGGGCCAAATTTGAATCCATGCCCTGAAAATCCTGTAAGCACCCACGTGTTACCTACCTGCTTTGCAATGAAGCGCTCGTCATTGGAAAGGGTATAGTAGCCGGTAGATGTATCCTGGATTGTGTAGTTCTTCAAGAGAGGAATACGTCGTATAGCAGCTGCATGTATGGCTTCTGTTTCCTGATTGGTCGCAGGATAGTGTGTATTGGGGCTTCCTGTTTTTGTGAATCGATGGTCGCCAATTTTTAATCGGGTATTGTTTTTAGGCGGGACCAGATAGAATCCAGAGGCGTGATCAATGTCCAGTATCATTGGGCAGTGATCCCAGGTAGAAACATCCTTTTCGGGAATGTTAAGATACACGGCCGGCTGCCTGGAGGGCAGTACCCATTGAGAGGAAGCAGGAAGTAAATCGGGGAGCCATGGGCCGGCAGTTACTACGCAAGTGTCAAACGTTTCTGCGCTTTCATTTGCTATGATACATGCACTTTCCATGTCATGAAATCGAACCGGATGATGTTCTTTAACCACAACATGATTTGATAAGAGCCACTTCTTTAAAGCCACTGAGATTTTTGAGGCTTCTAGTATGCCCCCCGTTTCAAGGTAAAAAGAAATAGCCAGATCTTCGGTCTGTACGAAGGGAAACCGTTCAGCCATTTGTTCGCTTGTCCAATTTTCCAGATTGATGCCAGACGAGCGGAGCCGGCGTTGAGAGCGATCTGCCCATCCGCCAGTGTTGTCACCCAGTACCAAGGTGCCGGTTTGAGTGTAGAGAGAGCAGTCCAGGTCAAGCCATAGATCATCCCAGGCTGCATACGCATCGCGAACCATTTCCATGTAACCCACCTTGTCTCCGTAGGGATATCGAATCAATCGGTGATCGTCGTACGATGAAGCGTTGGGGTTTGGAATGCTGGACTGGTCGAATACAGTTACATGGTGGCCGCGTTTAGTTAGCGCCCGGGCCGCAGAAAGCCCCATGATGCCAGCACCTACAATGGCAATTTGCATAAGATGTGTTATATCAGATCGAATAAAATAGTAGGCCTGGTCTAAATACAAACAAGTATTGCTGGGAATGAATTGACGGGAAGAGGGGATGACGTGGGGAGTCTTTTACTTTCTTCCCTTCTTACAGTCCTCCAATCACTACACGACCTAATATATGACAGAGTAACAGCTTTTAGATAACCCCGGGATAAAGAATAGAATGGTTTGAGCAAAAGCAATCTCTTACTCCAAAGTAGCCGGCTTTAGATAAATAATCATAGAGATGACCCTTTTTAGTCAAATATACTGTGACTAAAGAAGGGGGATGACTTCCGTTCTATCACAAGAGCAGAAAATGCCACCGGCATAAAAGCGTGATCTCAGCATGATCGCGCTTTGGGTCTACCTCATTTCTTTATTCACTAATCCCACAAGTTGCTATGAATTTTCAACTACAGAGACTCAACAAATCCATGTTTTATAGGCGGAATATCGTTCGGCTCGTAACTACGTTTTTTTTGTTTTTTCTGGTAATTCCTTCTAACGCACAAGATTGCACTGAAAATGATGATATCGAACAATTGACCTCCAATTCATTCTTTAATTTCAACTCAGGACAAGGTGTTGGGCAGAGCTTTACCGCCCTCTGCACAGGTAGATTAAGAGCAATAGAAGTCGAAATGTTTTCCGTAGACGAAAGCCCTATTGTCGGCACGCTTCGCATTTTTGAAGGCGATGCAGCCAGTGGTGCTGAAATTGCTGTGGCGTCTTACAGCATTGATGAAACGGGTGGGAGACAACGGACAGCCTTGCAATCTTTTGTGCCGATTCAGGCGGGGGAAGTCTATACGTTCTTTTTTGATGCTCCTGCCAGTGGTGTAGGGAATATTTCAGGATTCAACGGCAATCCGTATACAGGCGGATTAGCATATGCAGGCCCCGATGCCGGCAACCTTTCACCGTTTGGAACGGACCTGAATTTCACTGCGGATCTGGCTCCTGTTGAGTGTACGAATGCAGATGCAATTGAACAACTCGCGTCAAACGCGTTCTTTAATTTCATTCCAACGCAAGGCGTTGGTCAGAGCTTTACAGCCCCTTGTACGGGTAGGCTACGTTCTTTAAACATAGATATGTTTTCTGTAGATGAGAGCCCAATTGTTGGCACACTTCGCATTTTCGAAGGTGGTGCGGCTAGCGGTGCTGAAATTGCCGTAGCATCTTACAGCATCAATGAAACGGGCAGTCAACTAACAGCATTACAGTCTTTTGTGCCAATTGAAGCAGGTCAGGTCTATACTTTCTTTTTCGATACTCCAGCAAGTGGGATGGGGAATATTTCAGGATTCAACGGCAATCCGTATGCAGGCGGAATAGCATATGCAGGACCTGATGCTAGTAATCTTACACCGTTTGGTACGGATCTGGGTTTTTCTGCAGATCTGGCCCCTGTTGAATGTACTGATATAGATGGGATTGATCAATTGGCGAACAATGCGTTCTTTAATTTCATCCCGGCTCAAGGTGTTGGTCAGAGTTTTACAGCGCCGTGTACAGGAGAGCTTCGATCTGTAACGCCAGGTCTGTCTTCAGTAGACGAAAGCCCTATAGTAGGCGTCCTGCAGATCTTTGAAGGTGATGCAGCTAGCGGCAACGAAGTTGCCCGGGCTTCTTATAGTTTTGATGCCACCGGATTGGCAAAAGCAATTGTGCTTCCTTTCCCTGTTGCTGTGGATGGCGGTAGTCAATATACTTTCTTTTTTGATGCGCCGACCAGCGGTACGGGTAATATATCGGGTTTCAATGGTAATCCATATGCGGGTGGATCAGCTTATGCAGGCTCTGATGCAAGCAGCCTTAATCAGTTTGGAACAGACGTCACTTTCGGTGCTGATTTAGGACCTCGTGTAAATGTATCTGAGGCAGCCACTTATCTCTCCAGGTTATATTTCAGTACAAACGGAGACCAGTGGTCCAATAACGATAACTGGCTCGTTGGTGATCTAACGACATGGCATGGCGTTACGTTGACAAATGGTGAGGTCACAGAGATCAATTTATTAGGCAATGGTCTTACAGGACAAATACCAGCCGAATTAGGCGGGTTGAGTATGCTCAGTGATATAGAACTATCACAAAATGCACTTGAGGGTTCACTACCACCAGAACTTGGTAATCTCACAAATGTCACATTTTTCAGTGTATTTGATAATCAGTTGAGTGGATCCATACCAGCAGAGTTTGGTGATTTGAATAGCCTCGATCATTTGCAGCTTGGCAGAAATCAGTTTACTGGAGATCTGCCCTCTGAATTGGGAAATCTTACGGCACTTACTGCGCTTTTAGCAGAAGACAATAACTTCGCTGGAGGCGTCCCTTCTTCTTTTGGAGGCCTGACAAGTATTAATTCGTTAGACCTATCTGGTAACCGGCAAATGAATGGTACCTTGCCATTTGAGTTGACCCAACTGACCAATATGACGTTTCTCGACGTGTCGAATACAGGTCTCTGCGATAATTTGGATCCTGCATTTCAAAGCTGGGCAGGCACTGTAACCACAGTGATTTCTGCAGGATGTACAAATGTCGCTAATGAAGATTTTAGTGGCGTGCCTACTGAGTTTGCGCTGAAAGACAACTATCCTAACCCGTTTAACCCAGCGACAACAATCAGTTTTGATGTGCCTGAAACAATGGCAATACAGCTGCAGATATTTGACATCCAGGGCCGGCTTATCGAGACGCTGGTTAATGAGTCGCTTGCACCTGGTCGGTATGAGCGTCAGTGGAAAGCACAGAATGTAGCCAGTGGAATGTATATGTATAGATTAACGGCGGGCGATTTTGTCGAAACTCGCCCTATGGTTTTGCTCAAGTAGCAGAAAACCAGCCCAAAAACTAAAAGGGGATGCAAAACTCAGGTTTTACATCCCCTTTTTAAATTTATATCAAAGAAGGATGATCAAACTGTTGGGTAACCAGAAACCCATTGATGCCTGTATTTACTGCGAGTTCATGACACACTGATAAACCAGTTGGGCAGCAACCAAATCCTCCAGCGCATATCCGGATGATTTGAATAATGTAATCTCGTTGTCTGATTGTCTTCCTTTATGTCGCCCTCTTGTCAAATCAAACAAATCTCCCTGAATATCTTCATCTGAAATCAGCCCTTGTTGAATGGGTATCATAATATCGCCGGCTTCTGTTAATGCGCCTGTTCTTGTATCGACAAAAATAGATGCGCGTTGGATAACATCATTGTCGGCTTCTCGCATCTCTGGTGTATACGCTCCGATTAAATCAACGAAGGTACCCGGAGAAAGCCATTTACCCATAATGAGCGGTGTTTTACTTAAAGTAGCGCAGGAGATGATATCTGCCCATTTTGACGCTTCTGCAAGAGATGTAGTGGGTTGAATGGAAACTTCGGCTAAGGATAACCCTTCTGAAAGAGCAGTTGATTTTTTAATAGACCTGCCCCAAATCTTGACTTCTTTTATTCCAAGAACTTCCACATATGTCGCGATGATATGCGGAGCGAGAGCCCCTGTGCCAACCATGAGTAGCTTTGAGGCATTGTGTTTTGCGAGATAGGTTGCTGCCAATACGGAAGATGCGGCTGTTCGGAATAATGTTAATAAACGCCCGTCCATCAAGGCAAGGGGCATGCCCGTTTCTCCATCTAACAGCGTATATATGCCATAGATTGATGGTAAGCTTTTTCCCGCATTGGAAGGAAAAACCGTTACCATTTTAATGCCTATTTGACCGTTTTTAGACCACGCCGGCATTAACAGTAGCGTCGCATCATCATCATCTCGTTGTACTGTGTGATGGTGTCTTTGAGGTACTTCGGCACCTTCTTTGAAGCCTTTGCGCAGGGCTTCAACAAGCAGTGTACGATCGAGGCAGTTTGTTAACGTTTCTTCTGAAATTACACGCAATGACTTAGTAGGGTAAAACGTTGTCGAAAAGAGAGAATGTACAGGAAGCGATAATTCAAGGCATATCTTAGAAACATAATAAGCTAAAAATCATTTTCCTTTTGCGTGTCGTACATTACCCAAAAACCAACTTTAATCAAACAGAGCTTTCATGTCGACTACCGTTTCTTCGCCTGACCTAACAAAGAATCTATCGGAACGTGCTCGTCTGGTAAAACCGAGTGGCATACGACGGTTTTTTGAAATCGCGGCTACGATGGAAAATGTGATTTCTTTGGGTATTGGAGAGCCGGACTTTGTCTCCCCGCAACCAGTGATTGATGCGGCAATTGCATCGTTGCACGAAGGGAAAACGGGATATACGGCGAATTCAGGGTTAAAGGAGCTGAGAGATGCAATTAGTGATGATATATCTGGACGTTACAATGTGCAGTACGATCCTGGTAGTGAAGTCATCGTGACGGTTGGTGTGAGTGAGGCGATGATGTTGTCCATGCTTGCACTGCTGGATCCGGGGGATGAGATTCTTATTCCTGAGCCCTGTTTCGTTTCATATGGACCGACGGCTGAGTTTGCCGGCGCCCGCGTTGTGTACGTACCCACATCGGTTGAAAATCAATTCCAGGTTACAGCTGAAGATATTGAGGCGCGGATCACGCCCAAAACCAAAGTACTCTTCCTTGGTTACCCCAATAATCCCACAGGGGCGGTGTTGAGCCGGGAGAACCTCATTGAAATTGCCGAGGTTGTAGAAAAACACGACTTGATGGTCATTTCTGACGAAATTTATGACCGACTGGTTTACGGGGCAGCCTATGAGTCTGGGCACGTTTGCTTGCCTTCGATTGAGTCTCTTCGCAACAGAACCATTCTGCTTGGCGGGTTTTCTAAGGGATATGCAATGACAGGATGGCGCATCGGATATGCTTGCGCGCCTAAGTCTATTGCAAACGCTATTTACAAACTTCATCAGTATGTTGTGATGAGTGCGCCGACCATGGGGCAGATAGGTGCACTTGCAGCCCTAAAGCAGACACAGCCTGCGGTAGAAGAGATGCGGCAGGCATATGATAAGCGCCGGCGGTTAATCGTCGATGGCTTTAATGCTGCCGGATTGCCTACCTTTGAACCAGAAGGCGCATTTTACTGCTTCCCGGATATTCGCTCTACCGGTATGGATTCAGAAGAATTTGCGCAAAAACTATTGCAGGAACACCGTGTTGCTGTTGTGCCGGGTGATGCCTTTGGTCCGAGTGGAGCCGGTTACATACGCTGCTCTTATGCTACGGCGTATGAGAAGATAGAGCTTGCAGTTCAACACATTACCACATTCGCTTCGAAGTATCAGGTTTAAAAATATATATGGCTAGCACTCCCCACAGGTCTTTTTTACATGCGGGATTTGTATTGCTGCTCGGGCTTATTCTGGCCTCTTGCTCGGGCCGGCGACCGTCTGCACCCGCAGTGCCGATAACTGATAACAGCGAAATGGATGCAAATCCAGACACGCTGTTTGATGCCGCAGAATCCACGATTGCCGTTGTTGCAAGTCAGTCCTTCGACCCGGAAGTACGTGTGCTCAATTTCGATGACCGAAATTTCAAGGAGCCAGTCAGTTCCTTTGATATCCAGCACACGTCTCTTGATTTGGGCTTTGATTTTCCCGGTGAACGGGTGATCGGAAGCGTAACGCATCGATTAATAGCGACGGCTCAGCTTCTGACTCATTTGAATTTCGATGCAAAAGACATGGAGATTCGCGGGGTTTCTATCAAGCGACCAGGAAAGGAATTCGAGGCCGTCAATTATCAATACAATAATGCCGATTTAACCATATCATTGCAGCCGGGCATTGGTAAAACGGTAGCGTTGGAAGTGCGTATCGACTATATCGCACATCCTATGCGAAATGGTCAGCAGATGGGGATGGTGTTTGTCGATGGAAAAGGAGATGACCCTGCGCTGCCTACACAGGTATGGACACTCGGTCAACCGGAAGACAATCAGTTTTGGCTGCCGTCATGGGATTACCCGAATGACCGAATGACCTTCGATATGTCGCTCACCGTGCCGCAGCGTTTTTCTACCATTGCAAATGGAGATTTGGTTGAACAAAAGGCGCTGCCGGATAATATGCGTCGTGATCGTTGGGTGTTGAATAAGCCACACGCATCCTATTTGGCAGGATTTGCAGCCGGCGAATTTACAGCAACGGTTGAAAACTATACCCGTAGAGATGGATCCGTCGTGCCACTCGCTTATCTGGTCGAGCCGCAATTTGCACAGCATGCCAAGCTGATTTTCGGAGAGACGCCCGATATCATGCGCTTCATGGAGCGAAATCTCGGCATCAACTATCCGTGGTCCAACTACAAGCAAGTAAGCGTTAGAGAATTTACGGCGAGGGGTATGGAAAATACCACCGCGACAATCATGTATGATAAGCTGCAGCACGATGATCGCGCACGCCTTGATTTTACGGGACGCACGCTTATTACGCATGAACTGGCCCATCAGTGGTTTGGCAATCTGGTGACTTCTCAGAATTGGGCTAACCTTGCGCTTAATGAGGGATTTGCCAGTTACTTTGAACGATTGTATCTGGAGCAACAAATCAGTATTGCGGATGCCCAGGCACATGCTATCGAAGCGCGTGATGCATATTTAGCGCAGGCAAAAACGTTGCAGCGCCCGATCATCTGGCATGGGTACGGCGATCCCTATGATGTGTTTGATCGGCATACCTACCAGAAGGCAGCCATGGTCTTGCATCAATTACGTTTTGAATTAGGGGACGATGTATGGTGGCGTGGTGTTCGTCAGTATCTGGCGACGAACTCCTTTGGTGAGGTTGAGATAGATGATCTGCAGCGTGCTATGGAGCAGGCCGCCGGCAAGGGATTGGGTGGATTCTTTCAGCAGTGGTATCGCCGGCCCGGTCATCCTGAACTGGAAGTCCGGCAAACATACTATGCTGATCGCGGGGTCTATGAAGTAGAGGTTAAACAGGTACAAGATAGTACCAGTATTGGTGATTTTGGGTTTGACGTGGATATAGAAGTGAATATACCAGGTGCCGCTGCATGGGTATCGCGGTATCGTGTAGCTTCGCGAGATACAACCTATCGTTTTGCGATTTCCGGTGATGTCTCTTTTGTGCGCTTTGATCGGGGCGATTGGGTTGCCGGCGATATCAAGGTGACTAAAAGCATTGTCGAGTGGCAAAATCAGGCGCGGTTTGATGACGAGCCGGCCAGTAGATATGATGCAGTTCATGCACTGTCTTTATTGGAGTCCAATGTCAATATTAGAAATGTCCTCTTGCATGTATTGCAATCAGATAATGCCGCGTTTGTGCGCGTAGCAGCGGCCAAAGCACTGAGCCAGTACGGCGACCAGCCCGAAGTGAGGCCCTATTTGCTCAGTGCGGTGAAATCAGACACAGAAGCGCGTGTACGCCGGTATGCATTGTCTTCGATGGCGACCGTTAATGATGAACAGCTTGCGCAGGCGCTTGCGTCAGGAATTAAAGATCAGTCTTATGCTGTTACAGCCGAGGCGATACGTGTTTATGCAGATGTGAATCCACTGCAAGCTGTCCAGGAGATGCGTGCGTTATACGATCTGCGTTCTTGGGATAATACAGTTGAAGAAGCCATGATCGATGCATATGGCAAAGTCAACGCAATAGAAGGGATTCCATATCTTCAGGCACTATTGAAGCCTGAAATAGATGAAACCATGCAGCTTGCCTCTTTTGAGGCTCTGACTGGCATTGCGCAATACAATCCGGATGTGCGGTCAAGCGTCGCCCAGTTTATCATGGGCAAAATGAGCAGTGCACGTGAGTCTATTCGATGGGCCGCAGTACAGGCATTGGAGCCCATTTATGATGAGGCAACAGTTGCATCGCTCAACAGGCATTTGCAATCAGAGCAATCCGACCGCATTCGGCAAGTTATTTTCAGGATCGTCAACGCAGGAAACTAGATGCGATTCATTGTTTGCACCATAATAGCGGTGGTTCTTCATCTGTTGCTTGGTTGGGAATGGACGCTTTTTGCCGGCTTGTTGTGCGGTATGATTATGCCGGCTAAAAGCTGGCTCTGGGGCGGGTTTTCCGTAGCCACTGGCTGGGGCGTGCTCATTCTGTATAATTATTTGATTGCTTCAGCGCCATTGTTGAGAATGCTGGATGTAACGGGCCAAATTTTGGGAAACCTACCGGGTGCAGTAGTCGTAGTTGTGACCCTTTTAATAGGAGGACTGCTGGGATTTCTCGGTGGGCTCATCGGTGCTCAACTTGTACAGCTTGTCCCATCACTAAAGTTGTACAAGCAGCAAACTGCCTAGCAGGTAACTGCCCGGCACATGCACACATTGTTGTGCAAAAGATATTAGCATAGAAGATGCATAGAACTTCAGATGATTTACGTAGCCTGTTAGAGCGTGTGAACACGCTCGGAGGGTATCTTTGACTCGGATCGAAGACAGGCAAAAATAGACGAGCTGAATAAACTGCGAATGGATCCGGATTTCTGGAATAATCCTGATGTGGCTAAAGAAGTTGAAAAAGAGATTTCTCTAATTCAACAGTGGATTGATTCGTGGAACGATCTTAAAAGTAAAGCTGAAGACGTTGAGACGTTGGTTGAGCTTGCTTCGGAAGGAGAGAGCGGACTCGAAAGCGAAATTCAGTCTGAAGCAGGTGTCTTGTTTCGTAAGCTGGAAGCGCTTGAGTTCAGGAATATGCTTCAAGGTGCGGACGACGATCGGAATGCCATCTTGACGATTCATCCAGGCGCCGGCGGTACCGAGAGCCAGGATTGGGCAGAGATGCTTTTGCGTATGTATACGCGATGGGGAGAGCGGGAGAATTACGAAGTGACCATGCTTGAGTATCAGCCAGGAGAAGGGGCCGGCATTAAAAGTGCCTCGTTGCATATCAAAGGGCCCTATGCTTTCGGGTATCTACAGTCGGAATCTGGTGTGCACAGGCTGGTAAGAATTTCGCCTTTTGATTCAAGTGGCAGGCGTCATACATCCTTTTCGAGTGTGTTTGTTTATCCTGAAATAGACAACAACATCGAAATAGACATAAACCCGGATGACCTGGAACTGCAGACATTCCGATCTGGCGGTAAAGGTGGGCAGAACGTAAACAAAGTAGAAACCGGTGTTCGGTATATCTGGACCGGAAATCTGACCAATGGCGAGCCGGCGCGTGTTGTAGCTGAGTGTACGGAAGAGCGAAGCCAGCTTCAGAACAAGGACAGGGCCATGACGATGCTTAAGAGCCGGCTCTACCAACTGGAAAGAGATATCCAGGAAGCAGCCAAAAGCGAATTGGAGGGCTCAAAAAAGAAGATAGAATGGGGGAGCCAGATTCGCTCTTATGTTTTCCAGCCATACACCATGGTAAATGACCACCGCACCGAAACGAAAGTGCCTGATATACAAACCATTATGGATGGCAATCTGGAAGTGTTCATTAAAGCATTTTTGCTCCAGCAAGCAGCCCCTTCCTGATGGGGTAGTTGCGTGCGTAATCGTTGTTTTGTAAAATTCTGCTGTGCTGACCCCTCTTGGAGGTTGGTAGTATTGCGGAAGTGAATTACGTCGACACGGTTTAGATAATTGATACACGCATTGGGCACATGACAGATCGATACGATTTTCTGGTAATTGGTAGTGGCATTGCCGGCCTTTCTTATGCGCTCAAGGTGGCCGAGGAAGGGACTGTTGCCATCGTGACAAAAAAAGAGCGCGCAGAGTCGAATACCAATTATGCACAAGGCGGTATTGCTGCGGTGATGGATGAGGCTGATTCTACGGAGAAGCATATACAGGATACGCTGATTTCTGGCGCTGGACTGTGTGATCCGGAGGCGGTTCGTATCGTTGTGACAGAAGGCCCAAGGCGCGTACAGGAACTAATCGATCTTGGGGCGCAGTTTACGAAGGAGAATGGCAAGCTGCATCTTGGGCGCGAAGGCGGGCATTCAGAAAATCGAATTGTCCATGCAGCAGATACTACGGGGAGAGAAATAGAGCGGGCATTGCTGACCAATGTTGCTGAGCATCCCAATATTCGCATTTTTGAGCATCACTTTGCGCTTGAGTTACTCACAGATCATCATAATGGCCGGCACGTTACGCGCCTGAGTCCGGATGTGACCTGCTATGGGGCCTATGTGCTCAATGAATTGGATGGAAAAGTAATCACCTTGCTGGCGAAAGTTACGCTGCTCGCTACGGGAGGATCGGGGCACGTTTATCTTCACACAACCAACCCTTCGATTGCAACAGGCGATGGAGCTGCAATGGCGTATCGGGCCAAGGCACGGATTGCAAACATGGAATTTGTTCAATTCCATCCGACGAGTCTGTTTCATCCTGACGCAAATTCGTTTTTGATTTCTGAAGCCGTTAGGGGAGAAGGGGGGATTCTGTTGAATCAGGATGGCGAACGGTTTATGCCTGAATACGATGAGCGGAAGGAATTGGCACCGCGTGATATTGTAGCGCGTGCAATCGACGATCAGTTAAAACAGAGAGGAGAGGATTATGTACTGCTTGATATTTCTCACGCTGATGAATCCTTGATCCACCATCATTTTCCCAATATCTATAACACCTGCAAGCGGTTTGGTATAGACATTACCAAAGATCCAATTCCTGTTGTGCCGGCTGCCCACTATCAGTGTGGCGGTGTACAAACAGATACAATGGGCAGGACATCCATTCGTGGTTTGTTTGCCTGCGGTGAAGTAAGCTGTACCGGATTGCATGGTGCAAACCGACTCGCGAGTAATTCTTTGCTAGAGGCGTTGGTTTTTAGTCATAGAGCGCAGCAAGAAGCAAAAGCCCTGGCACAATCAACAGACTGGAATCAAAACATCCCGGAGTGGGATGATAGCGGTACAGAAAGCACGCAGGAGTGGGTGCTGATTTCACATAACAAAGAAGAATTGAGACGGATCATGTGGAAT
>JBGCEN010000390.1:0-3980 GCA_045106435.1 Rhodothermales bacterium
TCCTTCCAGCTTTGGCCCGACACCCGAGATTCTCTTCAGGTCGTCTTTTTTACCAAAGGAAGCCGTCTTCATTAGGCGAGGCCCACTAGTAGGTACTGGAGGTACTGCCACCGGAGCAGGCGCTGCCACCGGCGCCGGCGCTGGCTTGTTTGCGAGCTTCTCCAGGCGAATCTCGATTTCGCGCAATCTGGATTCAACAGGACCAAGGTTTGCCGGCCCGGGAATACGAAGTTCGCGTAATGCTCGTTCAACCCCTGATATACGCGTATTTACTGGATCAAGATCAACTTTTTCGCCACGACCAGCGCTTGAAACCTGTCTGATTAAGCCTTCCATTGATCCCATACGTTGATTGAGGGGAGCAAGGTCTACGCCCTTTGGCTTTTCAGGTACGGGCAAATTACGAATCAATTGCTCCAATCGATTCATGCGTTCGTATACCGGATTAAGGTCTACGTCATTTCCCTGATTCTGCAGGGCAGTTTCAAGCTGAACAAACCGGTTATGTAGCGGCTCCAGATTTACGGTTTCGGGGCGTTCGGGCTTTGGCAAGCCTTTAATCAACGTCTCTACCGCATGAACACGATCTTGAATGGGCGCAAGGTTAACAGTTTCAGGTTTTGGCCACTCGTTCAACATCGTCCCCACCCGATCCAGCCGGCCTGTTACGCCCGTCAAATCTACGTGAGCGGGTTGTGGGATCTCAGCTATTTTATGCTCAACACCATCTATCCTGGCGGTGAGTGTACTCAAGCTTTTCCACAATTTTTCCCAAGATGAATTGTGGCGATTTCCTTGCGTCTTTAAACTTTCATATGACTCAGAAACATCTACAAATCGGCGGCGGGTCCACCAGCTTCCCAATAAGAAACCCAGTATTGCAGCAGCCAGGAATAAAAAAGTGTATTTGGCAATCAAGTAGATCATGACGTTCTCTGTCCCGGTAAAATTATAATTTGGGTAAGTATTTTTTCGTTACAAATGCGAGGCGCTTAAAAATCAGCTATTCTGATTTCAATGCGTCGATTCAGCGCACGCGTTCTGCTGGTTGTATTTGAAGCAATTGGCCTTTCTTCACCATATCCTCTGGCCGTTAGCCGCGTTTTGTTCACGCTGAGTTGAGCCAGTGCATCAACCACAGCCTGCGCTCTACGCTGACTCAGCGCCTGATTCATGTCTGCTTCACCAACATCGTCCGTATGTCCTTCAATAATCAGGTTACCCGGGCATGCGGATGCCATTTGTGCAAGTTCGGCCAACAAAGGTTGGCTGGCAGTTAATATCTGCGCACTCCCCGTTTCAAACCTGATGACAGACGTAGCAAGCGTTTTTTTGAATTCCTCATTGCAACGGTCCACATCTTCAACAAATTGCAGATTTAAGTCTCCTATACGTTCTCCATATTGCGTACTGGAGAATCTGCTTCTTATCGCGTCCTCTTTATCACGCGTTGTGCGGCCCACAGCAGATAGAACCCCATCAGTCCAGGAAATTCTACCTGTAGAAACCTGATCAAGAAAGGCCCATGCTTTACCAAGTGCCCAATCATGGGCCGGCCCTTTTCTCTCACCTGTTACCTGCAGCGAGTCCACAACGGCCCCCAGGCGAGACCTGGCTTCTGACAACACGCTATTGCGCGTAGCATCATCGGGGACTTCCCCTCGTATCACGCCGCCGGCAGCCGTTCGTACCATAGAGAAGTTATGATACCTTGCATTTTTGATGTCTTCGAGTGTAACAGTAACATCTGTAGGACAGACGAGATCGTTTGAGACAAATGTATCGCACGTTGCCCCCCGGGCAATTCGCTCGATACGTTTAGCCTCCTCACTAAAGGCAGCACCTTTGACCATTACTTGCTGTCCGTCTGAAGTCACATCCAGATCAGCATAGCCGGCCTCTGTCAAGGCATTGTGGGCCTGGATCTGCGTGCTCCTCTCTATATCAGGCGCTATTTTTAGCAAGCCCCATAAGAATAGTAACAGCAGGCCAAGTAGTGGAAGTAAACCGCCGGGCCACCAGCCTAGCGGTTCGTCGCGCTCTGCAAAATAGCGCCTGGTGGTATATGATGAATTTGTAACTTCATCATACTCAAAGTGTGTCTCGGAAGATTGGTTTGACATCTCACCCTTTTTTTGTGCCTGATGGTTTATTCGGTCTGAAAATCATACAAATGCAAGAAGCATACCCTTACAAGAATTGTCGCAAAATCATACACTTCGTTAACATGGACGTAGGTTTGCCTTCAATATGGTAACATTTTCATACTCAAAAAGCCAAAAAAGCAGGCCAAGGCAGTGCTCATCCTTGCTGGCTGGATTTGCATCAAGTACCCAGACCCGTTGCTACGATTGGGGTAAATTGATCAACTGAAAGGGAGAAGTGTTATGACCAGTTGCTTCCCCTTCTTCCTGACAAGCACTGATGGCCACTCCTTGTTCGATGTTGGACATTCCCAATGTTAATGGCTGATATCCCACTTGAGGCCCAGAGTCGGCAATCGTGGGAGCCACGACTCTGCGCGCGTCAGAAATTCGACGCTTCCATCGGACTGTACTTGCGGCGTAAAGGAATACAAACGTACATTTTTTCTATTGTAGACGTTTTGAATTTCTAAATAGGCAACAAGCGATTGCCGGCCAAAATTGAACACTTGTGATAGCCGCAGATTCAGCTTGTGATATGCCGGGTATCGCTGCCCATTCAAAGCGCCGTAGCGCACATCATAGAGGACATCTTTTTCTTGCTGATAAGTGATGTCAAAGTCTACGTCTGAATAGCGCCATCCTGTGTGATATTGCCAGGACATGTTCACGTGAAGGCGAGGTCTCGGCTTTATATCAAGATCCAGCAAAAAGGCATGACGTTGATCCTGACTTTTGGGTATGAATACGCCATCTACTGACTCTGAAACCTGAGACAAGGTATAACTCAAGAGCCCATTCAAATACCGGCCATTTTCTTTTCGCAAAGAAAACTCGGCGCCTTTTGCATGTACCGATTCAGGTTTCCAAAAAACCCTGTTCTCATCCAGTTCAGGAAAAAAAGCTGCTGCTTCTCCTCCAAGGCTTAAGTACCTCGGTCTGACATTGCTATTTTGCTTGTTATACAGATCTACCTTCAACGTTGCACCATTTGTAAAAGCGTGATCTAATCCTAACACAAAATGCCTGGAACGCTCTGCCTGATAATACCTCTGGTCACCATCTTCAACATAAAGCTGCTCAATACCCTGAGGTTGGTGAAAAATCCCCCATGCGCTTCGTAACGCGGTGCGGGTGCCCAATTGATAGCTCAAATTTAAACGAGGATCCAGATAGCGATCATTCGACCAGGTAATGTAGCCAAAACGCCCGCCGGCAATTCCTGCAAAGCGTTCTCCCATACGAAATTGATGACTCGTATAGAGGTTCAAAAAAATGCCGGCCGGCGTAGACGCTGTATTCTGCTCGGCATACCGATTCACTACCTTGCTTGGACTCGCAGGATCAGCCACATCCTGAACCAGACGCAGGTTGCTATATTGATAGTTTGATTGATGCTGCTTTAAACTAATTCCCCACTTTACCTGATGCTGATTGCCGGCATCGTATGTCCAGTCTTGTTTAAATTGAAAAGCGTTGAATCTGCGCCGATCTTTCGCCTGAAAACTGATCAGTTTATCGCGTCGAATATCCACACCATCCCGGTCCCGCCAGATCTTGCCTTTAGACACAACAGTTTGAGAAAAGAGGTTCGCATTCCATACCGTCTGCCAGTTCACCCACAGATAACCGTTGCCATAGGTAGAAATCACCTGATCATTCGGATCCGTTGTATCCAGATATTCGAGATGGTCCCCAGAAAGCAATCCCTCAAGTGCAATCTTGTGCCGTGAACCAATCTGATGGCTTACCTTCGCAAACATGTCGTAAAACTGGGGAGAATAACTGGAAAATGCATTGGTCAAATCAAGCAAAAAATCCAGGTATCCACGCCGG
>JBGCEN010000391.1:0-4289 GCA_045106435.1 Rhodothermales bacterium
TGTACTTGTACCTGCCTGTCTGTTTGTACGCGTGTTTGCTGCACATCACTTCTGGAGCAACACATCTTTTCTCGTCTTTGCAACACACAATTCCAATCGAATCGTTTCTGGCCTGATCTACCAGACGTTCTCATTTCTGGCATTTTTTTGTGTTTTGCAACCTCTGCAGCATTTATAAAAATCTGGACTCGACCCCAAGATGGCATTTGCGGAATACTTTAATAACGGTTCAATATTTCTAATTGGTGCGCTAAGCACACTCCCCCTCATACTTTATGCCTGGCCTCGCAGGCATTTTCCAACTGTACCTTACTTTATCACAGGAAGCATACTTGTCTTCTTGTGGTGCCTGCTGTCTGGCATAGATTTGACCTTCCTTGATAATTTACGTGCGCGTACCTTCATTAACAATGTAATATACCTGCCCATTGCATTTTCCAGTGTAAACTGGTTATTCTTCGCACTATCCTTTATCAGGCAAGAGAAATGGCTGAATTGGCAATTCCTCCTCCTCTGCTCAATCGTTCCTGCGATCACTACTGTTCTTGCAATGACCAGTACAAATCACACATGGATGTTTGGTCCTGCAGAAGCCTCAGACACTTCTTTCACAAGAGATTTGCTGGGATGGTTCTGGATCCATACAGCTTACAGCTATGCAGCCATCCTTACAGGATCTGTATTGATTGTTCGCAGCGTTCTGGGGAAAAGCCGAATCTACAAGAACCAGGGATGGGTGATGATTTTTGGTGCCTTGATTCCGTTCTCCGCTAACATTGGCTACCTCTTTTTCAGAGAAACGCTAAATATTGACATAACGCCGCTCTCTATGTCTGCCTCAGCCGTTTTATTCGCATGGGGTATTTTCAGATACAAATTATTCAATCTTGCCCCCATCGCACGAGCCACCGTTTTTGACTGTGTAACAGATCCCGTAGTGGTGCTGGATACCAGTGAGCGGGTTGTTGATCTCAATCCGTCTGCAGCCTCTTTAATGAATCTGCCTAAAAAAGAACTCATTGGCGAACAATTGTCAGAAGCCTGTCTGTTTCCGCTGAATGAACTCACCGACTATGGTAATAACCGGGATGAAATTATTCTGCTTAAGGATAATGTAGAAACCTGTTTCCGTGTTTCATCCAAACCGATTACCGGTGGCAAAGGCGAGCACCTTGGCCGGCTATTGATGCTCCATGATATTACATCGCTGAAGAAAAACGAGTCGGAGCTCAAACAAGCCAAAGACAACGCAGAAAAAGCGGCTTCTGCAAAAAGCGAGTTCCTGGCTACCATGAGCCATGAAATCAGAACGCCCATGAATGGGGTGATTGGATTCACCAGCTTGTTGCTGGATACTGATCTCGATGCAGAACAGTATGAATTTGTGAACACCATTCGTAATAGCGGCAATTCCCTGCTTTCTATTATAAATGACATCCTGGATTTCTCAAAGATCGAGGCCGGCAAGGTCAAAATAGACAACCACCCGTTTACGCTGCATACCTGCATAGAAGAATCGCTGGATGCCATTTCTCACAGAGCTAATCAAAAATCGCTGGACCTGGCTTATTTTGTCCATCCCAGTGTTCCTCATGTTATAAGCAGTGATGCAACTCGTCTCAGACAAATTCTCATCAACTTACTCGACAATGCGGTAAAATTTACCGGTTCTGGAGAGATAACGCTATTGGTCACCACGGAGAAGTATCCTAAAGAAGTTGCTGCACCTTTCATCTTAAAATTCAGCATTCATGATACTGGCGTAGGTATTCCAGAGGAAAGAAAAGCCAATATCTTTGATTCATTCACCCAGGTAGACAGCTCAACCACACGCCGCTTTGGAGGCACCGGCCTGGGCCTTGCGATATGCAAAAGGCTGGTCGAAATGATGGGCGGCTCGATCGGTGTAGATAGCATTCCCGGCATGGGCTCGGAGTTTTTCTTTACGATTGCTGCAGGAGAAATACAGCGTTCAGATTTGATTTCGCCGGCGGACAGCGTCATAAAAGGGATGCTGGGGCAGCACCTATTGATAGTCAGTGTAAACGAAACACGTTGCAATCGACTGGCTCACTTGTTTAATTTATGGGGTATACACGGGCAATTTGCCTCATCTTCCTTTGATGTCTTAAAAGCCATCGAGAACCGGTCCTCCGACGAGTCAGGCAAAACATTTGATGCCATCCTGATCGATCACCATCTCCCTGACCTGGATGCCGTGGCATTAAGTCGCACCCTCCAGGCTACCGGCAACAAGGAGCCTGTTTTTCTTATCGGCACCAGAAATTTCACGCCTGCAGCTTCCAAGCTCAATATGGCCGGTGTTATAGAAAAACCAATCAAGCAAGCACGTTTAAAAAAGGCACTGCAAACCTCCCTCGCATGGAAAAACTCGCTTTCATCAAAAGCCGAATATCTGATATTCGACCCCAAACTGGGAAACAGGTACCCATTGAACATACTCATTGCAGAAGATGACGCGATTAACCAGGAGTTGGCAAGGCTTTTCTTCAAAAGATTGGGGTATGAACCGCACATTGTTTCTAACGGCCTGCAAGTGCTTGAAGCGTTAGAAAAACAAGAATATGATGTTATCTTTATGGATGTCTATATGCCTGAAATGGACGGGCTTGAAACAACGAGAAGGATTATATATGACTACCAAGATCGGATTCGGCCTGTAATCGTAGCGATGACCGCCAGTGTAACCTTACACGACAGAAACGAGTGCGAATTGGCCGGCATGGACAACTTTATCAGTAAGCCAATTCACCTTGAACACCTCATTCGGATCCTTAAAGAATTAAAAGGATCTGATAAAAACAGCGAAATGGTCACGTTCCCGTCTCGCGGGTATTGACATAAACAGGAGTTAATTTATATTTAGGTGAACTTAACCGACCCCATTATATAAATTATGATGTATGTATAGGGACTTCCCTGAAAAAGCCTGTATATTCAAGCGGGCACGCCCTGCTGCATGTTTCAATCTATCAGCTACTTTTATTAAACAATAAAGTGCGTTAGTTGGAAAGACAGGCCTGTTTTTTGCGTGTCTTTTACACGCCTTCCCCCGGTACCATCGACCATCAAAATTCTTGTGAACTCGGATGTTTGGCGGGAGCTATCAAGTAACGTTAGCGTATTGACAGTCGGCTTTGATATGTGGTGTAATAACCTCAAGCGTTTATTGTTAATGCAGAGAAATTGCCCTGTATCTAGCGCCTACTAACAATACCAGTGCTATGTGATCCTGGTGTACTCTTAGCAAATAATAGTGTACTCCAAAAAGTTATTTTGTATTTTTGGATACAATTCGACTTATTTTGGCGATCCACATCACGAGTACTCATTATAAAAACTACCCCTTTTTATGAGTAATCGAAAGTATATCACACGCCTTAACTATCCGTCAAGCGGAGTGAAAGGCTGGTGGGTTCGTATTCCTAGACTAAGCAAAAACAAGCTGTTTTCCGATAATATTTTCGGAGGAACAGACGAAGCGGAGCTCGCAGCGCGAGTGTGGCGAGACAATTTGCTTAAGGATGCTCCACCAGAGAAATCAAAAACCGCTGATACGGGAGTTGACGGCTTAAATGTGAACTTCAGAAAAGGCAAGAACAAGATGCTGGCTTACCTGTCAATTGATTTGACACGTAATCAGGATCGGCTTCAAGCCACAATATCACTTAATCAACGCCCGCTACGCCCTGTGCTGTGGGAAGCTTGCCGCAGAATGGCTGCTTTTCTGGAGCAACATGAAGATGGCGACTTGCAGTCTATAGCTAGTGATATTTTTTCTAAATCACATGGGCGCATCCAGACTATTCTGGACAAACACACGCCCAAATTCAAAAAAGCTGACGCAAAGAAAGGCCCTACAGAATAACATCTCAGTAAAAGATACGTTTTTATAGACGTTTGTTTTACTGAGATCAGTAAGCCTTTTTAACGAAACGCTAAGCCATGTTCTTTGACTGGCGTTTCGTTTCCCTGTGGAGTTTAGTTACGATAAGGAGTACCATTTACTTATTGAACTGCCTTAAAGTAAAGCATCACTTATCAATTCTAAAAAATCACTGGTTGTTTAGACAATCAATCTCCAAACTACTGCAATTACAACGCAGGCCAGCGCAGTAGAAAAGGCAACACGTTCCCACACCTTGGAAGAAAAGGAGTTCATTGCATTCGTGGTTTGTTTATCTGAAGGGCAATGCCAAGATAGCAACAATCCGTCCTTCATTCAACCACATAAAGATGTGATGTGTCGAGTTTTGAAAACACGGGCA
>JBGCEN010000392.1:0-5443 GCA_045106435.1 Rhodothermales bacterium
TCCAGATTGAGGCCGATCACAGCGCCCCAGGTATAGTAGGAAATGAAGGTATTGGCAAAGTTCAGCGGATCAACGGAAGAAGAGGCGCGGTCTGCAAACGGGGCGTTCATCGACATCTCGGTGGGATTGAAGATGTTGCGCGCCGGCGAATTGATGACGAAGCTGAGCCCGCCCGAAATGGCTCGCGCGTAATCTGCATCAGAAGTAATGCCGGCGCGACGGATAAAGAGTGGCGTGTAGTAGCTGGTGAAGCCTTCGGCAAACCACAGGTCAGGCGACATATTGGCGGCTTCAAAATCAAATGGCTCCAGTGCAGCCGGCCGGATGCGTTCCACATTCCACGCGTGAAAATACTCGTGTGATACCGTCCCGAGCAGGCCTATTGCATTTCTTTCCAGCGAAGAAGAACTCGTAAGAATCGTGGAGTTACGGTGTTCCATGCCATCCCCTGAGGCCCATGGAAGGTAATCTGCAATGAATGTATACGAGCCTGTCTCAAAAGCCGGCGGGCCGCCATATACAGCATTCTGCTGGTCTACAACCCGGCGCACCATGTCTGCATAGTTGTCTACTTCGGCTTCTGTGCCAATGTGATGAATGGCGAGCCGCATTTCATAGGTTTCTTTTGAGCCTTCGCTGCGTGGCACGGTCCACGTGCGCATGGAAAAGTTGCTAAGTTCTGTGGGGCTGTCCATGAAATACTGCAGGTCTGGCGCGGTATAGGTCATCGCGTCGTCTGTCTCGAATAGCTGAGAGGCCACTTTCCACTCGCTGTCTGCCGGCGGGGCAAAGGTGACGGTGATCGGCCAGTTGTGCAAATCGCGGGGAAACATGAACGTAGCCGGCATATTCAGATGCGCATGAGATGCGTCAATTTGTGAGTACGTACCATCAGCCCGATCTGCGTAGAGCGTGTATTTGACCGTTACTGTGCCATCATGCCCGCTGATGTCCCACTGGTGGTTGTTGGGCCGGCTGATGTCGAGTATTTTGCCACTTCCGTCGGTGGCGCTGACCCGGTACACATTCTTGGCAAACTCATGCAGAGAATAGCGCCCAGGCGACGTACGGCTCATGCGCACAGGCAGTGTGCCATCAGGAACGCCGGTGAGGGTCATGGTGATTTCCGCCTCATGATGCACTGCATTGGGGAAATCTACTTGGTAGCTGATCTGCGCGGAGGCTGGCAAAGCCAGGAAGGCGATAAAGATGAGAGTGAAGAATGTTGCTTTGTTTATCATGCTTGAAACGTTGGATAAAAAGGGGGTTGAATATCGAATATCCAATGTCCAGCAAGGAATGATGAACTCTCTAAGATGAGGCCCCTTGGAAATTGGAAATTCCTTGTTCGATATTGGATATTCAGACCAGAACGAGTTTGTTAAATGCACTACTGCATTAATCTAAGAACGTCCCGCTGAATCGAAGACGTAATCACCGGCCCGTCAACAGGATCTATATACATATCAATTTCTGAGCGAATACCAAAATCTTCCAGATAAATTCCCGGCTCGACTGAGAATCCTACACCGGGTAAAATAGCGCGAGTGTCATGTGTTTCCAGGTCGTCCAGATTTACGCCGAGTGCATGTGCGGTTGGGCTGATGCCCATGCTGTGCCCTGTGCGGTGGGAAAAATAAGGCCCGTAGCCGGTTGCGTCAATAAAATCCCGGGCCACCCGATCCATCTGCCAGCCATCAATGGCTCGTTCTTGCATGAAAGATTGCGCTTTTTCGGGATCAGCGTTCAACGTTTGCCTGTGTTTGTTTGGGAGTTTTAAGTGTCAGTTTCGGATTTTGGAACGGGAGTGAATCATTGGGGGTAAATATAGCCTCAAAGTCAGGAGCTTCAAAGCCTCATTGTGATGAGGATGATTCGCCTTGGACCCGAATTTTTAATTTCAGAACCTTAGGTAAAATGCAGGTCGTTATCGCTTTCTACAAGTTCGTCGAATTGCCAGATTATGAGGTGATACGCATGCCGATGTACGAAGCGTGTCGTGAAAATGATGTAAAAGGCACCATCTTACTCGCAAGCGAAGGGATCAACGGCATGTTGGCCGGCACCCGTGAAGGCATTGACGCTGTACTGGCACATTTACATGCAGATCCCCGATTGGCAGATCTGGAGCACAAAGAGTCTTTTTCAGATGAGCGGCCGTTTAAAAGGTTGCGCGTGCGTTTGAAGCGGGAAATTATCACGATGGGCGATGACAGTATCGATCCGCGGAAGGCCGTTGGGGAATATGTGTCAGCCAATGACTGGAATGCGCTAATCTCTGATCCTGAAGTGCTTTTGCTGGATACCCGGAACGACTACGAGGTAAATTTAGGCACATTTGAAGGAGCCCTTGATCCCAGTACTGAGTCGTTTCGGCAGTTTTCTAACTATGTAGAAAAAAACCTGGACCCGAAGAAACACAAAAAAGTGGCGCTGTTCTGTACGGGAGGTATCCGTTGTGAAAAAGCGACGTCGTATATGTTGCGCGAGGGATTTGAGGAAGTATATCACCTGCGTGGTGGTATTTTGAAGTATCTGGAAGAAGTACCGGCAGAGGAGAGCATGTGGAATGGAGAATGTTACGTGTTTGATGATCGCGTGAGCCTGGATCACCGTCTGGAGCCCGGTACCTACAAAGCCTGTCACGGATGTGGCAAGCCGTTGTCGGAAGAAGATATGCTATCTGATTTATACGAGCCTAGCGTAACCTGCCCGCGCTGTTACCACATTCTTACCGATGCACAAAAAGATAGCTTTAGAGAGCGCCAGCGCCAAATCAAACTGGCCAAAGCCAGAAACGAAACCCACATTGGCGGATGAGCGATCTGCAGTTTAGGGATGCGGTACTGGAGGATCTCCCTTTTCTCGTTCAAACGCTTGCGGACGACCCCCTGGGCGCACAGCGCGAGCAATTTGAGACACCGCTGCCGGCTGCATACACTGAGGCCTTTCAAACCATTCATTCAGATCCAAACCACCGGCTGATTCTGTGTGAAGTGGATGGAATTATCGCCGGCTTTTTCCAGCTCAGCTTTTTACCCAACCTAACCTATATCGGAAGCTGGCGCGCATTGATTGAAGGCGTACGGGTTGCTAAAACCCATCGCCGGCAAGGTATCGGGCGCGCCATGTTTGAACACGCAATTGCCCTTTGTAAAGCCCGCAAGTGCATACTCCTCCAGCTTACCACAGACAAGAAACGACCTGAGGCGGTAGCGTTTTATGAATCGCTGGGCTTTATAGCCTCGCACGAAGGAATGAAGTTGGGTTTATAAGTCAGTGGGTCAGTAAGTCGGTAGGTCTGTGAGTCCGTTGATTAATGACTAAACAGACTCCCCGACTCTCTGGCTTACAGACCCTCTGACTATTAAAAAAGGCCAGATGAGCATTCATCTGGCCTTTTTTAATAAAAGTAAAACAATATTGTCTACAGGTCTACTTCGGAACGCATAATGATATGGTAGCCGAAATCCGTTTCCACTGGCTCGTTGGCGATGTCGCCGCCGTTCATGGTGTCGAGCGCTTTGTCAAATTCAGGCACCATAGAACCGCGGAACCAGACGCCAAGGTCTCCGCCTTGCGGGCCGCTTGGGCCGTCTGAGTGTTCTGCAGCCAATTCAGCAAACTTGTCCGGGCTTGCTTTTGCAAGCGCCAGAATACGATCTGCTTCAGCTTTGGCTTCTTCTTTGGTGCGCGTAATGCTTGGATCAGCTCGCATAGCACCTGAATAAGCAACCAGGATGTGCGCGCCGGCGCGTTGCTCCAGTTTGATGCGCTTCATGAAAGCATGTCCCACAGGGAGTTCAAGTGGACCACCTACTTCGTCATAACCCAGGGATTTGATCAGTTCCATGATCTCTGGTGTGACGGGGTCTCCTTCTTTGAACGCACCGATGAACATTTTTTCTTCGGCAAAATCGTTGTGCTCCATGGCCATTTCGTCAAAGTTGTCTCCGGTGATTTTTCCTTTGATTTCTTCGACAAGGGCAGCAGCAGCAGCAGAATCACGTGTTACTTCTGGAGGTACGCCGCGAAGGCCGGCGACGCCAATAATAAATCCTTCAGCGCCGTAGTGGGCTGCACGTGTATCATTGCGACGCATTACATGGTAACCAAAGGCGGTTTCTACAGGTTCGCTTCCTACCGCGCCTAATTCCATGGTTTCTATTGCAGCATCAAATTCAGGGACCATCTGGCCTTTATTCCATGTGCCGAGGTCGCCGCCTTCGGGACCGCTTGGGCCGTCAGAGTTTTCGCGTGCAAGGTCTTCGAATTTGGAAGGATCAGCAGTAAGTTGCTTGACCAGATCCGTGGCAAGAGCCAGCGCTTCTTCTTTTGTGCGAACAACGGCGCTGTCAGCTCTCATAGCGCCTGCATAGGCGATGAGAATATGTGAACCCGCAAACACATCAGGTCCGGCGGCAAATAATTGCACGTCTCCGGATTCTCCCGATTGTGCCTGTGAGCCTTCTGTTTTGCCACATCCGAGCAGGAGGGTCATACAGAAAAGACCCACAAAGAGGGTTTTAATACGATTGAATGGCTTCAAAACAAATCTCAGTTAATGGATAGCGGGAAAAAGGCGTTAACGACGATAAAGCTGCCCTGTTTCTGAAGCTTAAGGGTATAGCCCTACTGATTCGTACGATCTTCGCATTCTGGGAAACTGTTGAGATTTGAGGTTCACAATTGAGAGAGAGGAGATTTTGAGTGATTTTGGATACGACTTTTTGAGCGCATAGCAGCGTTAAGTGCGAAAAAAGCGGATTCAAAAGCACTAAAAGATCGCTCGCTCAATGTGAAGATTAAATCTCAACAGTTTCTTAAATGAGGGAAAAAGGGTGCGCGCCGGGCTTCTAACTACTGATCTGCACGTGATATCGGGCCCGGAAACGACTGATGGGCGTGGAGCAGGGTCCAGGCTTCATTCTGCTTTTTCCAGAGATATGTCCACGCAATGCCCCCAGATAAAGAGCTTCCACTTGTGGCATTGGAGGTAAAGTTACCTTGCGACACAACCAGTACCAGTTCGGGGGATAACACTTTCACTACAGGGTCGCCAATATTGATGCTCTGGCTTTCTACGCTAGCATATACGTTGCGGTAATTGCTAATCATTTGGCCGCGCGTAAACTGTTTGCCGTCGATAATGTGGGCTGCATCAGGCGCGTCACTGTGGTAGCGGAAGAGCCCCTCTGCGTCGGCAGATTCAGCTGCAAGCCTGATTTCATTGGTGAGCGCCAGTACTTCGTTTACAATTTGGCTTTTTTCTTCCCCCGAAGGCTCGCGAACACGCAGTTCGCAGGCACTGGTTGTTAAAACTAGTATCAGAAAGAATAAAAATCGCGTCATACAAGACTTCTAATGAATAATGAACAGCAGAATGTAGGAATTCGAACTTTTGATTTTTCAGCATCAGCACAGAAGTTCGAACCAGGAAAAA
>JBGCEN010000393.1:0-9568 GCA_045106435.1 Rhodothermales bacterium
AAAGCATGCTAAGTAAATTGTATGGCCGAGATTAAAAAAAGAAAAATTGTCTGAGGTGATCAATGCATGTATAGATGCATCTGCAAATCTACGCTCCATTGAAATTCAGGTTTAAGGGGGCTACGCAAAGAAATCGATGAGATATCTTAAGCCTTGAGTGTCAGGCAAAGTGTCAGGGTTCATCGGTGGATTACAGTAGACTCCAGTACCTGAAAAATGACAAAATTCGGTCAAACCCTATTCAAAATGGGCACCCAGTAGACTCCAGTGGACCCCAGTAGAATGCAGCGCATTCCCGCCCTCGGTACAAACAAAAGGTAAGTTATCCGCAGGATAACTTACCTTTTGTTTCTTGCAGACTAATCAGAGGGAAAAAAACCTGTGATGAACACTGGTTTCTAAACCTGTGAAATAGTCTGCTAATTCCTCAATTCCTCTCGCTCCATTTCTTGCTTGATCCACCCTTTTGCGAATTCCCATTTAACACGGATTTCGTGAGGAGTCATATGTAATGTTTCTGCACATTCCCGGGCTGTTAGACCTGAAAAAATGCGATGTTCGATGATCTTCCCTGCAAGAGCATCGATGATGCTGAGGCGAGTGATTGTTTCGTCCAGCGCGAGAATGAAGTCGTCGGTGACAGGTGCTGCTACCTTGTATCCGCTAGAAAGAGTGATACGTTTCATGTTACCGCCTCGTTTACTCGCACTTCGTTTTCGCGCGTAGTCTACTAGGATTTGGCGCATCGAGATAGCACAGATCGAAAAGAAACTAGCACGATTGTGACCTCCAAGGATCTTCTGCTTTCGAAATTTTTCATAGAGTTCGTGTACAACAGCTGTAGGGTCAAGCGTGTGATTAGGACGCTCTTTTTTCAATAACTGCTGTGCGATTGTATGTAGCTCATCGTACAAATACTCGAGTAACTTATTAAATGCTCTAAGGTCGCCCTTCTGAGCTGCATTGAGCAACTGAGTTACATTTCCAAGTGCGTTTGACATGACGATTGATCAAAGATTTGAATTTTCCATCAGACTCGCGCGGCTTGCCTCGACTTTCGCTTGTGCTCTCAGGATGCTGGGATGGTCTGTATCATATAAAGCTTTACGAATGGTAACCGCTTCTGCATACATATATTGGGCCTCTTGATATTTTTTCTGGCCGAACTTCAAATCCCCGAAATCTAGAAGCAACGTAGCCACGTGGCGATGAGCCTCTCCCAGAGCGGTTTTTCTCAGGGTTAATGCTTTAGCGTAGAGCGAGTCTGCACCAACATAATCTCCTTTCTTCCGGAGAAAGTTTGCTAGATTACTTAGGCTCAATGATGTTTCATAGCGAGGTTCGGCGTAGAAGCGCAAACGAATGGCTAAAGCCTGCCGATAGTAGTATTCGGCAAGATCGGATTGATCCATTCTCTCATGGACGATAGCAAGGTTGTTTTGCGTAGTTGCAATATCCCCTTCCGTAGCATTTTCTGATTCTTGTTGCGCCGAAAGAACCTCGTAATATAACGCCAATGCTTCCTTGTTACGCTTTTCATCTCTGTAGAAATTGGCAAGGTTTTTTAGACTTTGTAGCGTGTAGTGATGCGTCTTTGAATAGAAAGCACGCCTCAGAGAAAGCGCTTTTTTATAGTATATTTCAGCTTTATCATATTCTCGTGTTTTTTTGAGGTGATTTGCATAGTTGCTATAGGTGATGGCGACATTGATGTCGTCCGGCCCAAAGATACTCTCTTGGATTGAAATTGCTTCCTCGAAGAGTTCTTTCGCCCGTTTATAATCTTTTTTTAGTTCTAGGACAATGGCCAGATTGGAAGATGTTATCGCTACAGCATTGTGTTCAAGTCCGAGCTGAGCTATGCGCATTTCTCGGGCTTGCATGTAGGCATCGATAGATTCGTCGAATCGGCCCAGTCTTCGATAAGAAACAGCGAAGTTATTCAACAGGCTTGCCACCAAAAGATGATTCGAGCCGAGTGATTTTTTGGCATTGGGCAACAGGTGGTTATACAACTCAATAGTCTCTTCGTGTTTGCCTCTGGATTGTAAGATTGATCCACGAGATATCATATGAAAGATGGTCTCAAAGTGATTGTCTCCTAGTGATGCTGAAAGGCCCTTAACAGCGATCTGCGAAAGTGAGTCTGCCTCCGCCAGTTTGTCCATACTGCGATATAAGAGTGCCAAGTTGCCTTTGGTAATGGCTAAATTGAAGTCTGCCTCACCATGTATTTCTCGTTCAAGCAGTAAAACATTTAGGTAGCGTTTTTCAGCAATGGCGTAGTTTCCGGTCTTGCTTTCTATATTTGCTACCTGTTTCAGTATAGACGCATAAGTTCTTGGTTCAAAATTCGCCGGCTCAGTCTCAATTAACCGGAGAGCCTGATTGAAAATTTCTTTTGCAAACTCGACATCACCAGTTTTGTCGAGTATTCGTCCAATCGTGCTGAGTAGAATGGCTCTCGTTTCAGGCTCATCTTTTAAATCGTGCTCTATTCTTTTAGCCCCTTCGTCGAGGACTTCTTTTATACTTACGTCTCCCCTCCGTTGGTTGGAAGGCAAAGGACCTTCGTATGGGTCATTTGCCTGGAAGAGATCGATTGTAAATTCGGTAACACGCTCTGCGCGATTTAAAGCTGCTTCTGCTATGTTACGTTCGTGAGTCAAGCGGAATGTATATATGAGGACAAGACTCACTATCAGTAGTAGAAAACTTGTCGCTATACTCACCTCTATCTTGTTACGATTTATAAATTTTGATAAGCGATATCCAATCGAATCCGGCCGAGCACGGATGGATTGATGCGTAAGGTGGCGCTTGAGATCGTCAGCGAGGTCGCTAACTGTTTGATATCTTCGATCTGGTTCTTTTTGGAGCGCTTTAACTACAATGGTGTCGAGGTCGCCTCGTAATCGGCGCACCAGTTTGTCATAAGACGTGCGGCGATGTGCAGCGATCATCTTTGGCGGTGCTAGCTCTGTTTTATTCGAATGCCGGGGCATCTTTTGAAGGGCCAGTGACATACGATCGGGTACTTCATCGCAGATGATGCGCTCAATTTTGGATACTGAGTCTTGAGCAGAAAACGTGTATGGCTTCATACCTGAAAGTGTCTCGTAAAGCATGACGCCAAGTCCATAGATATCACTAAAAGTGCCAATAGACTGGCCTCGGACTTGTTCAGGTGCTGCATATTCGGGGGTAAAAGCCAGAGCGCCGGCTTGCGTATGAGTTGCTGGTGTTCCTTCCTCTAAGTCTAATAGCTTTGCTATGCCGAAATCGAGCAGCTTAATATTTCCGGTTGTTGTTACTAGCACATTCGAAGGTTTTAGATCACGATGCACTATCAGGTTCTTATGGGCTGTTTGAACGGCATCGCAAACTTGTAGTATTAAGGCAATCCGTTTGCTGATCGACAGTTTTTCAAAGTCTGCATACTGGTCCAGGGGTATGCCTTCCACGTATTCCATCGTTATATAGGGCAGTCTTTCTTCAGTGAATCCTGCATCGTAGACCTGGGCAATATGGGGATGATGTAATTTTGCATGGAGTTTTTTCTCCGTTAAAAAACGGCGTATTTGCCAGGGGGACGAGAACCGGCCATGCAGCATAACCTTAAGTGCTACCAGGCGTTCTAGCTGGAGATCTTCAGCCAGATAAACGATACCCATGCCTCCTTCACCCAATACACGCTGAATATGGTAGCGCCCTCCTATTTTTGTATCCAGACACACGTGATTTTTTACATCCATCGCCAATAGATTAGTCACATCTTTCGTGTGAGTGCCCTCCAGCAAAACAATCAACCTATCGTGTAAATGAGGCTCGTTTTGTTTTACTTTGCTCAAAAAAGCATCTCGCTGCTTCAATGGGATTTCAAAAGCATGCTCAAACAAAAAGAGAAGTCGTTGTTCTTGCTTTATCGACAGCATATCTATAGTCAGAATAAAAAACAGGTAGTATCCACATTCTATTGTGAAAAACACCCTTCTAATAAAACGGTAGTTGAGGCAAAAGAAACCTGGAATGGTTACGCTATTTTTTAATCAAATTTAAGTAGCATACTGAAGCAAAAAGAGAAGTCGTTGTTCTTGTTTTATACAGGGCATATCTAAGATCAGAATAAAAACAGGTAGTATTCACATTCTTTTGCGAAAAATACGCTTCTAATAATATGGCATTTGGGGCAAAAAAAAGCTGGATTGATTACGCTATTTTTAATCAGATTTCAGTATATCGGCCCCTGATTTTAGTGCCTTTCTTAGAAGTGTCTGAAAGAAGCCTTGTTTTTAATTCAAAGCTGAATAGTCAGACTAGTTATTATTGTTCATGAAAAAGGAATGCTATGAGTTATCGACTTACAATTGTTTTCGCTTTTCTGAGTCTATCTATCTTGGGATATGAAGCTGTGGCCCAAATACCTACGGACAGTTTAGTGGTTTGGCTTAAAGCAGACCAAGGTGTTTACTCTGATCCGTTTTGTCAGCTTGCCGTAACCGACGATAATGAGCCGGCCGTATGTTGGGCGAGCCATACTAATAATGATATAGAGGTTCGGGCGCTAGGGACGAGTCTATCGCAATATCGAGCTGGAATTAAAGACACGTTAAATGGTATGCCCTTCGTTTCATTCGATGGGTCAGGGGGGCTCGGAAGTGACGCTCTGGCGTCATTAGATTTTACATCTTTGACAACGTTTGTGGTGGTCAGTAGCGCCCATACAGGAACGTCGTTGAGTATATCTGAATCGGGATTCTTGAATGAAGAAGTGGTGCACATAAAAGATTTTGTATACCACGTTAACGAAACTGGCTCTCCACGCTGTTTCGAACGAAAGGGTGAGAAATATACGTCGATGGGGCACCAGACCAGTCAGGAAATTTTACCGTTTGTGATACAAACCGGGTTATTTGGAAATGCAGATGACGAGCTCAATTTGCGCTTGTTCGGATCACCGAGTACGGAGAGCAGGAGCACCGCAGTCAAATACTGTGGCGTGCCCAGCAATCCCTACGGGCCTACGCCCTATACAGGAATCGCGCGCACGATGCAGGTTGGGCAACGCGCCACGGGTATCAATACTTTGAATGGGCAATTGGCCGAAGTCATTGCATACCGCGGGGCGCATCTCGATGAGGTTCGTCTGACGCTTGTGGAAAACTACCTAAGTTCACGATATGGAATACAAATTTTTAATGACAGGTATAATGGCGATAGGGAAGAGGCGGGCGACTTTGATTTCGAAGTAGCTGGTATAGGAGCCGAAGCCGATAGCAGTGTTACAGAAGGGATCTCTTCAGGATTGATCATTGCTGAAGCCAATGCCAGCCTGGGAGCCGGAGAATATGTTTTGGCCGGACATCGTACGCGGGAAGGAGGAACCACAGAGAGCAACTTACCTGATGATGTTGCGGAGAGGTTGCTCCGAGTTTGGCATGTTGATAAAACGGGCAACGTAGATGTCATCTTGGGCCTGGATTTTGCTGAAAGTACGATTCCTCCTGCTGGTGATCAGTACATAATTTTATTTAAAGCAAATCAGGAAGACGAGTATTCTATCCCGGATATTTCGCCAGAGATCCAATCTAACAAGGTTCAGTTCACTGTTACTGATCAGAATCTGCAGGATGGCTACTACACGTTCGCTACACGCGATGCTGTCTCCAGCCCATTACCTCAATTACCGCCAGCATTCGTTCCTACAGGCGTAGCCGTTGAGGGCTTTGAAATACCTCAAGGTCATGCAGTATCGAGTATTTATCCCAATCCTTTCAACTCAAGGGGCACATTCTCTCTAACTCTGGATCGCCCACAACGTGTTCGAATTGCAGTATATGATGTTCTGGGAAGAGAGGTTGCCATACTGCACAACGGCATACTTACATCTAGCGCTCATCATTTTTCGATTCAAGGGGATGTGTTGTCAGATGGCGTATATTTATTGAGCATTGTCGGAGAAGATTTTACAGCCATGAAACAAGCTGTGCTCCTGAAGTAAGCTGATATATCCGTTTTTCGATACGAGCTATCAGAGGTTACTCAGAAAAGCAAGAATTTGACCTGAAATTAGTGCTTTTTTGGTTTTTTGCAAGTAAAAGGGGCACTACGACGTAAGGTCGCAGTACCCCTTTTGTGTTTTAGAACTGGTTCGGGTATTCCTATATCCTGATTCTCACCAACTCAGGAATAAGGTAACGAGTGAAGACTTATATAGAAATCTAACGGTCTTAGAGTCTGAGCTAGAATAGTTATAGTCACGCTTTGAATGATTTTAAAAAACTTAGCCAGATTGCAAAACATTGACTTATTCTCAGTTCATTTGACTAAGATATTTCAAATCACATCAAAAATGGGCACCCAGTAGACTCCAGTGGATCCGAGTAGACGGGTATGTAATCAATAGCGAAACGGGTAAGCTGATCTCAGTCAAACCATTTGCGGAGACCTCCTGGGCCTCACACATCGATATGGAAACGGGTAGACCGGTTGAGAATCCAGATGCACGCTATGAAGACAGACCTGCGAAAATTACGCCGATGGCATAGAGAGCACGCAGCTGGCATACTATGTCTTACAGTCTCCAACAATTACAGTTAAAGGGAATCTCTGCCATTCACAGTTTTGTGGATTTTCTACGCTCTATTCTATGAGAGCCATACTTGCAGTTCCCAATCATCCTTAACCAGTAAAGGATGACGAGGAATGGGTCTCTTTCATCTACAATCTAGCAATTAAAAGAGGTTCAAGAATGGAAAGAGCGAGATTCGATACATCAAGGTCGTTCTGGAATACCCGGAAAATAATTGGGGCACCTAGATTCAAAAAACACAACTCAATGAAAAACGTATCTATTTACTTACTTTTCTTGATATTAATCCCTGTTATGCAGCGTTCCTTTGCGCAGGATTATGACGCCAAAATATTGGCCAGTATTCCTACAACTGCATTTAGTCATGCTATTGCGGCAAGCGGAGATGTGATTATGGCTAGTTCGCCGTTTGATTATGACAATAGTTATGTTGGGGCAGTGTATGTCTATAGATTCGATGGCACGAGTTGGATAGAAGAAGCCATTCTTACCGCAAGTGATGGTGGTCCGAATCAATATTTTGGATGGTCAATAGATCTCGATGAGAATGTTGCAGTGGTTAGTGCTATTGGAGGATTTGACGAACAGGGCAATAAGTCAGGAACTGCGTACATATTTCGCTATAATGGAAGTACCTGGGTTGAAGAATCTAAATTGTTGCCACATTACAATGGTGTCGATTTTGCATTTGGTAATGCTGTATCATTAGACGGTAATGTTGCTATTGTTGGTTCTTCCTCTGATAAACCTCCTGCAGTCGGCCAGACAGGGGCGGCATACATATATCGGTATGACGGTTCCGACTGGATTGAAGAAGCTTATTTCTATCCCGATCATGGACAAACAGGTATTCTCTATGGTCAGTCAGTTGCAGTTGATGGAGATGTTGCCTTTGTTGGATCACACTCTGAATATTCTCCACTAAGTTTTGCAGGAGCAGTTTATGTTTATAGATACGATGGCTTAGTATGGTTTGAAGAAAGTAAACTTATTGCAAGTGACGCTGCTTCCAATGATCAATTCGGGTTTTCGATTTCGATCCACAATGAAGTGGCTGCGATTGGTGCTTATACTAAAGATGAAGTCAACGAAGATGCAGGGGCTGTGTATGTTTTCCGCTATAATGGTACTTCCTGGCAGGAAGAAGAGAAATTATTCGATAGTTCAGGCAATAAAGATGATAGGTATGGATATTCTTTGGCGATAGAAAGTGATATGCTTTTCGTAGGCTCTAACCTGAATGATGATGGGGCGACGAATGCCGGCTCCGTGTTCGCATATCAGTACAACGGGACGAATTGGGCTTTTGAAGATCAAATCATTGCGAGTGATGCGGAGGTACATGACGAATTTGGTTCATCGGTAGCAGTGAGTGGGGATGTACTTGCTGTGGGCGCACCTGGGGAAGATACGTTTAGTTCAATAGGTGGCGTTCAATATACTGGTGCGTTGTATCTATACGATGTGAATGACATTGGGGAAAATCAACTTCCAATTGGACATGTAGAATTTGATCACGTGACGAGGACATTTACGGGCTGGGTTTGTGACCCGGATCACCCAGGTGAAACAACTTACGCCCACATATATGCAAATGCTCGCGCCGGCCATGGAGGAGATTTTGTGGCTTCGACGAAAGCTGATCTACCTGGAGACCAGGCCATTGCAGATGAGTGTAGTGGCTTTTCAGACCACCGATTCTCTTATACTCTTGGAGTTGATGACCTTAAAACAATTGGGGCAGGTGAGAGGCTGCTGTTTGTACAGGGAAAGGATCCTATCATTGGTCCGCATCCGGTATTGGCCAATTCCCCATTTCTGTATGAGTTTGACAACCAACTACCCAAGGGTTACGTGGAGTTCGATCCGTTAACGAACTTATTTACTGGTTGGGTATGTGACCGTGATCATCCAGGGATAACTACTTACGCTCATATCTATGCTAATGCACGTGCTGGGCAAGGGGGGGACTTTATTGTTTCAACAAAAGCTGATTTGCAAGGTGATCAATCTATTGCTGATGAATGTGGTGGTTTTGCAAATCATCGATTTTCATATATGTTGACCCCTGATAAGATCGATTTGATTGGACTTGGAGAGGTTTCTCTTTTTGTACAAGGTAAAGACCCTGTCATTGGGCCCCATCCAGTATTGCCTCTTTCTCCGTTTATATTTGTTGGAGGTGGATCCAGCAATAATTCTGTGGCTTTGTATCAGAACTACCCCAACCCGTTTAACCCTTCTACAGAAATCAGTTTTAATTTGACGGCATCTGCAAGCGTAGAATTGGTTGTCTATAACATGCTTGGGCAAGAAATTGTGACGTTAGTTAATGATGATTTGACCGCAGGAAAATATACATTTTCTTTCGATGGTAATAACTTGCCTAGTGGTTTTTATGTATACCAGTTAAGCACTCCAAACGAGTTCCGTACTGGGAAAATGCTTCTATTAAAATAGGAATTCACACCCATTTACAATAATGCTCAGGGGAGTGATCTTCCCTGGGCATTATTGCGGGATATACTTCGAATCTTACTTTTTGTCTTGACAATGTCCATGTCGAAACTGGAATTACACCGATTTTGCGTACACCAGGTTAAGCAGCTATCAATGGAGTGCCCCGATAAGGTGGACAATTAAGAACGAGCTTCCCAAAATCCGATTGGAAAAAGATAAGCCTATCCTGCTCCTACATCACCGCTCAATCGGTCTAGTACCCAGTCACAGTCATTATGATGGATAAAATCGAGATATAAGCAAATGTTGTGGATGAGAGGTTTCGAAAGCGTTCCTGTTTCATCTGATTTAAGCTGCTAAGCGTTCCTGATTAGGCGATGTTAGATCGCCGCTTTCTTCTCCATCGACGAATCTTACACCCGTGAGTACCTTGATCAAAAGTTGTGAGCCGTTGAGTTTACGCCATCGTTTTTCAGCCTCCAGTCCGAGCTTGTAGACCATCATCAGCGTTGCATC
>JBGCEN010000394.1:0-9691 GCA_045106435.1 Rhodothermales bacterium
ATCAAGTGAAAACAGACTGTTCAAACTGAAAGTTAACACGTCTTAAGCTCGACTTTGTCCAATAAGAAAATGTCAAAGCCTCTTTTTAGCGCCACCAAGGTCTTTTTCGATTATTTATACGTCTCGGGTTTACCAACCAGCCCTGGATAAATTAAACGGCGAAGACTCAAAAGGTATGTCTAACATCGAGATAGCGCTTAAAAACCCTTCAAAATTGGACATTCCTTGATCGGTGTTCGATATTCGAGACTTTGTCCAAAAGGACAAAGTCGAGCTGAGACTTGAAATAGGCCTCAAACGATGCGTTTTAGACAGATTCTTCACTTTGTTCAGAATGACATGTACTTCATCCTTTGAATTTGTTTGTACTTAGTAGAAACTGTTAAATCAAACGATGCTGGTCTAATCAGAAAGCAAGGTCTTATTTGCAGCACTGTCGTTCGTCAGAGAAAAAAAGGGAGGCAGGACGCCGGCGCGATTAAAAGGGCATTTTCAAGTTCATTAAGATTTAATCGGGAACGCAATAGATTTTATTTAGAATAAGTCTAGATTAAGACTATGCGATGTCTTACCCATCTCTACCTGAAAAACAATGACGCTTAACGATCTTAAACCCGGTGCCTGTGGGCGTGTTTGTGGATGTAATGGCATTTCAGAACGCTTGTGTGAGATTGGCATATTGCCTGGTGCGATGATAGAAGTGGTCCGCGTAGCACCGCTTGGTGATCCGATTGCTTTAAGGGTCAAAGATTGTCAGATTGCAATCCGGCGCTCAGAAGCGACGTTGATCGATATTGAAGCGGTCTAGGCTCGACTTTATCTGTTTAGACAACGTCTCGAATGTCGAAGTTTGATTGATCAATGGCCAGTTTCGAAGTGTTTTAAAGTATTTTGCTGCGTATTGCTCGTGTAAACCGGGCTGTTGACGACCTGATGTATCTCTAAGATATGACCCCTCCCCATGATCGTGCGGATAACGGTGTACTAGAAGCTGAGCAGGTCCGCCGCATTGCTATTGCCGGCAACCCCAATGCGGGTAAATCCACGGTTTTTAATCTACTCACGGGCATGCGCCAACGCGTGGGTAACTATCCCGGCGTTACGGTTGAGCGCAAATCTGGCAGCCTCGTTGGGCACGAGCACATCGAAATTATCGATTTACCCGGTACCTACAGCCTGAGTCCTAAATCATTGGATGAGCAAATTGCCTACGATGCGCTGGCCAATCATCTGGATGGGGAGGCCGCCCCGGACCTGGTTGTCGTTGTTGTGAGCGCGAGTAATCTGGAGCGCAATCTGTATCTGGCGTCTCAGGTGCTGGATCTGGATTTACCAACGGTTATTGTCCTGAACATGATGGACGAAGTTGAAAAATCCGGCCTGGTTATTCAAACGGATCAGCTTTCCCACGCATTGGGTGTGCCCGTACTCCAAATGGTTGCGACTAAAAAGCAGGGGCTTGATGCGTTACGCGACACTATCACTGGAGCAATCCCGGCCCCCGGTAGAACACAATGGCGGATGCCTGAAGATATTCAGGCAGAGATTAATTTACTCGCCGGCGAACTGGCCGACATCAATCCAGACCTCTCCGAAAAACGCCGGGAAGCTGAGTGCCTGCGGATTTTGACCAACGACCGTTTACTCAAACGTTGGGAAACGATAAACCCGGCCTTTTTCAACGAAGTTCACGCCGTTCGCGAGAAACTTGATGCCAGCGAGGTCCAATATGGCCAGGCAGAAGCAACGGCGCGCTATCTGTGGCTGGGCCGGCTCGCCAAGCGGGTAACGAAAAAGCAATCAGAAGTGGATGCCCGCCGGCTTACAGATCGGCTGGATGCCTTTTTTGTACACAGAGCCTTTGGTCCACTCATTTTTGTCGGCATTCTGTTGCTCGTTTTTCAGGCCATCTTCACCTGGGCGACACCCCTGATGGATCTGACCGAATCGGGTATGTTAGGGCTCGGTTCGTTTATTCGCATCGTGTTGCCTGCCAATATGGCAACAGATTTACTTGTTGATGGGGTGATTGCCGGCGTAGGAAATGTGATTATCTTTCTGCCTCAGATCTTGCTGCTGTTTTTCTTTCTCAGTTTGATGGAAAGCACCGGCTACATGGCACGCTCTGCATTTATCATGGATCGGGTGATGCGTCGATTTGGGTTGTCTGGCGGTTCTGTAATGCCCATGATGAGTGCCTTTGCCTGTGCGGTGCCGGCAATTATGGCAACGCGCACCATGGAAAATCAGCGTGATCGATTCCTGACCATCATGGTTGTGCCGCTGTTGAGTTGTTCAGCTCGGTTACCCGTCTATACGCTCTTCATTGCTGCTTTTATACCTGCAACAACCATTTGGGGCCCATTTGATTATCAAGGGGTGACGATGCTCGGGCTGTATGTTTTTGGTACCTCCACGGCCTTTTGGGCTGCTTGGGTACTCAAAAAAGTGATGATGAAAGGCCCGGAGTCGTTTTTCATGCTTGAGCTGCCGCCGTATCGGGCGCCGCAGTGGAAAGTGATTTTCTGGCGGATGATTGAGCGGGCAAAGATGTTTGTGCTACGCGCCGGCAAGGTCATCTTTCTCTTTAGTATCTTGCTATGGTTTGCAGCAACCTTTCCCAAATCAGATCCAGATCCGCAACTATTGGCGCAGCGGTCGGCGATAGAAGCCAGTCTGTCAACGCTTTCTACCGCTACAGATACAGAACAAATCGCCACGTATGAAGCACAGCTGAGCGACATTGCAAATGCCGAAGCCGCTTATCAAATGGAGCACAGCGCGATTGGCCAGCTTGGTCATTTCATCGAGCCCGTTATGCGACCGCTGGGCTTCGATTGGAAGTTGAGCGCCGGCATCATCTCTGCTTTTGCTGCACGCGAAGTTATCATTGGTGCCTTGGGCACAATCTTCAGCGTGGGCGATGCGGATGAAAACAGTGTAGCGTTGAGAGAGCATCTGCAGGACGCAAAAGATCCGGAGACGGGCGAGCCTATGTATTCGACGCTCATTGCTTTCAGCTTACTGATTTTCTTTGTGCTGGCGCTACAATGTATGAGTACGTTAGCTATTGCAAAGCGAGAACTCAATTCGTGGAAATGGCCGGCCATTATGTGGCTTTATATGACGGGACTTGCGTATCTGGCATCGTTTATTGTTTACCAGGGGGGATTGTTGCTGGGGTGGGGGTGAATTGAGTGGCGAATGTTGAGTGACGAATGCCGAATGTCGAGTGCTGGGTTTTGAGTGGGTTAAAGGAGATTTAGTTTTTCGGGGAGTTCTTCTCTGTATTTTCGGCTTAATCGATGCTTGGTACCTGATTTTAAGAGGACCATATAGTCGCCCGAACCAATCGATTGAAGGGATTGAATCTCGTTAATGTTGACGATGGTGGAGCGGTGGATCCGCCAAAACATTTTGGGATTGAGCCGTCTTTCCAATTCTTTCATGCGGACCTGAACGATATGGCGGGCGCTACCCACATGAAAATAGACATAGGGGCCGTCGGCTGATATGTGGCTCACGTCCTTCAATGACACAATATCAATAGCGCCTCGATTCCTAATGGCGACACGTTCCAGCCACGGAAGATCTGCTGTATCGGGCCGGCCGTCTTTGGAATCAAATAGATGTTGAAGTGTGCTGAAACTTGAATTTGATTGCATGGAGTGAATCAGTTCAGCCGCACGATCCACGCTGGCATAAAACCGCTCGTCAGTAAACGGTTTGAGAATGTAGTCTATGGCAGCAAGTTCAAATGCTGTGATTGCATGCTCTTCGTGGGCAGTAATGAATATGGTATAAGGCGCGTTGGTGCCGAGGCTTTGAATGACATCAATGCCACTCATTTCCGGCATCTGTATATCGAGGAGAAGCAAATCCGGATCATGAAATTCAATGGCTTCCAGTGCCAGTTTACCATTACCAATAATGGCAACAGTTTCTACATCAGATCTGGCACTCAGCAGGTTCTGGAGCCGCTGCCTTGCCGGCGGCTCATCATCTACTACTACAACACGAAGTGGAGAGGTGGACATAAGGAGTCTGTGAGTCGATGAGTCGGAGAGTCTGTGAGTCGGAGAGTCTGTGAGTCAGAAAGTCGATGGGTCTGAGAGTCGATAAGTCTGAGAGTCGATGAGTCTCTGAGTCCAAAAGGTTATTTGCTGACTTACAGACGCACGGACTCCCTGACTCACAGACTTTCTGACTCACAGACTCCCAGAATATGGTAAAGTGATGGTTGCACAATAGCCTCCGGTTTCCTTGAATTCGGTGGTTAGTGAACCTTTGCCTTTGTAAAGATGGTGTAATCGATCTCGTATATTTTTCAGGGCCATTCCCTGGCCTCCTTTGCTTGCTTTAGCTTTTTTGCCGAGCCCATCATCGCAAACCGTAATTAAAACATTATGATCAGACAAAACACCTTTTACATCAATATTTCCACCGCTTGATCGAGGGCCTACACCGTGTTGATACGCATTTTCAACCAGCGGTTGGAGCGTCAGGATTGGAATGAGCGTCTGATCTAGCTGCGCATCATAATCGATATTAATCGAAACCCTGTCGCCAAAGCGGTACTGCATGATGGTGGCGTATTTTCGGATAAGGATGAACTCTTCTTTAACGGTGGTAAAGTGACTGCCATCAGAAATTGCTGCTCTTCTGAGCAGTTCACTAAGATGTGAAAGGACCTCAACAGCAGCTTTGGAATCCGTTGAAACCAACGTAGCAACAGTATTTAACGTGTTAAACAGAAAGTGAGGATGCATCTGTGCCTGCAAGGAGCTGAGACGAGCATCTGCCAACTGCGTCATGAGTTTACTGTGCTCGATTTCCCGCGCACGCGAATTTCGGATGAGGGCGAGGATGATGCACAGAGAAAGTACTCCGAGGAAGTCTGCAATATGCCTGAATTGATGACTTACAAGTTGCTTGGGCATTTCACGTTGTACCACCTCCGCAACAGAATGGCGCCGGCCTTCATCGTGGACGAGGCGTTGATGGACAACTTCCTCTGCAACGTGAGCAAAGGCTCCGCCAATATGCCATACAAATATCAAGAGCGGCAGCAGTTTACCCCAGGCCTTCAGGGTAAATGGTGTTGCGGATATCAGTGGATATAGAAAGTACGCGATGAATGCCCAAACGGCATACTCGCTCGCATCTTGTAAAGCCCAAATGGTCGGCCGGCCTTCGGCAACTGTTTTTGCGTACAGAATGAGTGAGAGTAGCGCCCAGCCACCTACTACGTACAATAAACGCCTTAACGACTTCGGCTTCATAGCATTGTCCTTCAACACAGGAGTTGGCCCTCTTGCAGTAATATAAACTCGAATATACGATCATGGCAGGGTATCAAAAACGCCTGTTTGAAACAATACGCAATACATAGAGCGCACGGTAATGCCCTTAAATTGCGCTTTTGAGTACTTGAGCTGAAAGGTGCCATTCACGTTGGAATCAAGCCAGTCTATACATAGATAGTGCGGTTCGTTTATTTGTGCTGGATTAAGAGCTTAAGGTATCGCACATTTCATTGTACCCACGCCTTAATCAGTATGCTACGAAGTAACAGGTGCAGCTTTGAAAAAACTTGCCATGAACAAACCTGGCATTAGAAATTCTGCCACCAGAAATTCTGCCACCAGAAAATCTGCAGTCAAAATAGGCTTTATTGCGCTCTTGTTCATATTTGCCCTTTTGCCAGGAAATGAATCCCGGCAAGACGTAAAGGCATCCGAGCTTAAAGAAATAGTTTGCAATACACCAACAGTTTTTGTGACCGATAAGGCGCACTCAAAAGTTGGTTTTCGGGTGAGACACTTAGGCATTTCCAATGTGAATGGCTTTTTTGACGAGTATGAGGCCAAGGTATCCTTTGATACCAACGACTTCAGTACATTGAAGGCCGAGGCAACCATTCAGGTAAATAGCCTGAATACGGGCATCGATCGGCGTGACAACCATTTGCGTTCAAACGATTTTTTTAATGCAGAGGCTTATCCCGTAATCAAATTTGTGAGCAAAGAAATTCGCAATATTGATAAAGGCCGCTTTGAATTGGTAGGCGACTTAACCATCAGAGATATCACACGTGAAGTTGTTTTTGATGCGGAATTTTTTGGTATCGAGAAAATGGGCCAGACCACCAAGGCAGGGTTTGAAGCTTCGACCATGGTCAATCGATTTGACTATGATTTGAAGTGGGATCGAATGACGGAAGCCGGCGGGCTTGTGGTCTCAGAAAACGTAAGGATTCAGCTTGATCTTGAATTGAATGCTCAGGAATGATGTTTTAAGCTGGCGCAGATTATTGATCTGGTAAACAGCTATTTACATACGATTGTATTACAGAGATAACAGGTTTTTGGCGTGCTAAAGATACTAGCTAAAAAGGATTTGAAAGAAGTCGTGAGAACCCTTGTGCTCGGTGTTTTTGTGTTCAGCTTGCTTGGTACGGGCGCTGAATTAATTCTGCTGGAGCACTTTGAAGATGTGTGGATGTGGATACCGCTAGCTTTAATGGGGGCAAGTATCCTGTTGCTCGTGGTCTATGGGATCACCAAAACGAGGTGGTCTGTGCAGGCTTTCCAGTGGCTCATGGTTTTGTTTGTGCTTGCAGGATTTGTTGGTGTCTGGCTGCACTTTAAAGGAAATATGGAATTTGAACTGGAAATGTATCCCGATATCGAAGGGTTTAAACTGCTATGGGAAACACTGAAAGGTGCAACGCCGGCGCTCGCACCTGGCACCATGACCCAATTAGGATTGCTTGGTTTGATTTATACGTTTAAACATCCCAGGCTTTCCAGTAATTCAAATACAACAAATAAGACTGAAAAATAAATAATGAAAAAGCTCAGATTAACATTTATAGTTGTAATGATGCTGCTCTTTTGTGGGATAAGTCCCGCACTCGCACAGCTTGGCACCAACAACAGCGTGTTGAATCCGAATCAAATAGGTGAAGCAGACCTGAAAGCACTACCTCATATGATGGATGCCCTGGCTAAAAGCATAATGGAGAAGCGTCCTTTTCTGACGATGCTCGATGTAGATGCCCTTGTCAGTGGATCACTGAACGATGAGCAGCGGGAAATGCTTTATGCAAAACTGTTCTTGCCGGTGAATCTGAATACTGCTTCCAGAGAAGAAATACTGTTGGTACCCGGCGTGGGACCGCGCATGGCACATGAATTTGAAGAATACCGGCCCTATAAAGCATTGGCTCAGTTTCGCCGTGAAATGGGCAAATATGTAGACAAAGATGAAGTGGCCCGAATGGAGCAGTTTGTCTTCATTCCCATCGACCTGAATACCGCGAGCGATGAGCAGATTCTCAGCATTCCTGGATTAGGGAAGCGGATGTTACGCGAGTTCAAAGAATATCGCCCGTACAAAAACATTGAGCAGTTTCGCCGCGAAATGGGCAAATACGTGGATGACAACGAAGTGGCGCGCCTTGAACGGTATGTTGTGATTAACTAAGTAACCGTGTCAGATACAAATTGATAGGGGGAGGGGGAGATAGAAGGATTCTGATAAGTTGCTTCCCCTCCTGCCTTCTTTTTTCGAAAACTGAACCTGCAATATAAATTTGTCATGTGTGATCTTGGGTTCATGGATTCCTTCGTTTGACTCTGCCTCCATTTCGCAATGACCCAAACCGTCATTCTGGACTTGATCCAGGATCCATCTTGGATCCCGAGACAAGCCGGAAATCTCGCTCTTATTCTCCATTGTGTTGGTAGTAATACAGTCCGACGTATTAATCTCCTGACATGGAACGATTTGTCGACACCGCCTATCTTTTAGGTGCCGAGTGTTTTGTATTGAGCTTGGATAAAAGGGTAATAATAAAGTGTCATTTCACTGTTGCTTATCTAGCGTTTGCTGTTTAGGTTAAATGTGCGAATTATGCATCGACGCAGGATGTACACTTCCTGATCGTTCCCCACAATTGGATGAAAAAAAGTCGGTTTCTTCCTATGAAACTGCAGTACGATTGTCGCTGATTCGCAGTCAGTAAAACAACTCGAAAAGGCATTTTGTAGCAGGAAACTGCCTGTATATGCTGACAAGCTAGTATAAATGAATTCGCCTTTGTGTGGATAGAAAGTTAGAGATATGAAAACACGCCCTCTTCCTCTTTGTCCTCTGTTCGTTTAGTGCCCATCAAAAATCATTTACCTTACGCTATTGCTGCTTGTCAAAAACCGTAAACGTTCTGTTGTTGAGCTGGGATTGATTTAAGCTTTACTGGTCCTATGGGCCAGCTATCACGACCCTCGTAGCTATGTGATCGCTGCTGTGAATTGGCGCCGAATCTATGGTTACCTAGACTGTAATTGGCATGACACTTAATGATCTCCTCGATGCGCTGGAATCTCTTACCAGCCCGGTATCTGTTCAAGTAATCAAAGAAAAACTACTGGCGCCTTTTGGCGGCTTGCCGGCTATTGACATTCCCGATGATCTGCAATTCGGCATCCCGGGAGAAGTACCTTCCGGCGAATTTGATGACGGAGATATCCTCAGCCTGGATCTGGTTGCCGCTGATGTAGAGAACTGGGAATTGATTGCAGGCATTTTCTCTATTTCATCTCTGTCGATAGCGTTTAAATGGACAGTGGTTGGGGATACCACCGTTGAGCAAACTGTTGAATTTACTGAAGGCAAATTTGACGGAAGCTTTGAAGTAGCCGGCGAGACCATTGCGCTTTCTTATGACCTCACCTCTCCGGCTGATGGTGCGTTGTCGGGGATGTTCCCCACGATTGATCTTGCAAGTCTGTTTGCTGAATATTTCCCTGAAGTTACACTGCCGGCTGATTTCCCGGCGTTTAACTTTTCTGATCTACCCGTTACCGTAAATCCAGTTGACCTTTCTTTTACATTTAATGGAGCGACGGCTTCGCCCTGGACGCTCGTCGGTGATACAATCACATTAGCTGATGTAGCGCTCAACGTAGCCGGCAAACTGGAAGCTGACAATTCAGTTACGCTCACGGGAGATTTGTCCGGGGCGCTGAATTTTGCACCGAGCGGCGCTGTCCGCATTGGGTTTGCGTTTGGAGATACGTATAAACTGACCACCGAAGTAGAGACGCTGGAGCTTGGAGAAATTGTCTCGGCGCTTATCGAGGATATAACCGATATCGATATTCCTGATGGATTGCCAGATGTGTTGTCTTTCAAAGAGGTGAATATTGAAATTGATCAAGAGAACAATCAGTACGCGGTGGCATCGCAATCTGACGAAGATTGGGTCATCATAGAGAACCTGTTCACTGTCGGGCAGCCGGCGCTCTTTTTTCAAGTATCGGTTGACGAAAATGATGAGGCACAGATAGAAGGAGGGCTTACGGGGCTGATAAACCTGGCAGAAGTAAACTTTGAAGTTGGGTTCGACTTTACTTCAGACTCGTTCGATGTGCGCGGGGGATTGGTTGAAGGACAGACGCTTAGCTTCTTCAAGTTGGCAGAGTATGTCATCGATGGAGAAATAAACCTGCCAGAAGATTTCGACGTCACGTTCAGTGACCTTGCTCTGGATATTTCGCCCGTAGATGATGAAAACAGCGCCTACACCTTCTCCGGGAATTCGGATGTGAACTGGGATCTGATTCCAGATGTGATTGGCATTGATGACATTGCTCTTGATTTAACTGTAACCACAACCAATGATACG
>JBGCEN010000395.1:0-6533 GCA_045106435.1 Rhodothermales bacterium
CTGTCAACAGAAGTACTGTCGCCAAAATGAACAGGTGCGATTAACCGGTAACCAACGCCACGTATTGTCTCAATAAAAACAGGCAGCTTCGGATCGTCATTGAACAGTTTTCTCAGGTCAGAAATAGCGATGGTAAGAGAATGCTCTGTCACCACACTGTCTCCCCAAACAGCATCCAGCAGTTGCTCTCGTGTAACGACCTGGGGTTTTGAACGAGCAAGTTGAACGAGCACTTTCATGGTTCTTGGCTCCAGGGTTTTCGTGTCGCCGGCAGGAGCAATCACTCTATTCAACCGAGGCTTAATGTGCCACTCGCTAATTAAGAAGGGAGATTCAATCATGCTGTTTTCTTGAGACAATCTTTCGATAGTCTTGAGGCTTATCCAGAAGTACAGACCTATCCTTGATCACGCATGGTAGTTCCTCACTGGTAGGGATTTGCGTGTAAAGAAGCCTCTTGAATACCCTTTAATGGTATTCAAAGGTGGTATACGGGGGTGTGTACATTGCTTGGCCGCAAGCACCCCTGTATACCTTATTATTTTCTCCTTGTCTTGCCGGCTCAACCCAATATGGGCAAAGCCGGGCTTACAATAAAGTCGTTCATGATGAAGCGTAAAATATACCCAATTTTTCTTGCCCTCCTCCTTGCATCGATTACAATTCAACTCTCAGCACAACCTGCGAGAGACGGGAAAATATTTGATCAGGGACATGGTATGACAGAGAAAAGCCCGCGTGCACATGAGCAGCTCGACAACATGAAGAATCTACTCGGGCAATGGGATGTTTCTGTTACTGTGTATCCTACAGATTCAACAACCTTTTCAAGCAAAGGCATCGCTGAGATTACTTACATGAATCGCGGATACGGCTACATGAGCCGGTTGCACATTCCATCTTTTGATGATGCAGGTCTTGAGGCAAACTTGATTCATTTCCTTACCTACAGCCCGTCAAATAACACCTGGGTACTGGGAGAAGCCAATAGTTATACCGAGAGTATTTCTATGTACAACGGAGACCTGAAAGGGGGAAAACTACGCTTATCCACAGCTATCAGACAAGGGGGAGGTGCGCTTGTTACTTCTCATCGGGTAGCGTACGATATGAAATCTGATAAAAAATTCAGCATTACTCAAAGTGTCTCTACAGATAATGGCAAAACCTGGACGCCGGCAATACAGCAAGAATATGTGCGTCGAGATAAGCAGGACAACTTTATGGTATCGGAGCATACATGGGGAGAGCCGGCCTCAGATCGCCCATCAGCAGCAGATGGATTCGATTTCCTTATCGGCGAATGGAATGCATCGCACAGTATTTACCTTAACGGTCAATGGATTCAATTCCCAACCAATGCAACCGCCGTTTATGCTTTGAATGGACACGCCATTCTAGAGCACAGCTGGTTTAACGTAGACCCGAGCCTGCCGGACGCGGCAACTTCCATCGTTCGGCTTTACAACCGATCTATGAGAAGATGGGAATCTCTATACTTGAACAACAGAGGAAACAGTCCGCTCTTTTTTGGTGGACAAAAAGAAGGAGAAGATGTTATACTGCACAGCTTTGAAATCAATTCTTCCAGCTCAGTCATTCCCCAATATGTATTCCACAACATCAAAAAGAACAGCTACGCATGGTACGCTGAAAACAGTGGTGACAGAGGTAAAACGTTTAATAAAACATGGAAGATTGAGTTTAAAAGGAAGTAGTTTGGTAGTGGTTAGTGGTTAGTGGTTAGTGGTTAGTGGTTTTAACTTTTAGCTTTTGACTTTTAGCTTTTGACTTTTGACTTAATCCCCCCAACTTAGCTCCTAACTATAAGGTGCCAGAAGAAACTAAACTTATCAGCGTGTTGAATGCAGATGTATATCCCGATGATTACAATAATCAGAAAAGGATTCCCAAAGAAGGCGATACAGGCTTGAAATAGACTGGGCCGCGTGATCGCCGAAAAATCTCTCAAGGCGCGCGCCGAAGCAATCAACACGGAGATCACGAGGATAATAAATAGAGCCAGGGCCCAGATAGGTGCATTCGTTTTATCTATCGTACTAATCACAATTGCTGCGACCATGGCCAGGATGACAGGCCATTGCGGCCACACAACCAGCATAAATGATTGACCGGGTAAGAGCCGCCGGCGATTGCGTGTGGTAACAGCTGATAGAACAGAGGTCCACACCGCCACAGCAACGATAAAACCACTCCCCAATACCAGCGACATTACCAGTTGATTGGAAAGCAGTGCCACAAGGGTTGTGCGTGGTGTAGCCGGTAACCACCTGACCAACGCAGAGAATGCTTCTGTGACGCGAACGGTATCCAGAATTACTGTGCCGGCGATACCAAATGAAATCATGACAACAACCAGCAACAGCGCAGTAGGTCCAAACAACAGCTCCCGGCCTTCTTCAACCGCTGATCGATAAAATCCATGCGCGGTAAAATACCGCATCACATTGGGACTGAAGCGAGGAAAATAAGCATAGCCAAAGCCCAGAAATGCAATAGCCACCCAGCCGAGCAATACAATCCATGACGCGCCCGGATTTCCTTCTTTTCCAACCGGAAAGGCAAAAACACGCTGTTCGTCGGTAAAAATGCCGCGTACAACATGATATGCAGATCGACTGGTACCCCGATTGGTATTTAGCCCGTAAGTGTGACGATAAGGATAGTTTAAATTATGCGATATTGATGGGTATTCAAGCCGAATATCTCGCCAGCGATAGACAAATATCGATTCCAGGTTTGTGGCGTCAGGGCCATAAAGTAGCGCATTTAAATTGTCTTCTAGATATCGGGCCTGATATGCTGGAGAATTTAACAGCCGGTAGCCATCCTGATCATCGTCTAACGATTCCACCCAGGTGCCCAAAGCACCAATGCCTATGCGTCCTTCAGGATGCGCTTTGCGCCATCTGTCTAGTAGCGCGTTCGGATCAGATTCGTTCAGGGCGTCGATAAGCATCAAGTCGAGCGAGGAGGCACACTGCTCATCCTCTACAAACGTGGTGCTATAATAAAATGACAAGGTTTGTTCTGAATGCCGGCGCGCTTCTGCAATCACTTCATCAAAGAACCGGCAAGCACGCGGATCGCTGGTATCGTAAAATCTACCCAATCCAAAATGGCGAATAGAGGGGTGTCGATTCGACCAGGAAACGGCCTCACGCATCAATTGGCGCGCATACTCAAGCGTGTCTATTAATGCATCGGCAGACAGGTATTCGAAGGGGAGCTCCTGATAAAGCTGTAAACCCAAGGAGTCGGCGATATCATAAAAGGCATCATCTAGCAGCAGCGACGTACGGACCGCCTCTACGCCGCTTTCCTTCATATCAAACAGTTCAGATTGCGCCCGGATGACATTTACCGGGGGCTCCCAAACAATTCCACGTGCTGGTTGCGCCAGAACAGGCATACAGAAAGCCGGCAACCATGCACCAACAAGAAACACCAGGAAGAACGCTATTTGGACCTTGCGAATCAGAGGTAAATCGCCTTTAGAGCGCGAAAAATTGCAAAACTTGCGTATTGAGATGCACCAACAAATTCGTCCAACGCAACTGTTTCTTGCTTGTTTTGCATATCGTAGTTCATGTTATGCGCCGGCGCATGTGCATTTCGCTATAACTGTATTGAATAGGTCAATTTATACATTTTTTTATCGTATAAATTTTTTCCATACAGCCAACAAAATGCATCGCAAAGCTGGCGTAACTCGGCAAACGTAAGAAACCCCACTCGCCAGGGTGGGCGGACGAGTGGGGTTGCGGCCTTGCTCAGGGGCCGTAAAAGGACCGGAGGGTCCTCAGTTAAAATGGAAATCTCAAATTGGAAAATTTATACTTGTAAATCTGCGGCAGAAACACCGGTGTCCGTACGAAGCTTAGGAAAGCCAGTTAAGCAGCGAGGGCGAACGTAATTTCTGCATTGCGATGCGCGTTAAAGCACTAGCATACAGCACGATTGTAGTATCAATCCTTCAGCACATATTCTGTAGCATAGGTTATCGCAGCACAAAATTCTTTCAATAGAAATTTTGCAATTTGAGATTTTTTTAGTCAATCATTTTGCGTAAGAACGCCGGCACATCGGAATTTCCTTTGTTGATGCGCTCGCGACGCCCTTTCACTTCATCACCTTGCAGGCGATTTACTTTGCCTCCATCTTCTTCATTCACATCATCATTCGGAGGATCAGAAGCAAAATGGATTGGCGGATTGCGGCGTTCAAAGGCGGGAATATCCAGCTGACGCAGGTTTTCTTCTCCTTTGTAGCTCATGAAAGACTGCGGAGGCTCCTGATCCAGTGATGTATCACGTTTCACATGATCCTGCGTAGCCCGGGCGGGCTTATCAAAACCAGTTGCAATTACAGTAACCCGCAGGCTGTCGCCCATAGATTCATCAATCACAGTACCGAAGATTACTTCTACATCATCGCCGGCTTCGCGCTGTACAATGCTTGTAGCTGTTGTAGCTTCGTGGATGCCGAGGTTAGATCCAGCAGTGATATTTACCAGTGCATTTCTTGCGCCGGCAATTGCAACGCCATCGAGTAGCGGGCTTGAAATCGCCTCAACCGCTGCTCTTTCCGCTCTATTTTCTCCAGAAGCTGTTGCAGCTCCCATCAAAGCAGTACCACCATTTTTCATGGTGGTCTCAACGTCAGCGAAGTCAAGGTTGATCAAACCATGGACGGTGATAAGATCACTTATACCTCGCGTTGCATTGTAAAGCACTTCGTCGGCCATTGAAAAGGCCTCGATCATGCTGGTGTTTGGCTCAGCAATTTGAAGCAGACCTTCATTGGGAATAATGATCAGCGTATCAACTTGCTCTCTGAGCAGTTCAATGCCGCCCATTGCAGAATCCATCCGCCGGCGCCCTTCACAGGTAAAAGGTTTGGTCACAATGGCAACGGTAAGAATACCGAGCTTGCGTGCAATCGCACAAACAACAGGCGCGCCACCTGTACCCGTACCACCGCCCATTCCGGCAGTAATAAAGATCATCTCGTAGCCTCTGATGAGTTGTTCGATCTCATCACGGCTTTCTTCTAAAGACTCAGCACCTTTCACAGGGCGTGCGCCTGCGCCAAGTCCTTTGGTGAGATTTCTCCCAGCCTGAATTATGTAGTTGGCCTTATTTACATCAAGCGCCTGTTTATCCGTATTAATAGCGATAAACTCAACGCCATTGATGCCTTTATCAACCATGTTATTGATGGCATTTCCACCGCCGCCGCCTACTCCTACCACTGCGAGTTTCGGCCCATCCCCCGAGTCGCCTTCAAATGTAAATCGTGAGCTAATTAAGGTATCCATGATCCCTCCAGTTTTACAGTGCGATTTTTCGCGTTATTGATATCGAACTGAGCAGGTCCGATTGAGTGCAGAATACCGAGTTTCGAGTGTCGAATTTTTTTGGCTTAATCAATTCGTCATTCGGAACTCGCCATTCGATAATTGTCATAATTCCTGAAACCAGCGTGTCATCCGCTCTACGATACGTCGAGCGCCGGATTCTTCGTATTGGTTGTTGCCACTAGTACTCCACTTGTCTTTTGCCGCAAGAAACTCTCTTTTGATTATTTCAGGGCGCAGACCATAGAGCACAAGGCCAACTGCTGTTGCATACTTCGGATCACTTACTTCCTGCACCATGCCGCCGCCAAGGCCCGTAGGTGTGCCAACGCGCGCTTCAACACCCAGCACTTCGGCTGCAAGTTGAGCGGTACCAGGAATCAGTGAACCACCACCTGTAATTACTACACCGGTACCCAGGTGACGGGCATAACCGCTGCGTTTAATTTCGATGCCGGCGATTTCCAGAATCTCTTCCAGCCGCGGCTGAATGATCTGAGACAATGCACTCCGGCTGATGCTTTTTTCTGTGCGACCACCGATACCGGGTATCGTGATCATTTCATCTGGCTGACTAACATCTACCAGCGCAACGCCAAACTGATGTTTGAGCTGCTCTGCCTGATCTTTCATCAAACCAAGGCCTTTGCGAATGTCGTCGGTTACTTTGTTGCCGGCAACTGCAATGACGCCGGTATGCCGGATCGTATTGTCTTCAAAAACTGCAATATCTGTAGTACCACCACCGATGTCGATAAGGGCTACGCCCACTTCTTTCTCATCAGAGTGTAGCACTGAATAAGACGAGGCCAATGGCTCAAGCACGATGTCCGAGACATTGTATCCTGCTTTCTCGACGCAGCGATAAATATTGCGCGCGGCTGACACAAGACCGGTTACGATATGTACATTCGCTTCAAGGCGAACACCACTCATGCCTACCGGATCTACGACGCCATCCTGGCCGTCAACGATGTATTCCTGCGGTAACACGTGAAGAATCTCACGGTCGGCCGGCATGGCAACATGCGTTGTATCTTCGAGCAAACGCTGCACATCCTGCTGCGTAATTACCCCATCCCGGTGCGTTGTAATAACACCCCGGCTTTGAAAACTCTGTACGTGATCTCCCGCTATGCCAACAATTACGTTG
>JBGCEN010000396.1:0-5670 GCA_045106435.1 Rhodothermales bacterium
ATATCTATTGGTTTTTGTAAGTCATTGGGGCACAATGAGGTGTGGGGTCATTGTATCCCGTCTTGATCTAAAAGATGCGCCTGGAGACTCAGTGTCGCGTTCTTGTTTTGTGATTTTGGCGCAATAGAGCAGCGTGCCATCCTAATGGTATGTAAGTAGCAAGCTGTCCATCTCAGTTGCGATCTCAGGATATTCTAAATAAAGATTTACCCTTTGCTCAGGATCATTCTTCACATTGAATAACAGGCCATCCGTTTCGAATTCGGTATATCCTCTCAATTCCTTAAAGGATGCCGGCATTTCTCTATGCCCTCCAGTCGGACTATCAATGTAAAGCCAATCTCCTTTCCGGATGGCCCAGATGGACTCGTAGGTATTGTGAATGGTGGTTTCCCTGAGAGGCGATTGGTATGACTCGCCCATCAAAACAGGACTGAAGTCATAACTATCCGGTGCGGCGTTCTCTGGTAGCTCAATCCCGACGATACTGGCCAGCGTAGCCATGATATCAACCTGTGAGATAACTTCGTCAGAAACCGAGCCGACTTCAACTTTTCCGGGCCATTTGATCAAAAAGGGCACATGATGGCCACCTTCCCAAACATCTCGTTTAAGACCCCGAAAATCGCCCATGCTGAAGTGACCGAAGGTCTCGGCGCGTTGCCAGGCATAGCCCTCCGGGCCATTGTCTGAACTAAACAGCACCAGGGTGTTTTTCTCTAGTCCGGTTTCCTCAAGTGCCTTCAACACTTGTCCTACCACCCAATCGGTTTGGACCATAAAATCGCCGTAAGCGCCGGCCTGGGACGTACCATCAAATTCGTCGTTGGGAATGATAGGCGCATGTGGAGAGGGGAGGGCGAAGTAGAGGAAAAAAGGGTGCGCCGGATCTTGCTCATCAATCCATGACACCGCCTTTTCGGCTAGGGTGGGGAGTACGTCGTACGGGTTCCAACCCGCAGCTTTTGGACCAGGACGAAATTCCCAACGACCCTCTTTTGTGTCAAACCCAATGTCGTTAATATCCATCTCTTCGGTTGGCGGCGTGAGAATTCGATCATTCTCCATCCACGTGTAGGGAGGAAAATTGATCGTGCCGTCGCCGAAATAGTAATCAAATCCTCTATCCAATGGCCCGCCGGTTACTGGCACACTCCAATCAATATCTTCTGGACGATAGAAAGTTCGCATCCTGCCCCATTGCATCACTTGTCCGGACGGTTCATTCTTGAATGTCCAGTTCCATCCCAGATGCCATTTCCCGATGCTGGCCGTCGTGTAGCCTTTTGTTTTCAATAAATTGGGCAGCGTAACATCCGAATCTCTGAAAAAGGGTTCCCCAAAAGCACCGACAATTCCGTGCTGTCTCCTCCAGTGATAGGTACCGGTGAGCAAAGCGAATCGGCTCGGAGAGCAAATGCCCGATGAACTATGGGCATCTGTGAAGTGCATCCCCTCGGATGCAAGTTGATCCAGATGGGGGGTCGGGATTTTGGACTGGCTGTTTTGATAAGCTAGATCTCCATAACCCATATCATCTGCATAGATAATAATAACGTTGGGTGGCTTTTCGACTATTCTTGAGCAGCCCGTACCCATCAGTGCTACGATCAGTAGGATGTAAGCTGTATGAGTTGTCATGTTTGCATATACCTCCATATAAGAGGAAGCATAGGTTTTATGACCTACAAGCGCAACACTGGCATCTTATAAGTGTCCGGTGTCAATTCCACTTGTGCTACCTGGAGAAAGTTTTTCATACACAAGGAGAGTTTCAGTCTCACCAGTTTCAGGATAATCAATTATTCAAGGAAGAATATTTTGCAGGTACCTGATTACCAGACCTAAGTTCTACGTCTACGTCTACGTCTACGCCGGCGACTAGCCTTTAGACGTCGATCACGGTACTTCTTAAGTCGGAGCTGGCAAGCTTTTCGTCTTCGGCGAAGGTGAGCCTGGTACCGCTCACTCGAACTGTCGAGGTTCTCGCTTCCATTAAGATCTGAATATTCTTGATTTTTTTCTTCCAGTTGCTCGGTCTGAACTTCTTCTATTGCCTCTGCACTTTCGGGAGGAATCTCTTCTTTCTGAGGAGGGGGCTTATACTTGATTACCTGTGCTAACACAACCGTTGGCTGCAGCCGGGATTGCTAATAATAAAAATGAACGTCGATTCATGGAAGACATAGGCAACCTCAATGCTATTTTTTCGCGAGAGCAATGCAAGATCCGTGTCAGAGTTCATGTATCCTTATAACCCACAAGATGCACTTATCCCCTGGCGCTTGGTGTAAATAAGCTTATGCAGCCCATCCCTGTTAATGCATTATTTTAATTCTACTAGATTTATGGAAAATCTGACATGCAGCCAAAATGAATTGGATAAGATGAGCGACTTACCGGGGGAAAATGCTGAATTAAATTGACTTTACCTGAGCTTAAGGGCTGCGGATGTTTCGAAGCTCCTCAATACGGCAAAAAATTAGTGTCAGGGATTCTGTAAGGGTGAAAAATTGTTATAAAGTGGTAATTAGGACGTAAACGCGTAAATGTGTTTGTGTAAACAGAGAAATACAGTTTACTTGCCTCTCTATTTTTTATGCTCCAGGCCAAAGAGATCTGAATTCTGTGTCCCTTCTTTGCAACATTTTGCGTATTTCGGTAAGGAAACATTTACTACGGAGTGAAAACCAGGTTGTAGCCTACAGATATAAAGGGCATACTTAGGCTCCACAGGGCTTAATGTAGCGTTCCGGAGAAAAGCCTGGCGAAGAGCATTTACCTTATTAGTAGAACTCACATGAAAATAGGTGTAATTGGTGGTTCCATCGCGGGATGTGCTACAGCAATTGTTCTTGCACGTTCGGGGCACGATGTCAGGGTTTTTGAGCGCTCTGCGAGTGAGCTTAAAGGGAGAGGTGCCGGGATTGCAACTTCGCCAGCGGTATTGCAATCACTCAAAGACGAAGATCTTTTAGATGACGATATCCCCTTCTTTCATATTGAAGCACTTCATCATGTAGGGAAAGCTGAACAAAATGAACCTGATGGAAGCAAGGCAGGTGTATTGCCCGTTGAACTAGAATGCATGAATTGGGGTGACTTGCAGCGAAATCTCAGGTGCCGTGTAAAAGATGAAGTTTATCTCAAAGACCACATCGTGCACAAAGTCGAAAATCTGTCTTCTCATCAGAGCAAGCTCACCCTGAAGGATGGCAAATCGTTTACTTTTGACCTCATCGTTTGTGCTGATGGGTATCGTTCGGTAGGGCGGGCTTCTCTATTTCCCGAAGCTGCGTTGAACTATCGGGGCTATGTATTATGGAGGGGTGTGCTTGATGAGGCGCAATTGAACGATACAACGCCGCTTGAAAGCAAAATGCAGCGTATAGGATACAATCGAGCCCATGGTGTTTTCTATTTTGTGCCTGGCGAACCCCTCGCTTCATCCTCCAATAATCGATTGGTAAACTGGGCCCTTTATATGCCTGTGCCGAAAGACGAATTGAGTACATTTCTTGTGGACCGAACAGGGAAAAAACGGTCCGGCTCAATAGCGCCTGGGGAAATGAGAAGCGAACAGGAGTTGGCATTAAAAAGGCTGGCGAAAAATGCACTGCCCAGTTATTATGCGCAAATAATCGAAAAAAGCCAATCTACCTTTATTCAGGCAATCTATACCATGGATGTACCTGCTTACTATAAAGGCAGGATTTGTCTTGTAGGGGATGCCGGCTTTGTAGCGCAGCCTTTCACGGCCAGCGGCGTGTTCAAAAGTATTTCCAATGCAAAAGCATTGTCGAATGCCCTCATTTCATACAACTCCCTGGAGGAGGCTCTTTCTGCATGGAGTCACGAGCAAATAGCTCTTGGTCGTCGATTAAAACACGTTGGAGAAAAACTTGAACACGCTTTAATCTGGGACATTCCTGATTTTAGCACCATTAAAGAAGAAGAATTGAACAGCTGGTTTAAGTCGCTCGCAAGCGCTTCTTATGTCAAGAAATAAACGTTTGCCGATGGAATGCTATGATTGTAAACACGAGAATCGATCCAGCGCCAGGTTTTGTGAACGTTGTGGCACTAAATTGCAACGCATATGCGCTACATGCCAAAACGAGTTACGACAAACGGCTCGGTTTTGTGATCACTGTGGCACGCCGGTTATAGGAAAAGAAGAAATCGTTGCGACTGATTTTGATAGGGGGAATGAGCGCCGGCATGAAGGGGAGCGAAGGCATTTAACCGTCATGTTTTGCGATCTGGCTGATTCCACAAAATTATCAGCTCAGCTAGACCCTGAGGAATTGCGAAATGTCGTCCGAAAATACCAGGAGCTGTGTGCTGAGGTATTACAAAAATTTGAAGGACATATTGCACAATATCTGGGAGATGGCATTCTGGTTTATATGGGCTATCCCATAGCCCACGAAAATGATGCTGCGCGGGCGATTAAATCGGGTTTAGCCATTATCGAGGCACTGTCTGACTTAAATGTAATACTAGAAGTACAGTATAAAATAAATCTGTCAGTTCGTATTGGTATTCATACAGGGCTCGTTGTAATTGGAGAAATGGGAGGGGGAGCGCAGCGCGAATGGTTAGCCATGGGGCAAACGCCCAACATCGCAGCCAGGCTAGAAGGACTCGCCAAAAATAATAGCGTAGTTGTGAGCCAGAACACCTACCAACTTGTACAGGATGCTTTTGAAAGTGAAAGCATGGGCGAGCAGCTTTTAAAAGGGGTAGCTGAACCCATGGCTGTGCATCATATCATTGGAGAACGTGCGGTTAGCAATAAGTTTTCCAGCTACAATGAGTCTGGATTGATGCCATTGATAGGGCGTGCGAAGGAATCTGTTCTTCTTTGGGATAAATGGACCGAAGCCGGCTCAGGACAAGGGAATCTGATACTGATCAGTGGTGAAGCAGGGATTGGGAAATCCAGGTTGACCTTTGAGCTTACACACAGGGTGCACCAAGAAAACGCAGGTTTTATCGTTGGGTGGCAATGTGATCCTGTTCATGAAAATTCAGCCCTGTATCCGGCTTATGATTGGCTTCAACATGTTGTCATTCAACTTCGAGATGAAGATACCGTAGCTGTCAAATCACAAAAAATAAAAGCCTTCCTCAAGGCATACGAGCTTCCTGAGCATACGTACGAAGAACTGCTCCAAAGGCTGTTTTTGCCCCCTCGAGATGCGTCTGGTTGGACGTTGGAAAAAACACCCGCTCAACAAAAAAAGGAATTCATTGATTTGTTGATCGGGATCCTGTTGCACAGGCCTTTAAATGAAGCTGTGTTGTTACATATTGAAGACGTGCACTGGGCGGATCCCTCTACGTTGGAGCTTCTTTCGGTTATCATCGAGCAAGTGCCTACGTCTCGTCTCCTTGTTGTATTGACTTTTCGACCGGCCTTCAAAATACCCTGGGACATTCAGCCTTTTTTCTCCCTGTTACCACTATCGCGCCTGTCCAGCGAAGCAACAGCAAAAATCATCGCCCGCCTGAATCCAGACTCCGCTATTTCTGAAGATATGATGGCTCACATCGCCAGCAAAACGGATGGCATTCCTTTATATGTAGAGGAAATGACCAAAATGCTGGCAGAGTCAGGTTTATTGGCGTCTGAAGAAACGGGACGTACAACTGAAGCATTTCAAA
>JBGCEN010000397.1:0-10484 GCA_045106435.1 Rhodothermales bacterium
AGACATGGATAACTTAAACGGCGAAGACTCAAAAGGTATGTCTAACATCGAGATAGCGCTTAAAAACCCTTCAAAATTGGACATTCCTTGATCGGTGTTCGATATTCGAGACTTTGTCCAAAAGGACAAAGTCGAGCTAAGGCGAGACCTGTTAATTGTTTATAATCAGCACTATTTAAATGCAATTGCCCTGATTCATACCCTCGTACCCATGAATCTCAATAGATGATTTATTATTCTGATAGAGAACCAGTTGGTTAATACAATAAATGAGTTGGTACAACGACGATTATTATCAGCCATCAAAGCCCATTAAGGTAGCCGGCGGTATCAGGGCCAAATCTCGCCGGGGTAGATTTGGCGATACCTGGTGGGGCCAAAAGTGGATTGATACGCTGGAAGGTTTCTCAATTGGCGGACGCCTGGACAGAGGGAAGTCGTATGCAAGAAGTGGACAAGTACTTTCCATCGATATCGAGAAAGGGCAGGTTGACGCGAGGGTGCAAGGCTCGACCTCTCGCCCCTATCGCATCAACATTGATCTTGATGCATACAGGGCTTCAGATTGGAAACGTATTGCTTCCCGGTTGGCAGATCAGCCCTATTATGCCGCACGTTTGATGGGCGGTGCGATGCCGTCTGATTTTGAAACTATTTTCTTATCAGAAGGATTGTCCTTGTTTCCGGAGCGCGGCGATGATTTAGGAACAGATTGCTCGTGTCCTGACGGGTCCAACCCATGCAAGCATATTGCGGCCGTTTATTATTTACTGGCTGAAGAATTTGATCGAGATCCTTTTTTGCTCTTCTTGCTTCGCGGCATGACACGCAAGGAGTTGCTGGCAGAAATACTGGGCGTTTCTGCAGTTAATGTTGCTTCTAAAGACAAAGATGAGCCGGTCGTTGTTGAGCCGCTGGAGGTGGGGTCGCGCTTTTGGGGTGCCGGCACGATACCAGAAGATTTTTTTGGGAATGTCTACAAGCCGTCACTGCCGGCTGCATTGCCAAAGCGTTTGGGTAATTTCCCGTTTTGGCGCGGTAAAGATGGGTTTATTGATTCACTTGCAGTAGTGTATGCAAAAGCATCAATGAACGCTGAGGCGCTGTTCCTTGACGATGCAGATGGGTAGGAAGTCTTTAGTTTTAAGTGGTTAGTGATTAGTTTCTGAAAACCAATTGCTAATAACTATTTATGCGCATTAATGGGTAACTATCATTGGATAGTATCCTAATCCATTCTGGTAAAAATTATGGCAAAGAAAAGTCTGCTAAATCAAGACGTTCAGCAAGCTTGTCTGGATCGTATCAACAAGCTCACGCCCGCCTCGCAGCCGGTGTGGGGTAAAATGAATACAGCCCAAATGTTGGCGCATTGCGCTGAAGTAGCAGAAGTGCTCAATGGTAAGCCGCTGGAAGGGACGCCTTTTATGGTCAAGCTCTTTAAGGGCATGATCCGGAAGATGGTGGTGAACGAAAAGCCTTATCCCCAAAATTCACGCACCCATCCGCAGTATGTGATTGCCGAAGCCCGTGAGTTTGAGACAGAAAAAGAGCGTATGATTGCTGCGCTGGTAAAGCTGGGCTCATTTACAGAAGCAGAGCGCCGGCAGCTTAATCATCCCCTCTTTGGTACCATGACAGATGAAGAATTGGGGTGGAGCAGTTATAAGCACCTCGATCATCATCTCGTGCAGTTTGGCGTTTGAGGTAACTAATCCACTGATGATTTTTTAGCCGGCATGATATGGATAAATATTATTTGAAGCTGAGGTTAACTGAGGGCCTTTCAGTTCGGTCTTCGTTTCTTTTCTGAAATGGACATGACAATACTTTTGGATTGCGCATCTTTGTCCTTCAGGACCTCATTCCGCTTTTCCGAGAGCCCAACTGCCTCCCATATCAAAGCCTTGATTTCATGTTGAGGAAATGACTGCATGTCTCTTATTGAAATGTGCCTTATCAGCTTGCCTTTCCCCTGTAATTTTAGCGTGTCGCTTGTCAATTCGGCTCCACGATTAAATCCAAAGTTTACGTGTTGAGAATAAACAGCAATATGGCAAAAGGCATCCTTTAATTTCTCGGACTTCGAGTACGCCATTGCTACAGCATTGTAATTGTCCCAAATCAACTCATTTGCCTCTGGCACTAAATCAGTTATGAAATCTCGCAATTCCAAGGTCAACTGCTGAATGCCGGCGTCATAAGGTTGGAGGAATTTCTTGAGCGCTGGGTTTGGCTTCATGTTTATTCGGCAGGTATAATTTTGTTGGCTTGTTAAAGCTTTAGGGTATACGCCGGTGCTTACGAATTTACGATATCTATCAACACTATTGGTCGAAGTCGAATTAGGCCACTGCCGGACTATATTACAGAAATAGGACGGCTCCAGAATATAACTTCTCCTACAATCTAGAGATCACAAAGGTTAAATCTACAGGGTAAAGGCATTATTAACTTGACCTACCACCAAAGACGGCTTATTCTAGTTGCCCAACGATTTGTTGTCTTGCTGACGGATACCCACCACCCATTTGAAAGCGAGAACCTCTAAACCTTGAACCCCAAACCCGGAACCAATTCAGATGCACACCGATGCGCGTACCCTTGAAAATGATACGTTAATTGAAGCCGATCTCTGTATTATTGGCGCCGGCGCTGCGGGGATCAGTATGGCGATGGAATGGATCGGCACGGCACACAAAGTGGTCTTGCTGGAGGGCGGCGGGTTTAACCCGGAGTTAGAGATGCAGCAGTTGTATCGTGGAGAAACCCTGGGTGCACCGTATCAAGTGCCACTTGAGTTTGCACGCCTGCATTTTTTTGGTGGTACCACCGGGCATTGGGCCGGCTGGTGCGCTCCGCTGGATCCTATTGATTTTGAAAAACGCGACTGGGTCCCGCACAGCGGCTGGCCCATTACGTTGGAAGACCTGCATCCGTATTATGCCCGCACCCATAAATATGTGGAATTGGGACCGTACGAATATGGTGCTGAATATTATGAGGAGCAGACGACGGAAAGGAAAAGACTCCCGTTAGATCCTGATGTGGTGTGGACAAAGATGTGGCAGTTCAGTCCACCCACCCGGTTTGGCACCACTTATCGAGATGCCATCGTAGATTCAGAGAATGTGCATCTGCTGACGTATGCCAAGGTTACTGATATTGTCGCCGATGAATCGGTTTTCAGTGTGAACGAAGTAAAGGCACAAACACTTGATGGAAAAACCCATCGGGTGAAAGCGCGACATTTTGTTTTGGCTTGCGGGTCTATTCAGAATGCGCGATTGCTGCTGGCCTCAAATAAACAGGCAAAAGCCGGCCTCGGGAATGACAATGACCAAGTGGGTCGCTACTTCATGGAGCACTTTGAGATGGGGGGCGCGCAACTCATACTCAGTGAAGCGAGCAATCTGCCGTTCTATGTTGGTCGTTTTGGCGGCACGCGCATGCCGAGCGGGGAATTAGCGTTAACTGCAGAAGTCCAGCAAGAACATCGCGTCTTGAATGGCACGGCATCGTTTCGCCCCGGTACGTATGGCAAAGAGATGACCAGCTTTTTTGAGTCCTTTACTCAAAGAGAACGGTTGTGGGACGTGAAGGAAGGAGACGAAAACCGCCCCCGCGGGCGGTTCAGTGACCCGCCGGAAGATGGGCATTATGCCTGGCGGATGCAGTCGCGCGCAGAGCAAGCTCCCAACCCCCATTCACGTGTAAAGTTGAGTGCCGAGAAAGATGCGTTAGGCATGCCGTATGCTGATTTGCTCTGGCAATTAACTGAGTTAGACAAGCGATCCATGCGGGTGTTTTATGAGGTGCTGGGGCAAGAGATGGGTAAGTTGGGTATTGGCAGAATGCAGATCCTCGATTGGTTGCTGGACGATGATGTTTCATGGCCCTCTTTCCTCGGAGGAGGTTTTCATCACATGGGCACCACCCGCATGCACGACGATCCCAAGCAAGGCGTGCTGGACGCCAATGGTCAGGTGCATGGGATTGCCAACCTGCATGTAGCCGGCGCCTCTATGTTTACAACAGCCGGCGCGGCGAATCCCACGCTTACTCTCATCGCCTTGTCTATTCGATTGTCTGATCACTTGAAGACGAAGGTATAGGCAGGATCACAGATACGCTGCCGCTTTATCTGTGATCGGTTTCGGGTTCAATGTTTAGGGTTTATCCAGAAAAATCAATGTAATGCCAACCAATCAGATTCTCGTCCTTTTCAAGGAGGAGCGCCGGTAGGCGAGGTGGTTAAATTCTAATCACTGGACAAACAAGCTGATTACCCACACGCCCTAAATCGCCTATTTTCAAGTCATTCCTTTTGCTGTTATTTTTACAGATATTTTGAAGTACACTCTTGTATGGTTGTTCGGGAATTCTGGCTTTAATGATCTTATGAAAACATACGTGCGTCGTTTTATTTCTCCGTTTTTGTTTATCGCTGTAATCGGCTCATCGGGGTTCTCCTGTTCACAAGGGGCGGAGCAGTTGATCCAGGAAGCACCGAAGTTTGAAGTAAAAACGGTATCTCCAAAAGGCTTCAGCTTTACTGATAAAAATTCGATCCATCACAAGAGCGATGGTTCACTCATCGTGGCCGTGGAAGATACGATCACCAGCGTCCCCCCCTTGCAAACGCTCTCTGTTGAAGAGCAGCAGGCGCATTTCCTTCTGCCTCCCGGATACAAGATTGAGCCGGTGTTAACGGAGCCGGTAATCAAGGAGCCGGCTGCGATTGCTTTTGATGGAAACGGGCGCATGTTTGTGCTTGAACTCAGAAGCTACATGCAAGACATTGATGCGACGGATGAACTCCAGCCGATGAGTCGTATTTCAATGCACGAAGACCTGGACAACGACGGCGTGTATGAAACGAATTATGTATTTGTAGACAGCCTCATATTCCCCCGGTTTGTGATGCCTTTTGGCATCAACAGTATCCTCACGATGGAATCGAATGAGGATGACGTGTTCAAGTATACAGATACCGACGGTGATGGGACGGCTGATGAAAAGACGCTCTTTACGACGAATTTTGGCAAATCTGGAAATGTAGAGCATCAACAAGCCTTTTTGTACACAGGCATGGACAACTGGATGTATAGCACCTACAACCGGTTTCGCATCCGCTGGACACCAAATGGTGTTTTAAGGGAAGAGACAGGGTCTAACCGGGCGCAGTGGGGTGTGACACAGGATGATGAGGGTAAAATCTGGTTTCAGGGCGGAGCGAGTGGTGTGCCTTCGTACTTTCAGTTTCCCATTGTTTATGGGAATTTTAACGTGAAGGAGCCTTTTGAAGAAGGATTCCGCGTCCCGTACAGCGTATCCGGTGTAGGAGATTATCAGCCGGGGCCTATCGCGTCCAGAGCAGATGGAACGCTGAATCAGGTCACTGGGTCAGCCGGCAACGACATTGTACGCGGCCATAGAATGCCAGATGATTTGAAAGGGCATTATATCTACGGCGAACCCGTTGGTCGGATGATACGGCGAATTGAGCCGGTGAATACAGAAGGTCTCACCCAGCTTAGAAATGTGTATCAGGATCAGGAATCTGAGTTTATTCGATCTACAGATCCTTTGTTCAGGCCTGTTGATTTGGCTACAGCGCCTGACGGGTCGCTTTACATCGTGGATATGTATCGGGGCATTATCCAGCAGGGCAACTGGGTGCAGGATGGCACCTTCCTGCGGGCGAAGGTAAAGCAGTATGCTTTCGACAAAGTATTTGGTAACGGGCGGATCTGGCGGTTGACACACGAGAGCATGGACCGGGACCCAAGAACACCGAGGATGCATGATGAAACGCCGGCGCAGTGGGTCGCACATCTTACCCATCCAAATGGCACGTGGCGGGATGCAGCGCAGCAACTGTTGGTGCTCACGCAAGACCGTTCGGTCGTGCCGGCGCTTGAACAAATGGTGCGTACTTCTGAAAACGAATTGGCGCGTTACCATGCTATGTGGACACTTGAGGGATTGGCGGCGCTTGATGCACAACTCGTTAGAGATTTGTTGAAAGATGCGAACCCTAAAATGCGTATACAGGCGTTAAGAGCTAGCGAGACACTGTACAAAATGGGGGACCGTTCTTTTGCAGCAGACTATGCCATGCTAGCTGTGGATGAAAATACCGATGTCGCTATTCAGGCCATGCTGACCTTGAGCCTGATGGATCCACTGAACAAGGTGGAAGCCATTCAAAGCGGTTTGGCAGCAAGCACAGCAGCGGGTGTACAGTTTGTAGGGGATAAAATTCTCAACCCAACTGTGTTCGAATCGAATGATTTGGCCTTTTCTGATATAGAGCGGAAGAGAATACTGGAAGGCGCAGAGATATTTGACGAACTCTGTTCTCAATGTCACGGCAATTCCGGATTGGGTACGCCAGTTGGAAACGGTCAGATCATGGCACCTCCGCTCACAAATTCCGAGCGGGTGCAAGGCCATGAGTCGTACGTAATCAAAACGTTGTTGCATGGGCTTAGGGGGCCCATTCAGGAGATTAGCTATCCGGGCGAAGTAATGATCGGTATGGGTGAGCAAACCGATGAATGGATTGCCTCTGTTGCGTCCTATATCCGAACCAATTTATCCAATGAAGCCGGCCCGGTATCACCGGAAGCTGTTGCTCATTATCGATCAGAAACAGCCGGCCAGGAGGCCCCCTATACTTTTGATGCGCTAATCACTTCTGTGCCGAGGCCCCTTCGGTTTGATCGTGATTCCTGGCAAGTAAGTGCAAGCCATGCAATCACAAACAGGGTTGGCGGTACTGGCTCTGCGATTGGCGCGTTTTCATTTGAAGGATGGACGACCGGCACGGCTCAGCAACCGGGCATGTGGTTTGAAATCGGGTTTCCGGAGGCCGTTACGTTGGCGCAAATAAAATTCAAGTCACCGTCTCAACGGCGAGGCCGGGGTGCTGATGCACCGCCGCCATTTCAAACTTCTCCAAGGCAGTACAGTGTCTTGACTTCCATGGACGGCACAGTTTGGAGTGATCCTATTGTAGAAGGAGAGGGAAGCGGAGATGAAGTTACCATCGACTTTGCGCCGGCAAAAGCGAAGTATTTCAGGATAACACAAAACGGAGAAGACCCTGAAGGCGCTCCCTGGGCGATCAGGGAAATGAAAGTGTTTGGGATGATGAATGAGTAACTGAAGGGCTTATGAATATCGAACATCCAACAAGGAATTTTGAATGCTGAAGGATCTGAAAAACATCTCATCATTGGACTTTCCTTGTTGGGTGTTCGATATTCAACTTGCATTTGTCCTTCGAGAAATCTCTAAGCCTTGCCTGTAAGCACACCATAACAAAGCAACAGCATAAGCCTCCATGAACATTTCCCGCCGTATTTATCTCCCGTTAATTCTTACGCTGTTTAGTGCAATCGCCGGCGTGTTGGTGTATCAGGGTGCCGGTACCACAACGGTGATTCTTGTCAGGCATGCTGAAAAAATTGATGATTCTGCAAATCCGAGTCTGAGCCCGGAAGGGTTGATGCGTGCTGAATCCCTGGTGCAGGCTGTTGAAGCCTATGAGATTGATGGTATGTACTCAACCAATTTTTGCCGTACGGCCCTGACTGTGCAGCCTTTAGCTCTGGCTCTGGCGCTGCCGATCCATATACAGAAAATCAGTGCGCGGGGTGGTTTTAAAGCGTGTAATCCTGTTCTGGAGGTAGCGCTCAAAAATTTGCCGGCGGAGCTGAATGATGAAGCCGCGTTTAAAAATTATCTACTGGAGAAGCATGCCGGCGAGACGGTGCTTGTAGTGGGGCATAGTAACACAACGCCTTCGCTTGTAAATGCCCTGGGCGCCGGCGCTTTTGATGTGCCACAGTTGGATCACGAAGCGTACGACGATGTCTTTGTTGTAACGCTAAATCGAGACACTGTTAAACTCACCAGTACAACGTACACCGATTTGGTTAAATAGCGCCGGCTAAACATGACAGACGCTGAGAAATATAGCTTCATCAAAGACCAGCTGTATGTGGCAGCTGTTAGTGATATTCTGGATGCCCTTGACCGGCCTGGCCAGGTAATGCACCACCGCCTTCGTCCGTTGCTTCCTGATATGCGTGCCTGTGGATTTGTTGGGAGAGCCCGAACAGCGCAGTGGATTGAATCTCCACATATTGATGAAGCGGACCCCTATGGATTGGAAATCGACCTGATGGATTCACTACAAAAGGATGATGTTGTTGTGCATTCAACGGATCACGGCAGGTCAAATGCACCCTGGGGCGAATTGCTGTCTACTATTGCGAAGAAAAAGGGATGTGTAGGGACGGTTTGTGATAGTCAGATCCGCGATTGTGTGCGCATTGTCGACATGAACTTCCCGGTGTATTACACGGGCATTCGCGCGCTTGATTCGATGGGCAGAGGCCGCGTAGTAGCCATCGATGTACCCATCCATTGCGGCGATGTTACGGTACATGCCGGCGAAATTGTGTTTGCCGATTTTGATGGTGTCGTGGTGATTCCTCGCGATATCGAAGACGAGGTATTAAGATTGGCTCAGGAAAAAGTGGGCAAGGAAAACCAAACCCGCGAGGCCCTTCTCGCCGGCAAATCACTAAGAGAAGTCTGGGAGCAGTACGGGGTGCTTTGAACGGTTCCGTGTTTAGGGTTCAATGTTCAGGGTTGTTGTTGGTAGGAACCAGCAACTTATCGTAAGTACAAAAACCCTAAACCCTAAACCCTAAACCCTAAACCCTAAACCCTAAACCCTAAACCCTAAACCCTAAACCCTAAACCCTGGTTCAAGGTTTTCATGTTCGTAAAACGATACCCAACCTTGAACCCTGAACTTTGAACCCGAAACCCAACAAAATCCTGTCAAGGCTTTTGTCGATAATCGTCATACGTCGACAGTTTGCGGCCATCACTACTGGTCTGACCACCGTCTATGACAAGCGTGTGGCCGGTGATAAATTTGGCGTCGTTGCCGGCCAGAAAGGCGAAGGCGCCGGCGACGTCTTCGGGTGTGCCCAGTCGGTTTAAGGGGATGAGTCGGTCTTTGTAAAACGTCATGAACTCAGGCGGGTCGATCTCAGCGGCCATGGGTGTTTTTATGTAACCCGGCGCAACGGCATTCACGCGGATGTTTTGATCAGCCAGGTCGATCGCCATGGTTTTTGTCAGGAGAATAACGCCGGCTTTGCTTGCATTATAGTGCGCAAACTTTACTTCGGCCGCGATGCCATTTTTGCTGGCCATGTTGATGATAACGCCGCCATCTGGTTGGGTGACCATTTGTTTTGCAACGAGCTGCGCTACATTGAAGACGCCTGTCAGATTCACGTCAATAATGTTTTTCCATTCATCCGGCTCGATGTCCAGAAAGTGCGTTTCAAAGGCGATGCCGGCTACATTGGCCAGAATATCTACCCTGCCCCATGTATCAACAACCGCCGCTATAGCATCAGCAATATGATCTCGATTTCTGACATCTCCTGATCGCATGATCAATTGATCATCTGTATATCCATTAGACTGATGCCAGGTGTTTACCGTTTTTCCAAGCCCGGATGCATTTGCATCAAATACGGCAACGCGTGCTCCGTCTTTGAGGTAGCGTTCGGCAATAACTTTCCCCAGACCTCTGGCTGCCCCTGTTACAAATGCTGTTTTATCAGAGAGGAGGCGGTTCATGTTCAGGCCATCTTTAATTCAAAAATGCTGGTATTCTGTGAACAAAATAAATTATGCAAGAGGGCCGTACTGGGTACGAAGCGTGCGATGGGTACGAAGCGTGCGATGGGTTCGAAAAGTACGAATTAACTGAATCAGGACGTGTTTCGTACGTTTCGAACCCGTTGTACCTCTAGTACCTATGCACCTCAAAACTTAACCTTCTATCCAGACACAGTGCTAATCAACAGTTTGGTTTGCCCTATTGCCCAAGACATACGTTGACACTGAAGCACATAAAAATATCGAACCCCGAAACCCTTCGAAATTCGATATTTTACATTTTGCAGTTCATAATTCAAGGCATTGTCTAACAAGGCAATGCCGCCTAGGCTTTCCATCCCCAGCTTTCGTAATAGTGCCAGCTGGTATGCGATTTCAAAGCCTCAATGTGCGCATCTTGAGCGGAAAGGCTCGCGCGAATAATATCGCCGACGGATAACATCCCGACGTATCGGCCGTCTTTTTCAATCAAAATATGCCGAATGAAAAGGCTTAGAATCATCTCTTTCAGCGCGTGAATGTCTGTGTCAAAAGAAGCGGAGTGCAAATCTTTTGTCATGTAGTCGCTGATAATCGCTTTGTTGATATCAAATCCTTCTGTCATAACATTGCGCATCAAATCGCGCTCTGTCCATATGCCTACGATATTTTCTCCACTCTCATCGGTTAACAAGATTGCCCCCACCTTATGCGCATTCATTATGGCGAGTGCTTCAGCTATTGTTTTGTTTGAGTTGGTGCAAATGAGTCGTCTTTTTTTATTA
>JBGCEN010000398.1:0-9416 GCA_045106435.1 Rhodothermales bacterium
TTGACAATTAGCAGGGAAAAGAGCATTCGATGGCATTTTTGTTCAGATCAAGGCGCTTTTTGTGTTCGATGCAGCGCATCGGGCGCAAAAAGGAACGCAGAAATGGGCAAAAAGGACGCGAAATGCATTTTGCAAGTTAATTGTCCACACGCCCTAGAGTTCTATACTTACTTCGTTGCCGGCTGTGGACACTTTTTTTATCCCCCCTATTAAGTCAAAAGCATCTGTTTTGATCTCACCCTCAGCTGCTATAATTTCATGGGCCGGCATATCCACGGAAAACAGGATTTCGCGTTTTACCGTATCAACCAACACAGGTGTTACGATCTTAACAGATAAACTGGATGCTTCTCCAAAATCTGCATTGATCGGGACGAGTTCATAGATCGCTTGTCCATTGCCTAAGGGTGTTACGCCAAACGGGGTAAACCCTAGGTCGGGTGATTCATCAGAAAGGGCTCCATATTGGATGCGAACCAAAGTTTGCCCGGTCTCCACCAATGAAGTTGCCTTGTTTTGCGCGGCTGCCAGTCCTTCCTGTTCATATACTTCTTTTTTTTGGAACAGCGAATCATATCCATATTGTGCTTTTGCCTCGTCTAATGCAGCATCAGCTTCCGAGGCAGAAAGGCCGGCAGCCTCGACTAACATGGTAGAAGGAAATACGCCTGGGTCGAAAATACGCCCCGTCCAATCTGGGAAAACCTGATCTAACAACAATCCTTGGAGCGCGCCCATCGGATATAAGCGGAAACGAAGATTGCCTGCACCAAAGCGGTCGTTATTGACGGCAATCTCGCCTCGAATAACCAACTCGGCAAATTCCAACTGATCATCAAAACGCTCCGCTAATCGATCATATCCGTCAAAGCCGGCCATCAAATACGTCTCAGGGTGCGGCACAAGCGATGCGCCCGTCATGTAGAACCGGTACTCCACATATTTTGCGAGTCCTTCTACGTATTCGTTGGCTAGCTCATAGCCGGTCAACTCCGCCCCAAGTCTCGCGTGGCGTGTACTACGCACTGCCGCAAATAGCCGGAGGGCCATGGCCGGATCAATAGCCCCGCGCGCTGCATCCAGCAAAATCAACCCCTCAAGTGCTTGCATCGCGTTATTGGTTGCATCGTAAAGCGGATAACTTGCAATCAGTGATTCGTCGGCAAACTTCTCACCCTTCGCGTACTGGTGTACGTGAAAGCCTTCATGTAGCATGATCGTAATCAGATCGTAGGGCGATCCCAGAAACGACCAGTTTTCGAGCCATCGTTCTTGCTGATCGGAGGCCATACCGGCAAACGCGCGGATATCGTTGCGCATCTGCGATGCAGGATCTGCCACCACCAATACACGTTGCCCATCAATCTGCGTAGCCGTATTCTGGCCATCCAGATCGAAATGGGTCGAGTCATTTCTTATCCAGATGGGTTCATTTTCAAGTGGGCTATGTCCATCATAAAGTGTAAACCCATCGGGGGGATCTGTTGTGTTCAAGAGCACGTCTTGCACGCCGGGGCGATACAAAAGCACGGGTGCCGTACTAAAATCCCAGCCAGGAAATAGATCTAACGAAGCCTCAATCGAACGTGCTTCTCGCACGGCTACAAGCGTAAGAGGATCAATTTTGAGGGCTTGTTGGGCGAATGTAGGTGCCGGCATAAAAAAAAGTAGCGCAAGCAATAGTTTTTTCATTCCATGTCTCGGATAATAATACGAATGCTGTTTTGTCCATCTGGGCCGGTGACTTGTTCAACTTCTGCACTGCCAGATCCGAGCGCTTTGAGCTGCCGATCTACCTGGGCCTGGATTTCTTCTCTTGTTGAGCCAGAAGCAGAGATCGACACGCCGGCGCGAGCGATCAGCCTTTCCCAAAGTGCACGATTGGTAACGATGTCTATGGTTTGAATACGGAGCTCAGTAGGATTAACTACGCCTTCAACCCGCGCCATCCACGTTTCTGCTGAGAGGGAATCGTTATTGGGCAAAAACAGCGCGAACGTGGTGCCAAGCGTGTCAGCTGAAACGGAGAGGTTATGCTGACCCGAAAAGGGGAGGGTTTCGAGCGCACCGAATGTGTCACTCATGCCGAGAGATTCTGTCCGGCCTGCGATGATAAAGCCTGTTGTTTCAGTGTCACCGACAGGAATGAAACCGGCAAGTACCAGCCCGAAAAGCATCGCCAGTCCCCATGCCAGGCGTTTGGGTGCTGAAATAACGCGCTTGGTCTTCCGATCAAGGTGCTGATGTAATTGTCTCAAATGCTTCTGGTAGTGCTCTAGCTTAACAGCCTCCCAGTACGGGTCCAGTATGGGGTCAGTCATTTGCAGCACCTCCCTGGGTATGGTTTATGATGCGGAGCGTTTCTTCAATCAGGTCAACGGGAGCCGATGCTGATTTTATTGGAGGATGTTGGGCAAGCAGCTCCCGCATGCGCTTGCGTGCACGCCCCAGGCGCATTTTTGTAGCAGACAGACTGCGATCTTTTTGCATCGCAGCAATTTCTCGTAGCTTGAAGCCAGCAACTTCGTGCAACAGCAGCGTCTCTCTTTGCTTTTTATTTAACTGGGCCAATGCTGCGAGAAGCGGCCCTTTCCACTCCAACTGTTCATAGTCGTCGTACAAACTTTGGCGCGCCGGATCAACATCGCTCAGCGGTAAAACGCGGCGAACAATTTGGCGTCTGCGTTCCATTAGGAATGCGCGTTGGACGACGCGAAAGAGCCATGGGCGAAATCGGTCCTGGTCCTTCAGTTTATCTATTTTTTCAAAAGCGGTTGTGAGTGCATCTTGTAAAACATCCTCAGCTGCTGACGCAGGATAGGGCGCACATAAAAGCCGGCAATAGCGCACTACATCTTCATAGTGTGGCCGAAGAAGCTCTATAAACGCGTTGGGTGTCAATATGAGGTTGGATGAAGACTTTGGGGCCTATGAGTCTATTAAAGATGCGCTACCCCCGAAAAAGGTCACAGATTGTTTGCAATAAATGAGATTTGGCGGTTGAGATATGTGCTTGAACTTAGAAGCTAAGTACAGTCAAATTAAAACTGAGGAGTCATCCTGAAGGATCTGTTCGAAGTGAGACTTGAAATATGCCTCAAACGATGCGTTTTAGACAGATTCTTCACTTTGTTCAGAATGACATTTACTCCTTACTTTGAAATCGTTTGTACTTAGTACACCGTGCACGATGAAGCGGCTTTTGAGAGGAAGGCGTTTAATGCCTGGTTTAGATAGCCGGGTACAACATGATCAGTTGGCTTTGCAAAGCATTTAGCACGTTTTAAAAAGATGAAGTCCTCATTTCACAAGCTCCCACATTGCTAAAGCTTCCTTGGCTTTGGGATTGAATTGCAAGCAGACCATCAATGCATTTTTTGCTTCCAATATATTTCCTCTGGCGATTTCGATTTTGGCAAGCAATAATTGACCTTCATAGTTAAAGGGATAAAGCGCTGTGACCATTAAGGCATAGGGATGGGCCAGGACGTATTCTTTTTGCTCCGCATATATCAAAGCCAGTCGATAGTTCACCACCGAGTTGTTAGGATAGACCAAGGCTTGATGGGGGAGCCTGTGCTGAATCCGATATCGGGTGTTTGGATTGGTTTTCGGTGGGATAGCAAATACAGAATATAAAAAAGAAGGTCGCCGGCAGGATAAACTGCTGGCGACCTTGATATTTATTGTGTTGTTCTTTTACAAGAATTTATTTCGCTCCCCGTTATTCCAAGATGGTATGAGACGCTGAATACGAAACATGCATAGATCACCGATCTATTTCACAAGCACTACCTTACTCGTCTCCGTATACCCATCTGCTTTCAGGTGCACCATATATACCCCAGCTGCTACCGGATTATCACGTGCATCCGTTCCGTTCCAGATGCGGCTCCAACTTCCAGCCGGCATGTTGTTGTCGATGAGTACTTTCACGCGCTGGCCGGTGATATTGAAGATTTCGATTCGCACTGGACCTTCTTCAGGCAACTGGTACTCGATCGTCGTTGTACTGCTGAATGGATTGGGATAGATCGCTTTCAGATCGAATATTTCAGGGACTTCTTCAGCTGGAGTAGTCAGGAGGTGTGGACTGCCACCACTGGCTGACGCCTGCGCAATTTCCCCGGGAATTTCGACCGTAGTTCCGGTAACGCCAAATTCACCGGCATTCGGCGCGCCGCTCCACATTTCAGGCGTGATCTCAAGATCGCCGCTCACAATACCGGTATTGATGCCCTCCACAATCGTGTTGATTCCCACCAGATGGGTTAATTCGTTGGTGCCGAAATCGACCGAGGCCAGCAAGTGATCACTCGATAGCGGGGTGAAGGGTACCAGGAGGTATTTGTTGCGATCAATTTTCCACTCCCCATTGTCGAGTACCACTGCGATCAGATGATCGGCATTCCAGGCACTCGGTGGATTATCCGCAAAACGGGTGTGGATACTCTCTTCCGAGTACATGATGTAGCCAGGACCGGTTCGCTGGTCGTGTGCTGCAATGCCCTGATTGAGATCGCCCAGTGCTATGTTGATGGTTGCAGATGGATCGCCACCGTCAACAGTCCAGCTAAACGTTGTGTTGCTCACGCCGCCCACTCCATCAGAGGCCGTCACAACAACATTAAAGATTCCTGCGTTTGAGATCGTCCCCGTGATTTCGCTACCTGATACGCTAAGTCCGGGTGGCAATTCTGTTGCAGAGAACGAAATGGGATCCCCATTGCTATCTGTTGCAGCAAGGCCAAGCGTGATTGCGTCGTTGACATAGTTAAACTGATCTTCGATGGCCGTGAGTACCGGAGAGCTATTGAGCCCCGCGCCATTGATAACCACTTCGGTTCCTGCAACCCCAAACTCACCATTGTCCGGATTAACGCCCCACATTTCAGGCGTGACAATCAGGTCGCCGCTTTCGTAACCCGCGTTGATGCCTTCCACGGGTGTGTTAACTCCTGTCAGGTGATTGGCTGTATTGGCGCCGAAGTCAATCTCTACCAGCAGCCGGTCGCTGGAACGAGGCGTGAACGGTACGAGTGTGCCCTTATTACGGTCGATATGCCAGGCTCCATTTTCAAACACAGCTGCGATCAGGTGATCAGCGGCCCATGCGCTGGGCGGGTCAGAAGCGAAACGGGTATGCACGCTTTCTTCTGAGTACATGATATAACCCGTTCCTGTACGCGGATCATGCGCTGCAACGCCGAAGTTGAGATCGCCGAGCGCAATGGTTACCAGGTCTTCCGGTGACGGATAAACAAGCGCTTCAAATGGTGCTGCTGGTAAACCCTCACTGTTATACAGGTTTGGGTTTATGGGATTATTTTCCCAGGCATAGCGCACGAGCACCGGCTCCGGTACGGAAGGATGCCATACAACAATCTTATCGCCCTCAATAGCAGTTTCTGCTCTTACGTAGGTGCCATCTTCCCCTTTAATGGTAAAGCTGCCTGGCACCCCATCCGGATCTGCGACCAACCCATTGCCTACGTGGTCATAATTGATACTGACAAGCCCATCTTCATGGAAGGCATCACCTTCTTGGACCGGGCCAGAATAGATGATGTCCTCGCCGTAAGCCATCTTGCGGGCGATAAGGGAGAGGCGATAGCCAACAGGTTCTTTATCGGGAGGATGAAGATCTGTGCCGCTGCCGACATCAATGGTGATGGCCTGGCCGGTATTTGGGAGTACCAGTGCAGAATCTTGACTTGCGCGAAACAGCGGCCATAAGTGTGACTGAGAAGGTACGGGGCCGGGCACTGAGCCGAAGTTAGGCAACTGAACCCAAATAAATGGAAGATCTCCCTGGCCCCATGCGGTACGCCATCCCTGAATCAGCGTCTGAAATTGTGAACCGTGATTGTTGACATCCTCCAGCGTTGCGTTGTTGGATTCACCCTGGTACCACAGGAAGCCCTTCACCGGGAAGGGTAGCAAGGGGTGAATCATCGAATTGTACGTCATGGTGGGTTGCCTGTGATCCGCGCCGTCACCAAGAATTACATCTTGTTCGTCGTAGCCAAGCATTTCCTCACTCATCCAGGTCTCTATACGACTGCCGCCGTAGGTCGCATTGATGATACCAATGGGTATATCTACATTTTCGCGGAGATGCTTCGCAAAGAAATAACCGACAGCGGAAAAGTCACCAACGAAGCCTGATGTTGCCGGCGTCCAGGAACTGTTAGCTGGAATTGTACTTGTCTCCTCGTTATTGAGCGTACTTGAGACCTTGAACTGACGAATCTGCAGGTCATTGGCGGCCCCAATCACTTCCGAGGCAATGGGTAGCTGGCTAACCTTCCATTCCATATTGGACTGACCTGAAGCGAGCCATACATCGCCGATGTACATGTCTGTGAGATTAATCGTTTCCGTTCCAGACGCAACGGTCATCGTGTAAGGTCCGCCGGCATTCATCGCCTGAAAATCTACACGCCAGTTGCCATCAGCTTCCACTAGCGTAGTCTCGGTGATTCCGTTAAAGGTAACAGTAACGCTAGCCCCGGATAAGGCTGTGCCCCAAACTGGAAAAGCCACATCTCGCTGCAGCACAGCACCGGTTGTAAAAATAGAGGGTAGTTCAAGTTGAGTCTTGGCAGCATGCACTACCAGGAAAGGCTCGCCTGGATGGGCTTGGGTGGGAAGGCTATAAAAGGCAAACAGGATGAAGGCACTCATCCAGACTAGTGTACGGTTCATATAAATTTGTCGAAAATGGTCTATGCTACCCTTGACCAGACTGCGTTGGGTAAAACGGAATGGGGGAGATTTGAAATGAAACTAGCCGTTTAAGCTCTAGCTTACTAAGGGAGGATGGATCAACAGCGTATTATTTTTGGCTCTTACTGATTGGGGGTTTAGGTCCCCATGCCCCAGAGGAGTAATCAGGTTTTTAATACGTATTGGTTCAATATCATCTGTATTTAGACAGACTGTACGCTTCGATAAGTGTTTTAACAGGAATTGATCTACCCCTGATTAAGTGGGGCTCAATTAGACAAACTATTAGCACTATTGATGATCGAAGTGCATTGGGCAGAGATAGTCGGCGGGTTACAGACACGATTTGTCATTCGGCACTGTTTAAGGCACTGCCTTAATATAACGCAAAGATGTACGAAACTGAGAGGGGAAAGATTATTAACATCATTCAGGTTGTGTACAACTTCCTATTCTATCATTATTGATTGACATTTCTGTTTACGGCAATGGGTAAGATACCTGATGATCTAGATCTTTTAGTACAGCAGGCTGCTTTGAATGCCAGCCATTTAGAGCGTGTCGGGAATCAGTTGATACCCCTGGTAATGCATCTCCCACCCGAAAAAGTTCAGCTTTACAAAAAATGGCTGGAGCCTCTTTTGGACACGCTGGAGAGAGACAGTGTGAATTATGGGTATCTGGTTGCCCTGTTGGCGCTATTGATGTATAGAGAAACCCGTTATAAGGATGTTATTAAGCTACTTGTTAACTATCAAGATGAATACGGTGATGATATACCGGTAGCTTTAATGGTGCCGATGAACTCATTGATTGGAGGGTGCTATCGTGGTTTAGGCGAATTAGAACACGCCCTCGAATTCTTTCAACGGAATATTCCTTACAGCGAGTATGAGCACAACGGTCATAAGTTCTTTTACTCTGTGACGCTGTATCACATTGCAGAGATATACGGCGAACTTCAGGAATTTGAGAAAAAACTTGAAAAACACAAACAGAGCCAGGAATTTAATGAGCGATCCAATAATAGAGACTTTTATTTCAGGGCATTAAATGGTATTGGCAGGGCTTATCAAGGATTAAAAGATTACGATAATGCCCTCGCATACTTTTTGATAGCCGAAAAAGAAAGTAAACAGACAGGTACGCCTCCTTTTCAAGCACGCAACCTGCACGACCTGGGTTCTTTGTATGCCGACCTTGGTAACGTTGATAAGGCCTTGGATTATTTTGAACAAGCGCTCTATATCAGAAAAAAACAAAAGTTTGTCAACGCAAGCACAACCACGCTCATGGAGATGGGGCGTGTTTTGATAGGTAATGCCAGAGTAAAAAATACTAGAGTAAAAAATACTAGCATTGAAAAAGCGATTGCCTTACTAGATGAAGCATTAAAGCAAGCAGAAAACTTAGGCGTCAAGAAAAAACAATTCCAGATTTGCAGACTGCTTTCTGAAGCGTACGAGCAGAGTGAACGAGACGACCTGGCGCTGAAATACTTTAAAAAATACAGCGGGTTGAAGGAAGAAGTCGACGATGTGAACAAAACGAGGGCTGAGAATCAACGTATTCGAGAAATGAATACATTGCTCGAAGAGCAAAAGGGTTTAATCGAAAATCAAAAAATAAAAATAGAAAACGCTTTTGCAGAATTATCTTCGGTTAACAAGAATTTAGTTGGGGCCAATCTTTCGCTTGAAAATCGAACCCATCAGCTACATGCTACCCTGGAAGCCAATAAAGAGATACTGAGAATCACTGCGCATGACCTTAAGAATCCTCTTTGCGGTATCATAGGACTGGTAGATCTTGTGATGATTGAAAGTGAAGCGTCGCACCAGTCAGCTTATGAAAGTGTGTGGGAAAATGTGCCGCTGGTGAATGAGGAGGCGAACCGTATGTTGCAAATCATTATTGAACTCCTGGATAAACATCGCGCCGGCGAGCAGCCCGCCCTTATAAGAGAGCGCGTAACATTAAATGATATAGTAACAAGGGTCATTCGATGGAATAGCAAGCAAGCGCAAGAAAAAGGCATTCTGCTTCACCCGCATAAAGGTTCTTCTGTTGCAGTTGATGTCGATATGATTTCTATACAGCGGGTGCTTGATAATTATGTGTCAAATGCGATCAAGTTCAGCCCGCATCATACCAATATTTGGGTAGATATCAACCATACTTGCTATACGCTTGATGGCAAAGGGATGGTGAGGGTTTCTGTTAGGGATGAAGGTCCCGGGCTCACAAAAGAAGACAAAGAGAAGGTATTTGGAAAGATGCAGAGCCTCAGCGCAAAACCTACTGGTAACGAACACTCAAGCGGATTGGGGCTCTACATTGTGAAATCTCTTATTGGGGCACATCTTGGTGAAGTTGGTGTAGAGAGCGAGTGTGGTCAGGGCGCTACATTTTGGTTTAGTCTCCCAATGCCAGAAGCATGATTAGTGCCCACAAAATTAGCTGTACAAATGGCCATAGCGAAAATTGCCCATCATGAGATGGAAGCCCCAGTTATTGAAATCCAATAGCGTTATTCGACGAATTTTAGACTACTGTGGCGTGAAGACCATGCGCCGCGTTTCGATGCCTGCTTCGGTCTCCATCTGGTAGAAATATATACCGGTTGCAACCTGTTTACCATTTGCATCACGGCCATCCCAAATGCGTTGGTATGTACCTGCCGGCCG
>JBGCEN010000399.1:0-13523 GCA_045106435.1 Rhodothermales bacterium
CGGTTACTGCTTACACCCTGCAGATCAACAATAAAATGGTTGTTGCCATTGTTGTTGTCATTTCTGAAGAGTTTTACACCCTGGTTATAGTTAACGATGAACATGTCCATGTCGCCGTCACCATCGTAGTCGCCATAGGCAGACGTACGCGTGTTTGAGCCGTCATTCAGACCACCAGCAGTGCTGGAAACGTCTGAGAATGTACCGTCTCCATCGTTATTCCAAAGAATGTTTTCGACGAGATTCTCAGGAGCCATAGCACCACCTACCATAAAGAGGTCTTGCCAGCCATCCAGATCATAATCGAAGAAGTTTGATCCCCAGGAGAAATGGTTGTTATCTACCTGAGCAGCATCAGTTGTTTCTGTAAACGTACCGCTGTCGTTGCGTAACAATACAGAACCAACACGCTTGGACGCAGAAGGATATTCTGTTGTAGTCGCACCGTTATCTGTGAAGAAGAAGTCCATCCAACCATCGCGGTTGTAGTCTCCTATGGCGAGACCCATGCCGTTCTGGCACCAGTCTGTACCTACTGTCTCAGACGTTTCAGTGAAATTCCAGTCCGTGGTACCATTGGTACCGCCGTCATTCCGGAAGAGACGCATTGGCGCAGAGTTCTGGCCAAATGGACAGTCAGCGATGAGGAAAACATCAAGATCACTGTCGTTGTCGTAGTCGGTCCAGCCACTGATAAAGGCGCGGCCCATACGATCTGCACCAAGCAACATATCTGATACGTCGGTAAAGTTACCTGTACCTCCATCATTATGGAAGAGATAATCCTGCTCGCCGTCACCTGTAAAGGTCTGGCTGAAAGGCATGTGATGTGAAACGTAGAGGTCTACAAATCCATCACCGTCATAATCGCCCCATGAGGCTGAAGTACCACGACGTTCTTCCGAAGCTTCGAGCCCTGAACCTGTCGTGATATCTGTAAATGTACCATCACAGTTGTTCTCGAAGAGGACATCCGCATTCGAGTTTGCGAGGTAAAGATCCGTACAGCCATCGTTGTTGTAATCCGCAGCAGAAACACCTGAACCATCGTTTCCTGCATCGGCTACGCCGGCTGCGGCTGCAACATCTGTAAAGGATCCGCCATTGTTCTCAAAGAGATGATTGGCGCCTTCACGGTTGGTCATGTAGAGATCAAGGTCGCCATCCTGGTCATAATCAAACCATGCAGCACCTGTGCCAATCCCCATGTCTCCTGTTGTGTTGCCCTGATGTGTTACATTCAGGCCAACTGAGTTGGTAACATCTGTAAATAAGTCGCCACCGCCTGTTGTTGTAGATTCTACAACAAGAATACGCTGGTTGATACCTACACCGTTAACAGTCTGCACTGTACCTGATGGCCAGGTAATGGTCAAATTTGAAATTGAAGCATCTGTACCTAATCCGAAGTACGCTGCAACATCATCTCCACCACCCAGGCTTGATCCACTGTGTATTTCATGTGTCTGGGTACCACTTCCGGAGGTGAGTTCTACTTTGGCACCAATACCGTCGTGGTTGCTTGTTACACCTTCCAGATCAACAATCAACCAGTTGTTACTGTTTGAATTGTCATTTCTGAAGAGTCTAGCCTGTCCACCATAGTTCACGAGGAACAGGTCAGGGTCACCATCCTGGTCATAGTCGGCATAAACGCCTGAACGACCACGGCCTGTATCGTTAACACCCTGTGCAACAGATACATCGGTGAATGAAATACCATTTCCATCAGAATGCCATAGTTTCGACTCAACAGAAGAGAAATCGTTGAGTGAGCCGGCAGCCATGAAAAGATCTTCCCAACCATCCAGATCATAATCGAAGAAGTTGGCTCCCCATGAGAAGTTGTTTGAAGAAACGCCGGCAGCGTCGGTTGCATCGCTGAATGTAGAACCGTTGTTGTTCAACAGCAGCGTTCCAGCTCTCTCGAGCCCACCTGCGCCAGACAAGTTTCCGTTGTCTGTATAGAAATAGTCCTGAAATCCGTCACGGTCGTAGTCTCCAACAGCCAGTCCCATGCCATTCTGGCACCAGTTGGCGTTTGCAGAACCAGCTACATCAGTGAACGTCCAGTCTGTGACTCCGTCTGTACCACCATCATTTCTCCAGAGACGCATAGGTGCCTGGGCATCAAATGGACAGTCAGCGATCATGTAGATGTCCAGATCACCGTCGTTGTCGTAGTCCGTCCAGCTTCCCATGAAGCTGGCTTTTTCACGATCATCTCCCAACATATCGTCGGTAACATCTGTAAATGTACCGTCTCCATTGTTGTGGTAGAGATAATCCTGACCTTTAGATTTATCGTCTGGTACATTGGTGCCATCCAGTGGGTAGTGATGCGCTACGTATAGGTCGACAAAACCATCGTTATCGTAGTCTCCCCATGAGGCAGATGTACCACGGCGTTCGCCAGAGGTCTCAAGACCCGAGCCGGCATAAATGTCCGTAAACGTACCATCGCAATTGTTTTCGAATAAAACATCGATAATCGAATTTGCGAGGTATAAATCGATACAACCGTCGTTATTATAGTCGGCTGCAGCAACGCCGGCGCCGTCGTTAGAGGCATCTGCTACGCCAGCAGCTGCCGCGACGTCCGTAAAGGATCCAGCGTTGTTTTGAAAAAGAAAGTTTGCGCCTGTGCGCATGGTCATGTATAGGTCCAGGTCGCCGTCATTGTCGTAATCGAACCACGCGGCTCCGGCACCTAACCCCATATCAGCTACAGATGCACCATCATGGGTTACATTGATACCCACACTGGATGCGACATCCGTAAATTGCGCTTGTGCATTTCCCAATGGCCATAAAAAGACCATCAACAAAAATGCAAAAGCAGAAGAGCGTTGAAACTGAGACATAAGAACTCACCAAATGCTTGCAGAAAACTGTTTCAGGCTGATTTTTGGGCGCCCATGCACCTAATTCAGCTCAAGAGACTGGGGGATCGACATAAGGAAGCAAAATTGCTGTCTTTTTTTATAATCCGCAGTGCCTTGTCAAGCTTCAAGTTTGGATATGAATTGCCCTTCAGCAGTACTTAATGGCGGCTGGTACACTAAACCAGTTTGTGATATGATTTGCGCCAAAGAGAGCGGGTTCGGGTCTCTTTTCCTTTGCGCCAAGCCGGCTTTGGAGTGCCGAGTTTCGAGTGCCGAGTGACGAGTCCCTTTCTTGAAGGCTTGCAACCACTCCAAACTCGAAACTCGGCACTCCAAAGCCAAAACTCCTCACTCAACATTCGCAATTCTCAATTCAGCATTCGGCACTCGAAGCTCGGACTTGGGCACTCCAAACGCACTATTCGGTATGGGAGAATCCTGCCAGTCCCAGAACCGGGTATCATCCAGTTTTTCTGCCGAATTATAGCGGCCCAGCACAGCTTCAGCGAATACACCGCCAGATGGTACAGGCACACGTGTTTCTATAAGGGCATCTGCTCCGTTAAATCCTTTTTCGTGTTTCCATGCTTCCCAGCTCTGGCGATCTTCTTTATTTACTTTGATTTCGAAGCACAGATAAGATGATGTGATGGCAGCCGGCTTCGAAGTAAGTACTTCTGTTAACGGACGCTGCCCAAACCGATAGGCTGCGAGGATCGACATCCAGGCATCCGGCTCAAACTGATCTAGCACAACGCGTGTGTAATAATGCTTGTGCGCATCGAGATGGAGCTTGCACAATGCAAGGTCAGCCGGCGAAGCATCTGGTACAATAAATATGACGTCTGAAGCAGATGCTCCAGCCAACGTGGCGCCGTCAAAATTTTTATTGTACGTAATCAGGTATTTATGGCTAAAAGCACTGGTGGTTATTTTAAATGACAACGATACTTTTTTCACCCCGGTTTGCCCGCTCGCCCCAATCACCGTTAACGCGGTTAGATTGGAAGCAATGACTGTATCGGGCACTGTAAATTCAAAGTCGCCATTCAAATTGTAGTACGAAACGCTTCTTTCTTCACCATCTACCGTCGCTTCTACATCGGTAAGCGTAGCATCCAGTGGCAGCGAGATGGGGCCGGATACATGATAGGGCCGGCCTATCTGTAGATCTCCTGTAAAAATATCTGTATCGGGCACCGTCTCAGACGCAGTAATGCCGGCAGTAATCCCAGCAGCACCCGTGCGGTTCAATACGGTCAACTGATAGGTCGTATCGCTCGCCAGCCCCATCATTTTTATTTCTGTATCCTGGCTTAACGCTTTCGGAACGATTGAATCCAGTGCAAACGCCATCAAACTGTTTCTATATCGAAAAAGTACGTCATCGTCGAAAAAGTCCAGCGTGGTGTATGGAATAAAGACACATTTCTTAACGGTGTGGGGCTGATTAATCACCTTATAAATTTGAACCACTTCATAGTACTGCATGGTCATCGCATGCATATGATTGTAGTTGGTCACATTTCGCGAACTGAACGACTGCGTTTCTTCCTGACTCACTTCCTGCACCACACTCGCCCATTTACTCCGCACGGCGCTGGCGTTTTGCTGTGTTAGAGCGTTGATATCCTCGCTTGCAGATGCTGCAAGGCTACGTTCACTTTCCGAAGTGGTATGGATTGTGGCGGCTGAAGAGGAAAAGGTCCCCCCACTCGTTTGTCCACCGGAAGCACTCAACCCTTGGCCGGCAATAATCGGCCCCAGAATCCCACCAGCACCCCCAATAAACGATGTGTTGTTGCTATGACTTTCACTGGCGGTACGATCTGTAGCAAGAGAGGCTGATGTACCCGACTGAAACCCGTTCAGGGTAGCGTTGGTGATTTCCTGTATAGAACGATTTTGGATGAGTACATTTGACCGCACTTCCTCTTCTTTAGTTGACTCCAGGGTCGAAGCAATTGTTGACCGCTGTCTATCGATCACAGCTATGTTGGTTGACTCCCCAGGTGCCAGGGGTAGCGAGTGCAACAAGCTCCCCAATGCCACTCCTTCGTTAAACCAGGCCTGTTCATAAGTCACAATTGCACCGATCGCCAAACCAGCGCCGGCGTTATCCGGCATTTCGTCAAACGCAATCGGGCCAGCTTCCTCAATGCTGGCACCAGGTTCTTTGTTCAAGAATGAGTCCAGATAAAACCGTGTGTAGTAAAACCGATCTGTAGCAAACGCACCATTTTGGGGTATCAAGTCATCCGGTGCCTCAGGATCATACCCAGGCTGCAAGGCCGGGGGCAAAGAAAGTTGAAGAATGGCCTTGGCACTTTGATAGGGCTGCCAGTAAGCCATATCACGAATTGTATAGAGATCAAACTTCTTTGCGAGCAATTTTGCCGTTTTCTGGCTAATGCCCAGTAAAGCATCTGTCTGTTGATCGATTAAATCTTCCAGGGTGTATTCGATATAGGCTGCATCCACCATATCATGACTTGGCCGGCCAATCTCAGCCAACGGAGTGCCTCCTTCAACCACTGCGGTTGTTAATTCCGATGCAACAGCAAAAAAATGAGATAACGCAAGATCTGCTACGCTTTCAATCCGAAGTTGAGAAAGAATTTGCAAGCTATCTTCGTCTAAGCCCAATAATATTGTTACGGGCTCAGTCAACGCTTCAGCAGGATTCAGATGCGCAAAAGCGTGATCAAGGAGATGGGATATTGATGTGTTCATTTTACATGTACCAGGTCTGGTTGAGTGACGAGTTTCGAATGCCGAGTTTCGAATGTCGAATGCCGAGTTTTTAATCCATAACTCGACACTCGGCGTTCGACATTCGAAACTCGACGCCCAAATCCCTTAGCGCTACCTGGTCCTAAAAGTGGCCATTTTGTACAGAAAAACGCAGTATAACAGGAATCAAAAGGCTTAAATCATTAAATTGTCGCTAAACTGTCCACTTTCAAGAGATTTCATCGCTATCCCTTTCAGGGAGCACTGTACTCTTTAAGAATCCATACATCAAGGGACAATCTCATGGATGCAAATCGTTGGAAAAAACTGGAAGACCTGTTTATCGCCGCCCTTGAGTTGGCCCCTGCAGAGCGCTCTGTTTTTTTGAGCGAAGCCTGTGGAGATGATTTAGAACTCCGGCAAGAGCTCGACTCGATGCTTTCGGTAGATGAGGAAAGCATTGCGCTGGCGATAGAAGGCCGGTTACTTGCAGAAGACGAGCAAGACACAGATCGCACAAGTAATCTGGCCGGCACCCACATCGGCCCTTACCGACTCGAGAAGCTGATTGGAGAAGGCGGGATGGGCGAGGTATATCTGGCCCAGCGAGATGATGACCAGTACACACAAAAGGTGGCCCTGAAACTGGTACGCGCCGGCTATAAAAGCAGCCATATGTTAGCACGCTTCAGGATGGAGCGGCAGGTACTGGCGCGGCTCACACATCCGAATATTACTCAGTTGCTAGATGGAGGCATCGATACAGCCGGCCGGCCTTATCTGGTCATGCAGTATGTAGAAGGCATTCCAATCACCAAATTTTGCGATAAATACGCGCTGTCTATCAATGAACGACTCGAACTATTTCGTACCGTGTGCTCTGCCGTTCAACATGCCCATCGTAATCTGATTGTTCACCGCGATATAAAGCCATCTAACATCCTTGTTACCGAAGAAGGCGAAGTAAAACTACTTGATTTTGGCATCGCCAAACTACTGGATCCGGACTGGGCGATGTCGATGGCCGTAACACAATCCCAAATTCGGTTAATGACGCCCGAATACGCCGCGCCGGAACAGGTGAAAGGCGAGGTGATCACAACAGCTACAGATGTGTATGCACTGGGCGTCTTGCTATACGAAATATTGTCTGGTCGCCGGCCCTATCAATTAACCAACCGGATGCAGGCGGAGATTGAGCGGATTGTGTGCAACGTGGCACCGGCTCGCCCCAGCACAGCCATCACAGAGGTGTCTGTTCAGGAATCACATAACCGCACACAGGCAACGCCAGAAATTATTAGCAGAGCAAGAAGAACTGGCGTGAGCCGGCTTAAAAGAATGCTGCAAGGCGACCTGGACAATATTGTGCTGATGGCCCTCCGTAAAGAGCCTGATCGGCGATATACTTCTGCCGAGCAATTTTCCCAAGACATTGAACGCTACTTAACAGGTCTTCCTGTGGCAGCGGAAAAAGACCGGTTCTCGTACCGATTTAAAAAACTCGTCCTCCGTAATCGCGCCCTTGCCACCGTTGTGACTGCCGCCCTTTTACTCATAGTAAGCTTTAGCGTCGTGATGGCCATCCAGGCACAAAGACTGGAGGCTGAACGCGACCGTGCGCAACTGGAAGCAACAAAAGCACAGCAGGTTGCTGGTTTTCTAGAAGGTCTTTTTAAAGCCTCGAACCCGTTTGAGACCAACGCCAGCCGCAGTGATTCAATACAGGTGCGCGATCTCCTTGCTGCTGGTGTACAAAATATAGAGACCGAATTAGGGGATCAGCCCGAGGTACAGGCCGCTTTATTAAATGTACTGGGCACCGTACACCTGGATCTCGGCGATTTGCAGACTGCACAGCCCCTGCTTGAAAAAGCGCTCGATTTACGCCGGCAGCTACATGCGGGCGACCACCTAGAAATAGCAGAAAGCATGGCGGAGATCGCGGCATTGCATAAAACTAAAGGAGACTTTGCCATAGCAGAACCTCTGATGGAAGCAGTTCTTGTCATGCAGCGCAAACTATCTGGCAACGAAAATAACGAGGTGGCAACAAGCCTGCAAAGGCTGGGCGCGCTGCGGCAGGAGCAGGGCAATTACGACGAAGCTGAATTGCTATACCGTGAAGCTTTATCTATCCGAAAACAATTGATGGGAGAGAATCATCTGGATGTAATCGCAGAATTAAGCAATCTTGGCGGTATTCTGTATTTGAAAGGGCAGTACGAGCCAGCTGATTCGATCTATAAGGAAGTCAACGCTGCACGCCGAACATTGCTGGGGCCAGACCATCCCGACCTTGCCGGCTCTCTGAGCAATCATGCCGGCGTTTTGCACAGAAAAGGTGACTTGGAAGGCGCAGAAGCCTTACATCGAGAAGCCCTGCAAATTCGCATTAAAACGCTCGACCCGATTCATCCACATATCGCTGCTGGGTTAAACAATCTTGCAGCAAATCTTAAGGCCCAGCAAAAGTACGATGAAGCAGAAGTGTTGTATAAAGAAAGTCTCGAAATGTATCACGCTCTGTTTGGAAAAGAGCACCCGGACATTGCAACAGGCATGCATAATCTGGCTGCCTTGTTAAAAGCAAAGGAAGACTATGAGCTGGCCATACCGCTTTATGAATCAGCCCTTTCAATGCGTAAAAAACTGCTTGGGGAAATCCATCCTTCCATGGCAGCAACCCATAATAACCTCGGCACCTTATTCAAATCTCAGAAAAATTACAAAGCAGCTGAACCTCACCTAAGAAAGGCGCTGGCAATTAACCGACAACTCCTTGATGCGGACCACCCGCGCATTGGTTTAACGCTTGATACCCTTGGCGACCTACTCTATCGATTAGGTAAACGTGAAGAGGCGGAAGAAAATTTTGTAGAAGCCCTCGACATTCTTACCAAGAAACTAGGCCCTGATCACAGGTATACTGTGCGGACAAAGAAATATCTGGAGGCCGTGAGAAGGAAGTGAAACGGAAGTTTTCAGTGATCAGTTTTCAGTTTTCAGTTGTTTGATATTTCTGCTCACTGAAAACTGATCACTGAGAACTGAAAACTGAAAACTAATCACCGCTCATCTAACCAGTGTTATAGAACGATGCAGCACTTGGCCGGGTGTTGTGATCTTGATCCAGTAGACGCCGACAGGCAGGTCGCCAGCCTCAACAGGAAGTGTAGTGGACGAGCCCGCACCAAGCCGGCCGGCAAATATTGTTTTCACTTCTCGCCCAAGCATATCACTTAATACAATATGCGCTGCCTGATCGATATCCGAAGTAACTTGAACGGTTGATCGATTTCTAAAGGGATTGGGATACACCCTTGAGATGGCCAACCCCGAGATGGGCAGTTCCGCTTCATTTGCAGTGGCCACAGAAGGCACTCCATAGATATAGGCTGCACCGCGATCATCCACTATACCATCAGATCCAGGTGCATCAAACTCAGGTGCACCTACCAGCATGACTTCGCCCTGCAAGGCAACAGACTGCCCAAATTGATCGCCCGTGCCGGCATTGTCTGGCGCAAAGCTTTCAATTTCTGTCCAACGATCATCAACGGCATCATACTCAAACAGGTACCCTTTGCCAGTACTCCCCTCACCCGCCGGCGCCCAGTTATCTGCACCAACGAGTATCCGATTCTCTGAAACAGATACGCCGGTGCCAAAGAGAAAAAAACCCTCACCATCTATAGTTGCCGTAAGCTTTTGGTGTAGCCTCCAGTTAGTCCCATCGAAGTGAAATACATGCGCTGCGCCGGCGCCGTTGTTGAGTTCATTGTCAAGCGGCGCACCACCAACAGCCCAATCGCCTTCCAGACTCACAGAAACACCGAGATTTGCCAAATTATTTGCGTTATCAGCTTGCAAAATAGCAGTTTCATTCCACTGGGCCCCATCATGCTCATACACATACATCTTGCCGACCAACGCTCCATTTGCGTCAGCTGCATTAAAGGCACCCACAAGAATCCGATCACCATCTATCGATATTGCACTACCAAAAAAACTATTCCCGCCGGCATCAGAAGCCGTCAGCATCCCATCTTCTACCCACGCCACACCATTATATCGATAGACATACACGATACCTTCCCTAACTTCCAGTCCAGTTTTATCTGGCCCTCCAGCTGCTGCAATATCGCCATCTATATCAATACCAAATCCAAAGTCGGCATTCTCATCTCCATCAGAAGGGATCAGGATGGTCTCTTCCACCCAATTGCTGCCGTTGTACCTGAAAACGGTCACGTCGCCGGCGCTAGAAGCCAGTTCATCACCATTTCGCGAAGTCACAAGAATAACGCCCCCTGAAACCGCCACATCCCAACCAAACCAATCAAAAGATTCTATACTTGACGACTCAAGCCTGGCCTCCTCTTCCCATGTTGTACCGTTAAATCGATAAACAAATGCAGCACCCGCTTCCAGCGGTGATATACTCTCATCTCGAAACGCCCCTACAATAGCAACTGTACCATCAAGGTCAACGGCGTAGCCAAAGTCTTGATCTGCATTTGTGGTTGATGGATTTAACTGCACCGGAGCCGGCACTTGTCCCAATACCAAAGGCTGATAAATCCCTGTAAAGAGCAGGATGATGCTGCATATCGCGATTGATGTTTTTCTCATGATTTACGACGCCTCAGAACTATGACTGATTCTTGTGAATGGATGCCCTCTACAAAAGATGTAGACATCCATTCATCTTAGCGACGGTTTAGTAGAAAGGTGGACAGCTTGTACTTTGTCAGCGAAATAACTGAAGGTATTTTTTGACTGATTTCAGAATATCGATCAAGGATTTTTGATTTATGATTTTTATCAAAGCTTATGAAGCCAGTGAACATACTTCCTAAATCACAACTCTTTGATCGATATTCTGAAATCAAAAGAAGCAAAGTTAATAGAGTTATGTATTGAACAGAGATAAGCACTTCAATAGGAATATCCATCCTTAGAACAAACAGCCCGCCCGACTTTTATGACATCATTCCTTTCTGCAAGGATTTTGAAAAGACAAGCTTTTTGTAGGAAAAGACTTATTTTGTGTAGGAAAGACTATGTTCAACCGGACATAATCCAGCTCTGTCTGTTTATCTATTGGACCCACGACACGCATTGATCCCAACCCTGTAATGCAAGAACCTGGAACCATAACACGCTGGCTGCGCCGACTCCAGGAAGGCGACACGTCTGCTTTCGATAAACTCATTCCGTTGCTATACGATGAGCTCCACCTCATCGCAAAACAACGACTTAGAAATGAACGCCAAAACCACACACTCGGCGCGACTGCGCTTGTCAACGAGGTATACTTAAAATTTGTCAACCAAAAGCAGCTCGACCTTGCAGACAGGAAAGAATTCATGGCCATCGCCAGTACGGCCATGCGCAATATTCTGGTTGATTATGCCCGCACCAAGAAACGCGTAAAACGAGGTGGCGGTCAGGCGAATATCCCTCTTGAGGACGTAGATGCTTTTCTTTCTGATCGGGAAGCAGAAGAAGTACTCCTCCTCGATGAGGCCCTTGCCCGTCTGGCTAATATTGATGAACGCGCCAGTCAGGTTGTTCAATATCGATTTTTTGGCGGACTCACCCTCGAAGAAACAGCAGAGGTAATGGGCATCTCAAAGAGATCCGTGCAACGCTCGTGGACAACAGCCAAGGCCTGGTTGCGCAAAGAGGTAGCCGGCGAAATTTCGATTTAGTTTATGTACATCTGCATAGATTCATTTTTACCGGGTTGATTAAACTTGCGCATGTGTTCTTATGCTTTTAAGAGGAATGAGCCACTATCTCTAGTTTCACTGTGTTTAAAAAAGAAGGACTTTATCTCTCTATACACAGTCTGAGCTCAAACACACAGATTAAGCAAAAAGGACGCACCAATGCGAACATTTATACTAACGATTCTTCTGTTCTTTCTAAATGTATCCTCCTCTCAAGCACAGGAATGGATCAAAGGTCATACAAACAAAGATGGCTTTAGACTGCAACTTGCGTTTTTCTCAAATGCATCAAATGAAACCGGCGACACCACCCGAGCATCTTTTGTTGGAGGATTCGAACACGCCCCACCGCTAATCATACATTCTACTGCAAAATATACTGGAGCTCCTTCATTCCTTCAGTGCAGCTCTAGTAGTTTCTTAGTTGTAGGAAAAGGATGTTATACATGCCCTGCCGATTTTGACATGAATACACTGGTAGATCCAGATGACCAGCGTAAGTGCGTAAAGTTTTATGACCCGGTTGATAGTTTTTCCGGCATTTATGATCGAGATCTTGTAGAAGCAGCTGGTTTTACGCCGAGACAGATCAAATGCATATTTGATGTAGGGGAATGTTACATCGGCATGATTGGGGCTGTAGGAGGAGAACGTTATGGTGTAGCTTGTGGTGGAAATTATGGTGGCCCCCAAACCGATTTAATAGACAACGTGGACAAATGCTGCCAGGCGCATGATTTGGGTAAATGGAAGAACAATCACACCAATCAGTCCATGGATACGCAAGGTCGCGCAAATTGTGCAAATGATCTGAATCTTCTTCGTTGTGTAAATAAAGTGCTTGCTGATGAAGAAATATATTTCACAGAACAGGGCGAATACGCAGCGCAATGGCTCAAAGATGCGCTTAACGCACCTACAGGAGGGCTTTGTCAAAGCGACTGGGATACGAATGATGGCGGAGCCTATCCATGGTCAGACGAAGAATGTATAAGTGGCAATTGCTACACACACATATTTGAAACAAGAGAATGGCATAACGATCCGTCTATTAACGTAACCTGGGAAAGAGCCGATACGCCCGTAACGGCAGCGGCCAATGCAACGTCTACTTCTACGCAAGCAATGAGAGTTTCCAGTGGCAAAGCTATCATCGGCGTAGGAATGAACAATGACCTTTGGACCAGAGAGCACCTGACAAGTGCCTGGCAACACGTATCCAACAGTGGATCGGTTCGCAGTGTGGCCGTCATTAAAGACGGCACCATACTGGGCGTTGGCATGGACAATGACCTCTGGACACGGGCGTCTTTATCCAGCCCCTGGCAAAACGTACCCAATAGTGGATCTGTTCGCAGCGTGGCAGTAATGGAAAACGGCACCATACTGGGCGTCGGCATGGACAATGACCTCTGGAGCAGGGCGACTTTATCCAGCCCCTGGCAAAACGTACCCAACAGTGGATCTGTTCGCAGTGTTACCGTAATGCAGGATGGTACGATACTGGGTGTTGGAATGGACAATGACCTCTGGACACGGGCGTCTTTATCCAGCCCCTGGCAAAACGTACCCAATAGTGGGTCAGTAATCAGCGTATCTGGATCGTTTTAGAATGACACCGAGGCCATCCTATGATCATCTGAAGATTTTGAAGACGGTTAATTCCTCATGGGGAATTAACCGTCGCGGTGACCAGGCGATCAACCTGCGTAGTATTCGTTTCATCAACAAAACGCAGCTCAGCGCTATAGCTGCCGGCTTCCAATTGGTCAAGGCGCTGTATGTTATCGCTACCGTATCTTACCTCAATATCCACGTCTATACTGACGCCGGCGCTGAGTGTGCCGGCCTCGTTGTCGCCAAAGGCATCGATTTCTACGTCAAGCCAGCGAACGTCTTCTTCAACGGAAAGCATCACATCCAGGGTACATGTGTTACGTACAGCGTAAGTTTTTACGGCCGGCGTAAAGTCCGTCGTCATGGCCGTTCCGGATAGCGTATAGGTTTCGTCTGGCGTCACGGTGAGACATGATTCGTCGGAGTTGGAATCGCAGCTGACCAGGAGAAGAATTACCAGAAAAGAAATGAAGCGCATAGTCATAGGTGCTGATGTTTTTTTCGAAGGTGTAGCAATCCAGGTCGTCTTGTCGTTACATGGACTTTTATG